>JBFHDX010000028.1:0-36124 GCA_041584475.1 Alphaproteobacteria bacterium
GCCGACGTACGCCAGAAGCCGGTCCTCGTCGATGCCGCCGCTGGCGAAGATCGCCACCTCCGCGAGCCCGTGCCCGTCCAGTATTTTCCGAACCTTGCGGGCATGGTCCGCAAGATCGCCGCTGTCGAGCCGCACCCCGGCTACCGCGATGCCGTCCGCGGCCAGCTTCGGCGCCAGCTTCGCCACCTTCTCGGCGCCGGCCTCGGTGTCGTAAGTGTCGATCAGCAGGATCACGGACTGCGGGCGCGAGCGGGCGAAGTTCTCGAACGCCGCTTCCTCGCTGTCGTGCGCCTGGATGAAGGAGTGCGCCATGGTGCCGTAGATTGGCACGCCGTAACGCGGCTCGGCCGGCACGGTGGCGCTGCCGGCGAAGCCGGCGATGTAGCTCGCGCGCGCCGCCATCAGCCCGGCCTCGGCTCCGTGCGCCCGCCGCAGCCCGAAATCGATCAGCCGCTTGCCCGGCGCGGCGAGCACCATGCGCGCCGCCTTGGAGGCGATCAGCGTCTGGAAATGCAGGATGTTGATGAGCCGCGTCTCCACCAGCTGCGCCTCGGGCAGCGGCGCGGTGACGCGGATGACCGGCTCGTCGGCGAAGATCGCCGTGCCCTCGGCGGGCGCGTGCACGTCGCCGGTAAAGCGCAGCGCCGCCAGCCGGTCGACGAAGTCGCGCGGGAAGCGCTTGCTCGCCGCCAGCCAGTCGAGCTCGGCCTCGGTGAAGCGCGCCTGCTCCAGAAATCCCACCGCCTGCTCGAGCCCCGCCGCGACGAGGAAGCCGCGCCGCTCCGGCAGCGCGCGGAAGAACAGCTCGAACACGGCGGCATCCGTCATGCCGTGCTCGAAATAGGACTGCAGCATGGTAAGCTGGTAGAGGTCGGTGAGCAGCAGGCTCGCGCCCGGATCGGCGGGGCCGGCAGCGGCGAACTTCGCCTCGTCGCGCGACTCGTCCATGCAGCGACTATAGTCGCCGCGAAATCACGGACAATAGAGGCAAAAACGCTTGCGCCGGGCGCGGCGGCGAACGATGTTGTATGCCAGCCATGTCGTCGACCCACGACCGCAATCGAATCCGGGCCGTGCTCGGGCCCACCAACACCGGCAAGACGCATCTCGCCATCGACCGCATGCTCGGTCACGCCACCGGCATGATCGGCTTTCCGCTGCGACTGCTGGCGCGCGAGAACTACGACAAGATCGTCCGGCTGCGCGGCCGCGCCTCGGTGGCCCTGGTCACCGGCGAGGAGAAGATCGTCCCGCCGCGCCCGCGCTGGTTCGTCTGCACCGTCGAGTCGATGCCGCTCGACCGGCAGGTCGATTTCCTCGCCATCGACGAGATCCAGCTCGCCGCCGACGCCGAGCGCGGCCACGTCTTCACCGACCGCTTGCTGCACGCCCGCGGCCTCTCGGAGACCATGCTGCTCGGCTCCGACACGATGCGGCCGCTGCTGCGGCATCTCGTGCCGCAGGCCGAGGTCGAGAGCCGCCCGCGCTTCTCGACGCTCGGCTATGCCGGGGAGGCCAAGCTCAACCGGCTGCCGCGCCGCTCGGCGGTGGTCGCCTTCTCGGTCGATCAGGTCTATGCGATCGCCGAGGCGATCCGGCGGCAGCGCGGCGGCACGGCGGTCGTCCTCGGGGCGCTGAGCCCGCGCACGCGCAACGCCCAGGTCGAGATGTACCAGGCCGGCGAGGTCGACTACATGGTGGCGACCGACGCCATCGGCATGGGTCTCAACATGGACATCGACCACGTCGCCTTCGCCGGGCTGCGCAAGTTCGACGGGCTGCGTCCGCGGCCGCTGTCGGCGCCCGAGATCGCCCAGATCGCAGGTCGCGCCGGCCGCCACATGAGCGACGGCACGTTCGGCACGACGAACGGCGTGGGCGGGCTCGACGACGAGGTGGTGAAGGCCGTCGAGGCGCACAGCTTCGACGCCGTGGACGCGGTCTACTGGCGCAACCGGCTGCTCGATTTCTCGTCGCCCCGGGCGCTGCTGCGCAGCCTCGAGCGGCGCCCGCCGAAACGCTACCTGATGCGGCCGCGGGATGCCGACGACCACCAGGCGCTGGCGGCGCTGGCGCGCGACGCCGACGTCGAGGCGCGGGCGACCAACCCGGCCGCCGTGCGACTGCTGTGGGAGGTCTGCCAGATCCCCGACTTCCGCAAGATCATGCCGGACCACCATGCGGCGCTGCTGCATCAGGTGTATCTGCACTTGATGGATGGCGACGGGCGCCTGCCGGAGGACTGGGTGGCGCGGCACATCAACCGGCTCGACAACACCGGCGGCGACATCGACACGCTGACGATGCGGCTCGCCCATATCCGCACCTGGACCTATATCGGCCACCGCGGCGACTGGCTGAGCGATGCCGCCTACTGGCAGGAGCGCGGGCGCGCCATCGAGGACCGGCTGTCGGACGCGCTGCACGACCGGCTGATGCAGCGTTTCGTCGATCAGCGGGCGGCCGCGCTGGGCCGCCGGCGCGGCGCCGGGGAGCCGGTGCTCGCCGCGGTCACCGGCGGCGGCGAGGTCGTCGTCGAGGGACACGCGGTCGGTCGCATCGACGGCCTCGCCTTCGTCGCCGACGCCGCCACCGGCAGCGAGGCCGACCGGGCCATGCTCGCCGCGGCGCGGCCCGCGTTGCGGCACGAGATCGCGCGCCGCGTCGCCGCGCTCGTCGGCGCCCCGGACGGGGATTTCCGCCTCGACGACGAGGGCCTCGTGCGCTGGAAAGGGGCGGCGGTCGCGCGGCTTGCGCCGGGCGAGGATCTGCTGCGCCCGCGCGTCCAGGTGCTGCGCAACGAACTGCTCGAAGGGGCCCAGCGGGAACGCGTGCGGGCGCGCCTCGCCGCCTGGCTCGAGGGCCATGTGCGACGCCGGCTGCGCCCGTTGTTCGCGCTGCTGGAGGCGGATCTGGCAAGCGCCGCCCGCGGCGTCGCCTTCCAGCTGTCCGAGGGCCTCGGAACGCTCGAGCGCCGCCGCGCCTCGGCGCAGCTGAAGGGGCTCGGCGCCGACGACCGCAAGGCGCTGGGGCGCCTCGGCGTCCGCTTCGGGACCGAGACGGTGTATCTGGCGAGCCTGCTCAAACCGCAGGCCGTCCGCCTGCGCGCGCTTCTATGGGCGGCGCGGCACGGCGATACGGCGCCGTGCCTGCCGGGCCGCAACGCGGTCTCGCTGCCGGCGGCCGATGCGCCGGCAGGGTTCTGGGCGGCGATCGGCTATCGCGTGCTCGGGCCGCGGGCGCTGCGCGCCGACCGCGCCGAGACGCTGTCGGCCAAGCTGCGCCGGAAGGCGCGCGCCGGGGCCTTTGCGGTGTCGTCGGAGCTTGCCGAACTTGCCGGTTGCGACGGCGCCGCCTTCGACTCGCTCGTCGCGGTGCTCGGCTACCGCACGCAGCTCGGGGAGGACGGCAAGACGCTGATCGCCGCGCGCGGCACCGGTGCCGCGAAGCCGCGGCGGTCGCGGCGCCGGAAGCCGGCGAGCGCCGATTCGCCGTTCGCCGAATTGCGCAAGCTCGTGGCCGGCAAGTGAGCGGAAACCGCGCGCGGGACGGCGCCGGCGACAGCCTGCGGGTCGACAAGTGGCTGTGGCGGGCGCGGTTCTTCAAGAGCCGGACGCTCGCCAACGCGATGGTCGCGGCGGGCCGGCTCCGGGTCAACCGGCAGCCCGTCGCCAAGCCGCACCACCTGGTTCGCCCCGGCGACGTGCTGACCTTCCCGCAGGGCCCGCACATCCGCGTCGTCGAGGTCACGGCGATCGGCCGACGGCGCGGGCCGGCGGCCGAGGCCCGCACCCTCTATTCGGATCTCGCGCCGCCGCTTCCGGGCGGCGGCAGGGACGCGGCGCTGCCTGCGCCGGCGCGGCGCGACCAGGGCAGCGGCAGGCCGACGAAGAAGCAGCGGCGCGATACGGAACGGCTGCGGGGGTGAGGCGGGGTTGCCGGCCCCGGCGCCGCATGCTAGGCAGCGCCATGGTCGATTTCCTGAGGGATTTCCTGTTCCGGCGCAAGGGCCGGGCAGCCGAAGCCGACGGCGCGCACAGCGCCTCCGAACTCCAGCTCGCGGTGGCGGCGCTGCTCGTCGAGGCGGCCAAGCTCGACGGTGCGTTCGACGAGGTCGAGCGCCGCCGCATCGGGGAGATACTCGTCTCGCGGCTCGGCATCGACGCGGCGGCGACCGATGCCCTGATCGCGGCGGCGGACGACGAGACCGAACTGGCCGGCGGGCTTTACGGCTTCACCAGCGAGATCAGACGCAACTTCGAACACGCGGAACGGGTCTCGATGATCGAGATGCTGTGGGAGGTCGCCTACGCCGACGGCGTCCTGCACGATTTCGAAGCAAACCTGTTGCGGCGGGTGGCCGGACTTCTGTATGTCACGGACCGCGAGAGCGGCGAGGCCCGCAAGCGGGTGCTTGACGGCCCGGGGCGCGAGGATAGATCACCCGGAGAGCCCGGGAAAGGAGAGTGAGGAGTGCGTCGGCATGACCTATGTCGTCAACGAAAACTGTATCCGCTGCAAGTACATGGATTGCATCGAGGTGTGTCCGGTCGACTGCTTCTATGTCGGCGAGAACATGCTGGTGATCCACCCGGACGAATGCATCGACTGCGGCGTCTGCGAGCCCGAATGTCCGGTCGAGGCGATCGTGCCGGATACCGACGGCGAGGCGGAGGCCTGGGTCGAGATGAACCGCGAATATGCGGAGAAATGGCCGAACATCACCCGCAAGGGTGAGCCGCCGGCGGACGCGGACGAGTGGAAGGACGTGCCGAACAAGTTCGAGCGCGAATTCAGTCCCAATCCCGGCAAGCCGTGAGTGCATTGCCGAGCGGATTTCTGCCGCGCCGCAGCATATTTTTCACGCCGGGAAACCGGGGTGCCGGGCGGGATCACATCAAGCCCCTGTAAATCAGCATAAAAATGTGATACATTTCGCTTCCAAGCTAGCGAACGAGAGAGGGCGCGCCCATATCGCGTGTCGACATGTGGCGGGCCTATCGGGACGCACTTAAAACCGAGGTGACCGAACGTGGGTCGCGGGAAATCGTCGCCCCGCACTGCAACAGGGGCGGGCGAGCACCCGGTGCGAACCGCGGCGGGGGGTCGAGCGGGCCCGCGAGAGCGGGGACGCCTGGCACAGCGGGATTGCGGCCCGGCCGGCTCGCCGGCGTTCGGAGCGGCTTGCCAGGATGTGAGCATCAAGAGGTATAGAGAAGAACATGAGCGCGTCGATTAACGGAATGGAATTTCGCGGTGGCGAGTGGGTGGTTTATCCGACTCACGGCGTCGGCAAGGTCGCCGGCATCGAGGAGGCGGAAATCGCCGGCTGCCAGCTGGAACTGATCGTCATCCATTTCGAAGCGGACCGCATGACGCTTCGCATCCCGGTCGCGAAGGCCAAGAATTCCGGTCTTCGGCCGCTGTCGTCGCGTGACCAGATGATGAGCGCGCTCAAGACGCTGAAGGGCCGCAGCCGGGTCAAGCGGACGATGTGGAGCCGGCGCGCGCAGGAGTACGAGGCCAAGATCAACTCCGGCGACCCGGTGTCGATCGCCGAAGTCGTGCGCGACCTGCACCGCAACGCGGACCAGCCGGACCAGTCGTACAGCGAGCGCCAGATCTACCAGGCGGCGCTCGACCGCCTGGTGCGGGAGTTCGCCGCCGTCGAGGATCTCGACGAGCACACGGCGACGGAGAAGCTTGAGGCCGTCCTGCAGGCCGCCTGACCGAGTTCGCGTGAGACCGGAAGACCGGCCCTTGTGGTGTTGCGACCGCGGGGCCGGTTGACTGATTCAGGGAAACGATGCGCGACACCACTTCCATCGCGACGATCCGCGCCAAGGGACGGGTCTGGGCGGTGGGTGCGATTCACGGCGAGTGCGGGCGTCTGGCGGCGCTGCATGGCGAGCTGGAATCGCGGTTCGAGCCCCGTGACGCGCTCATCTATCTCGGCGACTATCTCGGCTACGGCCCCGACGTGAGCGGCGTGATGAGCGAGCTGATCGCGTTCCGCAGGCGCATCCTGGCGCGCCCGCCGCTGCGGTTTCCCGACGACATCGTCTATCTGCGCGGCCGCCAGGAAGAGATGTGGCAGAAGCTGCTGCAGCTGCAATTCGCCAGCGACCCGCTGAACGTGCTCGATTGGGTTCTCGAGCGCGGCGTCGACGCGACCGTGCGCGCCTACGGTGGCGACCCCGAGGACGGCAGGCGCAGCGCCCGGGCCGGCCCGATGGAACTCAACAAATGGACGATGAGCCTGCGCGACGCCGTACACCGCTGCGCCGGGCACGACACTTTGGTCGCCGCCCTGAAACGGGCCGCGGTCAAGGGCGATGAGAAGATCCTGTTCGTCAATTGCGGCCTCGATCCCAAGCGTCCGCTCGAACTGCAGCGCGACGCGTTCTGGTGGGCGGGGCACGCCTTTGATACCATCGACAGTGCCTTCGACGGATTTGCCAGGGTCGTGCGCGGCTACGATCCGGGCCACCGCGGCTACGCCGAGCGGCCGCATACGATCACGGTCGACGGCGGCTGCGGGTTCGGCGGGCCGCTCGTCGCCGCCTGCCTCGCCGCGGACGGCGCGGTGATCGATCGGATCGAGGTCTGAGGGGTCGCGGCCGAGCCCGGTTCCGTTGCTGCGCGCAGCGGCCGTGCGGGCGGTGATTGCCGCCGCCGGAAGCCTCCGACGCATGCGGGCCCGGCCAGCCGCGATCGATGCCGTGAACGGCCATTGATCCGGCTCGGAGGACGCCACGTATACATTGCTAAAGGCGGCCTTCGGCCGGTCGGGCGCGATCAAAAAAAGTTGACTTGATTGCTCTGGCTTTTGCTATGATGAAAGTGTTAACGGCAGTGGCATAAGGATTTGGAGACGGCGTTTTTTTCGCCGCCGGCGACGCAAGCGATGGCCCATATCGACGATCCAAAAACCCAGCGCGCTAATCTGGATTTCATCAAGACATCGATGAACGAGCCGCTGCTCGAGCGGGATGTCGAGTTCGAGCTGGCGCGGCGCTGGCGCGAGCAGGGCGACGAGGCGGCGCTGCACCAGCTCGTCCGCAGCTACATGCGGCTGGTGATCAGCACCGCGACCCGGTTCCGCAACTACGGCCTGCCGATGGGCGACCTCGTGCAGGAGGGCAATGTCGGACTCATGCAGGCGGCCGCCCGGTTCGAGCCGCAGCGCGAAGTGCGCTTCTCGACCTATGCCGCCTGGTGGATCCGCTCGGCGATGCAGGATTACGTGCTGCGCAACTGGTCGATCGTCCGGACCGGGACGACCGCCGCGCAGAAGGCCCTGTTCTTCAACCTGCGGCGCCTGCGGGCGCGGATCGAGGACGCGACCGGCGCCCGCCTCAGCGACGAGGGCCGGCAGAGCATCGCCCAGCAGCTCAAGGTCGACGTCGGCGAGGTCGAATCCATGGAGATCCGGCTCAGCGCGTCCGACCAGTCGCTCAACGCGCCGATTTCCGATTCGTCCGAGGACGATTGGCAGGATTTCCTGCCCGATACCGGACCGAATCCCGAGGATGTGGCGATCTGCATGCGCGACAGCGAGACCCGGTCGCGCTGGCTCGCGGAGGCGCTGCGCGAGCTGAGCCCGCGCGAGCAGACGATCATCCGGCAGCGCCGCCTGCGGGAGGACGGTGCCACGCTCGAGGAGCTGGGCCGCAAGCTCGGCGTCAGCAAGGAGCGTGTGCGCCAGCTCGAGCACCGGGCATTGATGAAGATCAGGGATTCGATCCAGCGCCGGGTCGAGACGCCGCACGATATCCTGATCGAGGTCTAGGAAATCATCCGCTTACGAGGATTCGGCACCGGCGCGCTTCCCCGGGTCAGGGCCGTACCAGCTTGACGAGCCGGCCCGCGGGCACCTCGCTTCCCTCGAGGCCGTTCAGGACGGAAAGCCGCGCCGCGGCGTCGTCGCCGAACGTGGTTTGCGCGGCGAGGCTCTCGACGCTGTCGCCGTCGCTCGCCGTGACCACGCGGATCCGCTGCGGCTGCAGGGCGTCCGCCTCATCGCCGCTCAAACGTCGGAAGCTGTAGGTCGTCCGCCGCATGTCCTCGCTCAGCCGCTCGGTCATGTGCGCGCGCGTCGCGAACAGGAAGCGGTAGATGACGCCCGGTTCGACGTGGACCGCGAGCAGCCGGAAGTCGAACAGGCCGGCAGGGCTGTCCCGTCGCATCCAGCCCGTTGCCCCCGCCATGCCGTTGACCTCGAGCGCGCGGACATCGCGCAGCTCGATACCCTTTCCCCACGTGCCGGTGAGATAGTCCTCCATCGTCCCGTCGAACAGCAGCCGCGACGGTTCGACCAGCAGGATCGAATCCTCGGGCCCGATCGCGGTGACCCGGCGGCTCTCGGCCTGCAGCGCGAAGCCGTGCGGGACGGTGAAGGTGATACGGCGGATCGGGTGGGCGTAGACGCGGCCCATGACGAAGCCATACTCCCGACGATTGCCGTACAGCATGCCGTCGATCGCGGCCAGATAGTCGGCCTCGCCGACGCGGCCCCGGGTTGCCGGATAATCCTTCGATATCGTGCCGGCGCGGGCGACGCGCTCGCCCGTGAGCGGGTGCGTCCGCGAATACTGGCGTTCCTCCGACGGGAGATCCTCGGTCCCGGCAAGTCGCGCCTCGAGTTCCGTCTGTGCCCGCAGCTTGTTCAGGAACGCCAGCATCGCCGACACGTCGTACCCGGCGGCATGCAGGTAGCGGATGCCGATGCGGTCCGCCTCGAACTCCTGCTCCTGCGTGAAACCCTCGAAGGCGAGCATGGCGCCGATCGTCGCCAGATCCTGCAGCACGGGAACGTCGCTGTCGCAGATCAGCACCGCGCAGATGCGCTCGCGGGTCTTGAGGCGGCTCAGCCGCTGCGCCGCGTGGCGGGCGTTGATGTGGGCAAGTTCGTGGCTCAGCGCCCCGGCGAGCTCCGCCTCGTTGCCGACCAGCGCGAGGAGGCCCCGGGTGACGTAGACGAAGCCGCCCGGCAAGGCGAACGCGTTGACGTTCGGCGAATCGAGCACCGTGAACCGGTACTCGAACTCCTGGATCTCGGCGGTTTTCGCGATGCGCGCCCCGACGCGCTCGACATAGGTCGCCAGCCCGGGGTCGTAATAGGCGCCGCCGAACTCGGCGAGAACCTCGCGATGCGTCTCGCGCCCGATCTCCCGCTCTTCCTCCTGGGATACGAGCATGAAATCGAGTCCGCCAGTCGCCGGATTGACCGCACAGCCGGCGACGAGGCCCGCCAGCACCCAGCTCGGGCAGCCGATCGCCAGCCGGCGCGCGGCCCGTCGCGTCATCCGACGACCAGCTTGACCTTCGTGCCGGCGACCAGGGGCCGACCGGTATCGAGGCCGTTGAGCACGGCGAATCGTTCGATGCGGTAGTCCTCGAACGGCGTCTCGCGGGCCAGCGCGCCGACCGTGTCGCCGGGCTGAACCTGGGTGATCCGGATGCGCCACGGGCGCAGCGAGGCGGACTCGGTGGCGCCGATCCGCCGGAAGCTGAACACGGTTTCGCGGAACGCGCGGTCGAGGGGCGCCGCCGCATTGGCCGGGGCGACCCCGAGAAAGCGGTAGACCGCGCCGTCAGCGAAGCGGATCGCGGCGATGCGCGCGGGCAGCGTCTGGCCGTCGGCGGAAATCGTCGTCTGCGCGAGCGCCGCCGGCATGCCGTTGACAGTTGTCGTCTGCAGCGCACTGATGTCCTTGCCCTTTGCCCAGTCCTCGACGATGTAGCGATCCAGGCCGACGGTCACCGGATCGGGCTCCCGGTCGAACAGCACGAGGATCTCGCTGGCGCTCGACGCCGCCACCCGGTCCGGCATGTTGCGCAGGTCGAAGCCGGCCGGTACCCGGAACGCGAACCCCAACACCGGATGCAGGAAATCCCGGCCCCGCGCATAGCCGTGCGTTGGCGAGTCGCCGTAGATCATCGTGTCGATCTGCTGCAGATACGCGTCGCGACCGATGGCGCCCGTGCCGACGCTGGCGCCGGCGAGTCGAAGCGCCTGATCGACACGCTGCGCGGTGCGCGGGTGGGTCGACATGATGTCGAACGCGTCGGCCTCGTTCTCGTCGCGGCCGGCCATGCGGGCATCGAGGCGGCTGTTCTCCCGCATCTTGGCGAGAAAGCTCGACATGGCGCCGGGATCGTATCCGGCGCGGGTGAGGTAGCGAATGCCGAGCCCGTCGGCCTCGAACTCCTGGTCGCGCGAAAAGCTCCGCAGATAAACGCCGGCACCCGAGGCGGCGATGCTGCCGATGGTCTGGCTGCCGGTCACCGCGCCGAGCAGTCCGGCGCCGATCTGCGCCAGTATCGCCGTACTCTGCCGCTGTGCCGAGTGGCGTGCGACGACGTGTCCGAGCTCGTGTCCGAGCACACCCGCGAGTTCCGCCTCGTTCTCCGCCAGCGCCATCAGGCCGCGCGTGATGTACACGTACCCCCCCGGCAGAGCGAACGCATTGACGATGGGGCTGTCCAGCACGGTGAAGGTGTAGCCGAGCGCCGGTTGCTCGGTCACCGCCGCCAGCCGGCCGCCGATGGCGGCGGCGTAGCCGGCGACCCGCGGGTCGTCGTAGACGCCGCCGAACTCGCGGATCACCTTCGGGTGCTCCTCGGCCCCGAGCTGCTTCTCCCGTTCCGGCGAGACCAGCATCAGCCCGGTCTGGCCGGTGGCCGGATTGACCGCGCAGCCGGTGGCGCCGAGCGCGAGCGTCGAACACGTAACTCCGCAGAACCGGCGTCGCGTCAATTCCATCGATTCCTCCCGTCGCATGCCGCTCGATGCGGGCGCCGTCGCCCATCCGCGAGTCTTACCACAGATCGCCGATCGTCGGCTGCGTCCTGAGCCATCCGGACGCGTCGTCACGAGGACTGACGGCGTTCTTTTGCCATGCTATGAATGCGGCCGGTCGTGGACATCGGCGGAGTGGCACGGCACATGTCAGCGTTCGGCAGGGTAGCATTCTCGCTCGCGCTGGTTACCGGCCTCGCCGGCTCCGGCGTACCGGCGTGGGCCGAGCTGCCGACCCTGCCCGTCGCCCTGACGATCGGGGATACGTCGGTCGTCGCTGCGGTGGTCGACGGCGACACCGTGCGCCTCGCCGACGGGCGCGACGTGCGCCTCGTCGGCATCGAGGCGCCCAAGCCCGCGCCGGGCGGACGGAACCGGGCAATGCGGGAGCTGGCCGGTCAGGCGATCTCGGCGCTCGAGTCGCTCGTTCTCGGTCGCGCTGTGACGCTGCACTACGGCGGCCGTGAAAGCGACCGGCACGGGCGGCGGCTGGCGCAGCTGTCGCTGGCGGACGGCTCGTGGGTGCAGGGGATCCTGTTGCGCCGGGGAATGGCCCGGGTCCGCAGCTTTGCCGACAACCGCGCGCTGGTGCACGAGATGCTGGAACAGGAGCGGGCCGCTCGCGCGGCGCGTCGGGGCATCTGGAGCCACCCCGCCTACGCGGTCCGCAGCGCCCGTATCGAACGCTCCGACCTCGGCACCGTGCAGATCGTCGAGGACCGCGTACGCGAAGTGGCGGAGGTGCGCGGCAAGGTCTATCTCAATTTCGGCGCGGACTGGCGGACCGACTTCACCGTCGTTCTCGATCGCCATGCCGCGGCGCGCTTCCGGCGTGCCGGATTGGAGCCGCTGGCGCTGCGCGACCGGCGCATCCGCGTGCGCGGCTGGCTCGACGATTACAACGGGCCGATGATCGCGGCGACGCATCCCGAGCAGATCGAGCTCTTGACGGATTGACGGCTCATGCGGCAGTTCAGCGCATCGCCAGCGAGCAATCGGGATATCGGGACGGTGCGCAGCACGCTCTACGCCGAGATCGAGCCTTACGCCACCGGCCGGCTCACGGTCGAGCCCGGGCACGACCTCTATTGGGAGGAATGCGGCAACCCGGACGGCGAAGCGGTGCTGTTCCTGCACGGCGGTCCCGGGGCCGGCGCGACCCCGGCAAGCCGGCGCTTCTTCGACCCCTCGTTCTATCGCGTCGTCCTGTTCGACCAGCGCGGTGCCGGCCGCTCGCGACCGCTCGGCGCGCTCGAGGCCAATACCACCCAGCATCTGGTCGCCGACATCGAGGCGCTGCGCCGCGACCGCGGCATCGACAGATGGCTGCTGTTCGGGGGGTCCTGGGGGGCGCTGCTGGCGATCGCCTATGCCGAGGCCTTCCCGGAACATTGCCGCGGCCTGATCCTGCGCGGCGTGTTCCTCGGCAGCCGCCGCGAGATCGACTGGTTCCTCACCGGGATGCGGCGGTTCTATCCGGAGGCCTGGCACGAATTCTCGCGCCATCTGCCGGTCTCCGAGCGCGGCGACCTGCTCAACGGCTACCGGCGCCGGCTGGCGGATCCCGATCCCGACGTGCACCTGCCGGCGGCGCGGGCGTGGAACCGTTACGAGGCGGCGTGCTCCACCCTGATGCCGCGCGACGATGCGCTGTCCGAAGGTGCCGATGCCGCGACGGTGCTCGGGCTGGCGCGGATCGAGGCGCATTACTTCGCGCACGCCTGCTTCCTGCACGAGGGCGCCTTGCTGGCGGGTGCCTGCCGGATCCGCGATCTGCCCGGCGTCATCGTCCAGGGCCGCTACGACATGGTGTGCCCGCCGCGCGCCGCCCACGCGCTGGCCGCCGCCTGGCCGAAGGCACGGTTCGAGATCGTGGCCGATGCCGGCCACTCGGCGCTCGAGCCCGGCATCAGCGCCGCGCTTATCGCGGCCACCGAACGTTTCAAGGCGCTGGGCTAGCGCCATGGCCGAGCGCCCGAAAGCGCGGCGTCGCCGCCGGCTCGCCCTCCTCGTCGGCAGCGCGGTCGCCGCCGCCGTGCTCGGCGCCGGCCCGGCCGGCGCGGAGCCGGCGCGCTTCCACTTCGTCGCCTTCGGCGACATGCCCTACAACCTGCCGGCGGATTTCAGCCGCTTCGAGAACCTGATCGCCGCGGTCAACGCATCCGGTCCCGCCTTCGCGATCCATGTCGGCGACCTCAAGGGCGGCGGCTGGCCGTGCCGGGACGCCCATTACCAGCGCATCAAGGGCTATTTCGATCGCGTCGCGCCGGCGCTGGTCTACACGCCGGGGGACAACGACTGGTCCGACTGCGACCGCAGCAGCGCCGGCGGCCACGACACGCGCGAGCGGCTCGCGCATCTGCGGCGCCTGTTCTTCGCCGAGGCGCGCAGCCTCGGCCGCGCGCCGTTCCCGGTCGCGCGCCAGGCCGACGCGGATCCCGTCACCGGGCTGCCGGAGAACCTGCTGTGGCAGCATGGCGGGGTGACGTTCGGGACGGTCCACATCGTCGGCCCCGACGACAATCTCGGCGACGACCCGGAGGAGTTCGCCGCCCGGCGCGCATCGGGCCTGGGCTGGATCGAGCGCATCTTCGCAGAGGCCGAGCGCGAGGCGAGCATCGCCGTCGTCATCGCCTTCCACGCCGACATGTTCTGGCCGTTCGCCAGCGGGTCCGCGTTCGGCGAGACGCGCCAGCTGCTCGCGCGCTCGGCGCTTGCGTTCGGGCGGCCGGTGCTGCTGGTGCACGGCGACGGCCACGTCTACACCGTCGACCGGCCGTTGCGGCTCGCCGGCGAACACGACGCGGTGCCGAACGTGACGCGCGTCGAGGTGTTCGGCGACGGCATGATGCACGCCGTGCGCGTCGAGGTCGACCCGTCGCGGCCCGCGGTGTTCACGGTCTCCCCGCTCTGGGTCGAGGCGAACCGGGACGGATGACGCCGCTTCAGTTGAGCCACCAGATCGCGGCGTTCAGCACGGTCGCGAAGGCGACCCACGCCGCGTAGGGGGCGAACAGCAGGCCGGCCGCGCGGTCGACGCGCCAGAACAGCCAGCCGGTCGCGACGATCGCCGCGAGCAGGAAGACGATCTCGAGCAGTGCCAGCGCGGGCGAGCGCAACCCGAAGAAGAGCGCCGACCAGGCGAGGTTGAGGACGAGCTGCAGCGCGTAGGCGACGAACGCCCCGCGGGCCCGGCGCAGGCCGGCGCGCCGCCACACGCGCCAGCCGGCGACCGCCATGGCGACGAAGAGCGCGGTCCAGACCGGCGCGAACACGCTGTCGGGCGGGTTGAACGGCGGCCTGGCGAGTGCCTGGTACCAGTCGCCGACGCTGGTCGCGGTGATCAGGCCGCCGAGTCCGGAGACGGCGAGGCAGAGCGCGAGGAAGGCGACGAGCCCGGCGATGTCGCGACCGCGGCTTGGGCGTTCGTGCGGAGTCGATGCCATCGCGCTCATCCCTTGCGGATCGCCTCGAAGGCCGCCAGCGCCCGTTTCCGCGCCGCGGCGTGGTCGAGGACCGGCCGTGGGTAGGTTTCGCCCGGCTCGATGCCCGCCTCGCGCAGGGCCGATTCCGGCGCCTCCCACGGCCGGTGGAGCCACTTCGCGGGCAGTTTCGCGAGCTCGGGCACCCAGCGTTTCACGTACGCGCCCTGGGGGTCGAACTTTTCGCCCTGGCGCACCGGGTTGAAGATGCGGAAGAACGGCGCCGCGTCGGCGCCGCTGCCGGCGACCCACTGCCACGAGGCGGCGTTGTTGGCGAGGTCCGCGTCGACCAGCGTGTCCTCGAACCATCGCATGCCGCGGCGCCAGTCGACGAGCAGGTCCTTGACCAGGAAGGACGCCGCGACCATGCGCACGCGGTTGTGCATCCAGCCGGTCGCCCAGAGCTCGCGCATGCCGGCGTCGACGATCGGATAGCCGGTGCGGCCGCGCGACCAGGCGCGGAAGCCGTCCTCGTCGTCCCGCCAGGCGAAGTCGTCGAACGAGTCGCGGAAATTGTCGCGCGGCAGCGCCGGGAAATGGAACAGCAAATGGTGGCAGAACTCGCGCCAGCCGAGCTCGGCCCGGAACTTCGTCGCCGCCGACCACGGCGCGCCGTCGCCGGTGGCGTGCAGGTGGCCCTCGACCGAATGCCAGACCTGGCGCGGGCCGATCTCGCCCCAGTGCAGGTGCGGTGACAGCCGCGAGGTCGCCTCCGCGTCGGGACGGTCGCGTCCGCGCGCATAGCCCGCGAGCCGCTCGAGGAAGTCGCGCATGCGCGTGCGCGCCCCGTCCTCGCCCGGCGTCCAGACCTCGCCGAAGCCGGCCGCCCAGTCGGGCTTGCCGGGGCGCAGGCCCCAATCGGCAAGGTCGTCGCCCTGCGGTGCGCCGGAGAAGCCGGTGAGGGACTCCGGCGCGCCGCCCGGCTGCGCCGGCGCCGGCCGGTCGAGGCACGCCTTCCAGAACGGCGTGAACACCCTGTAGGGCTCGCCGGCGCCGGTCTGCACGGTCCACGGCTCGAACAGCAGCGCCGCGTTGAAGCTCTCCGCCTCGAGGCCGGCGTCGCGCAGCGCCGCCTTGATCGCGCGGTCGCGCTCGATCGCCTGCGGCTCGTAGCGCCGGTTCCAGGTGACGGCGGCGGCCCCGGTCTCGTCGGCGAGGCGCGGGATCAGCTCGCGCGCGCGCCCGCGCAGCAGTACGAGCGGCGCCCCGAGATCGCGCAGCGAGCGCTCGAGCGCGGCGAGGCTGTGGTGCAGCCACCAGCGCCCGGCGCGGCCCAGCGGGCCGTCCTGCGCGCCGTCCTCCAGTACGTAGACCGGGATCACCGGCCCGCCACGCTCGGCCGCCGCGCTCAGCGCCGGGTTGTCGGCGATGCGCAAATCGAGGCGGAACCAGACGATGGTCGGACGCGCGGCCACGGACCCGTCACCCGGTCCCGCTCGCCGCCACGGCGTCGCCGCGCATCTCGGTGCTGCAGAGGAAGCGCCGCGCGTCGGCCGCGATCGTCTCGCGCTGCCGTGCGCTCATCGAATCCAGCACGCGGTAGGGCATCGCGAGGCGCGGGTTGCGATCCAGCGCCGGGCGGTTCTCGATCAGGAAGTTCCAGTACAGATAGTTGAACGGGCACGCGGTCTTGCCGGTCTTCGCCTTGACGTCGTAGGCGCAGTCCCGGCAATAGTCGGACATGCGGTCGATATAGGCGCCGCTCGCCGCGTAGGGCTTGGAGGCGAGCACGCCGCCGTCGGCGAACAGCGCCATGCCGCGCGTGTTCGGCAGCTCGACCCATTCGTAGGCGTCGCTGAACACGCCGAGATACCAGTCGCAGACCTCGTCCGGGTCGAGCCCGGCGAGCAGCGCGAAATTGCCCGTGACCATGAGGCGCTGGATGTGATGGGCGTAGGCGTTGCGGCGGATGTCGCGCACCGTTTCGGCGATGCAGCGCATGCGCGTCTCGCCGGTCCAGTAGAAGTCGGGCAGCGGCCGCGTCGCGGACAGCGCGTTGCGCCGCGAATACTCCGGCATCTGCAGCCAGTAGACGCCGCGCACGAACTCGCGCCAGCCGAGGATCTGGCGGACGAAGCCCTCGACGGCATTGAGCGGCGCGCGCCCGGCCCGGTACTCGGCCTCGGCGCGACGGCACAGCGCGCCGGCGTCGAGCAGGCCGGCATTCAGGTAGGTCGACACGGCGGCGTGGAACAGATAGGGCTCGCCCGCCTTCATCGCGTCCTGATAGTCGCCGAAGCGCGGCAGGGCGTCGGCGACGAAGGCGTCGAACGCGGCCTCGGCGTCGCTGCGGGTGACCGCGAGGTCGAACGGCTCGAGCTCGCCGAACGCGTCGCCGAAGCGCTCGCCGACGAGCGCGAGCACGGCGCGGGTCGTCGCGTCCGGCGCGAAACGCGGGCGGTCGGGCAGCTCGACGTCTTCCGCCAGGCGCTTGCGGTTCTCGGCGTCGAAGTTCCAGCGCCCGCCCTCGGGCTTGCCGTCGTCGCGCATCAGCAGGCCGCTGCGCTTGCGCATGCGGCGGTAGAAATGCTCCATGCGCAGCGTCTTGCGGCCGTCCGCCCAGTCGGCGAACTCGGCGCGGCCGCAGAGGAAACGTGTATCCGCACGCATTTCCACCTGGAGGCCGAGCTCCTCGTGCCAGCGGCCGAACTCGTGCCACAGCCGCCATTCGCCGGGCTCCGTCAGCACCACGCGCCGCGCCTTGTGGCGTTTCGCCGCGCGCGCCACCTCGCCGCCGAGGCTGTGCGAGTTGTGCGGATCGTCGAGCGTCACGTAGTCGACGGTCACGCCCCGCTCGCGCAGCTCGGCCGCGAAATGGCGCATGGCGGCGAAGACGAAGGCGATCTTCTTGCGGTGGTGCGGCGCGTAGGTCGCCTCCGCCTCGACCTCGGCCAGCAGCACGACGTCCCGCGCCGCGTCGAGATCCGACAGCGCGGAGAGGTCGGGCGACAGCTGGTCGCCGAGGACGAGGCGCAGCGTGGTCACGGAGATTCGGGATCGGCTAGGGGATGAGGCCGGGCAGGATCGCCGGCGGGCTCGCCGGGCGGCTCATGCCGCCGGCCGGCAGCAGCGCCTCGACCGCGCGCACCAGCTCCGGCGAGTCGGGCTCGACGCGCGACGGGAAGGCGGCGGCGATGCGGCCGTCGGGCGCGATCAGGATCTTGGTGAAGTTCCAGCGCGGCTCGACGCCGTTGTCGCGCTTCGCCCAGGCGAAGAACGGGTGCGGCGCGTCGCCGCGCACCGCGACCTTGGTGGTCAGCGGGAAATCGACCGCGTATTCGTGGTCGGTGAACGCCTTGATGTCGGCCTCGGAGCCCGGCTCCTGCGCGCCGAAATCGTTCGACGGCACGCCGAGCACGACGAGGCCGCGCTCGCGGTAGCGCTCCCACAGAAGCTGCAGGCCGGCATATTGCGGGGTGAAGCCGCACTGCGAGGCGGTGTTGACCAGCAGCACCGGCCGGCCGGCGAAGGCCGACAGCGGCAGCGGCTCGCCGTCGATCGACAGGAACAGGAAATCGTGCGCCGTCGCCGCGCGTGCGGGCGCGGCCCACAGCGACGCCGCGGCGAGCGCGGCGGCGAGGGCGAGCATGGTCGCCAGCGCCAACGCCGTGGGGGCGCGGCGCGGCGGGGTGCGGGTGCGTGCGATGGTCTGCGCTGTCTCTCTCATCTCACCCGGTTCTACGCGCGAGGGCACGCAACGGATCACCCGTCGAATCGCCGTCGGCGCCGGTTCGCTGTCCAGGCGGCGCCGCGGCTCGCCTGCCGTCCCGGTGCCGCGCGCTGTTCGGCCGGGCGCGGGAACTTGCGGCGAAGCGGCGCCGCCGCCGACCCCATTGTGGCACGGTCCGGGCCGATGCGCTATATAGCCATGCCACGCGCCCGTAGCTCAGCCGGATAGAGCACAGGATTCCTAATCCTGGGGTCGCAGGTTCGAATCCTGCCGGGCGCGCCAATCTCGACGGCTCGATCCGTTCGTCCCGGTCGAAATCGGCGCTATCCCGGGCAGGAAGGCGCTTCCCGTCGCGTGCGCGGCGCTTTCGCGACGCTTGCCGACCCTCTCGCCTCCGCACCCATCAGCCGGGCGTGCAGACCTCGCCGCGGTAGTCGCCGATGTTCGTGCCGGTCGCGAAGTCGGCGATTCCGGTGATCACGATGTGGCCGCTCGCACCGTCGAACGCCCCGCTGCCGCCATCGAAGGTCAGCAGCGTCGCGATCTGGCCCTGATGCAGATTGAGCGCCCCGGTATCGACCCCGATCAGCGTGTCTCCCGCGTGATTGAGGCTGATGACGCTCTCGCCGACGAAGAACTGGACCAGCGGCACGACGCCGCCGGCGTTCGCCGGATCGGCGACGAACGTCGCCGGCGCGAACTCCTCGATCGTCAGCCTGAAGATTCCCTGCAGGCCGCCGATGACGGTGCCGCTGGTGCAGAACAGGCCCTCGGGCGCCGCGCAAGGCACGACCTGCGATTCGAAGTGGCCGAGCAGCGGTCTGCATTTCGCCGCCTCGGCGGGCCCTGAATTCCCGATGGTCATCGCCAGGACCAGCGCCGCCAGCAGGCCCGGCTTCGCGGCGCGCAAGCTCGGCAGGATTTCACTGTTCGTCGGGTTCATGGTGCGTCTCCCCTGTTTCGGCCAAGGCGCCCATGGTGGCGTCGATCTCGCTGTCCCTCTGTGAGATTTGTCACCGCGCGGGCGAGCTGCCGGCGCGATGGCTTACGGGTGCGCGGGCCGGCTCCACGGGACGCTCGTCCCATCGATGTCCGCGGAGCGCCGTGATGGTGAAAAAGGCGAGCAGCGCATGGCCTCGGCGCCGGCAGCTCGCGTTGCCGGCGCATCGGGCTCGCGCTGTTGCGAGGATTGCTCGCGGTCGGTGGCGTCGACGGCGCGCCGTGCGCCGACCCCCGCGCTCTCCCTAACTCTCCCCCAGCTCGATGCCGAAGCGCTCGATGACGACCTCGACGAACAGCGTGATCTGCAGCGCGCCGATCAGCTTGCCGTCCTCCGAGATGTCCTCCTCGCCCAGCACCTCCGGCGAATAGAGCTCTTCGGCGCGCTCACGCGCGGCGATGACGTCCGGATCGTCGTCGAGGCCGCGATAGCCGGCGGCGACGGCCATCAGCTTCTGGGCGCTGGTGATGCCGCGCACGTAGTCCGCGTCCTCGCTGTCCTGGACGGCGGAGAGCTGCTGCGTCACGGCCGCCTGTTCGAGGCCCGAGACGAGGCTGACGGCGGCGATGCCGGCCTGCGCCGCGGTGTGGCCGGCGACCCCGCCGCCGCGGGCGCCGCTGGCCGCGAGGATGCCGGCGCCGATCAGGAACCCGAACACGTACGGGTCGTCCCAGAAGCCGTCGGGCAGGCCGACCGTGTTGCTGATCCGCTCGACGAAGAAGCGGACGGCGCCGGTGGCGCGCTCCATGGCTTCGGAGTCGATGTCCTGCATCGCGCTGCGTGCTCCCGTCGGTGGCCCGGGGGCGGGCGCGCGAGTCGCCCCGCCGACGCTCACCCTAACAGGGATGGGCGCGGCGCGCAGGAATTTCCGCCGTGCCCGCACCAGCCGCCGGGGCCGAGGGCGCGGACGGACGGCGCCGCGACGCCGCCCGTCCGCCCGACCGCGGCGCCGCCGTCAGTCGATCGCCAGCGGCGCGCCCATCGATCCCGTCGCGCCGACGATCGGCGCCGGGCTGTACACGTAGAGGAACGTGTGCGCGCCGTCGGCGGCCGGCCCGTCGAGGTTCAAATTCTCCTGCAGCACGATGCCGTGCCGGGCGATCAGGTGCTGGTGGATGCAGAACGCGCAGGCCGCGTCCGGGTTCGGCACCGCCTCGACCGCCCAGGTGTCGGCGCCGACGACGCCGGCCCGCACCTCGTCGGAGAGCCATCGCGCGACCTCCATGCCGATGCCCGGCTCGCCCGAGTTGAACTTGGCGTTGTCGGTCTTCCACAGCTTGCCCCAGCCGGTGCGGAACAGCACGGTGTCGCCCTCCTTGAACGCGAATCCGGCCATGCCCTGCTTCGCCAGCGCGGCGTCGATGTCGGCCCGGCTGATGACGTAGCCGGCCTCGAGCATCTCGACGCCCTTGGCGCCGGCGATGTCGAGCAGCACGCCGCGGGCGACGATCGGGTGCAGCTTCTCGGTGCCGATCTTCTGCAGGCCGTAGGCGTTGCCGATCTGGGCCGCGGTGAAGCCGTTGTAGAAGCGCATGTTCTCCTTGTCGCCCGGGCCGCCGACCTGGACGCCGATGTGGCCGAGCCCGTCGAACTGGGTGCCGACCTGCCCAACCTCGGTGGCGAGAAACTCGTCGTGCCACAGCACCTTGTTGGCGCCGAACGGGCCGCCGGTCGGCGTGCCGGGGATGCGCAGCGAGAATTTGCGGGCGCCGAACAGCGGCATGTCGGCGTCGTACGGCCGGCCGAGCGAGTAGGTCTTGCCCTTGTCGGCTTCGGCGAGCGCCCGCAGCACGACCTCGGGCTGCAGGTACCAGTTGGTCGACCCGGCCTCGTCGCCCTCGCCCCAGATCGGGTGCGGCCACCAGGCCTCGCCGAGCGGCGTCTGCATCTTGTCGCCGATCACCCACGGTTTGCCCTTGCAGCCCGACCAGTCCTCGGCGCTGCAGTCGGCGCGCGCAGCACCGCCGAAGCCGAGACCGGCGGCGGCGGCGATCATGAAGATGGTGGATAAACGCATGTCGAACCTCCCTTATCTCGTTGGTTGATGTCGGCGGGCGTCGGTCGGGCGCCGTGAACGAAAGGCCCCTGCCGGCGCCGCTCTGCGCCGCCCGTCCCACCGCGCCTCCATTTCAGCACCGGCGCGGGCAAAAATCGAGTCCCGTGCCGGAGTCGGCCCGTCCCGGCGGTCATCCGGCGAGCCGGCCGCGTCGCGCCTGCAGGACGCCGAGCCACGTCAGGCTGGCGCCGAAGACGACACCGCCGACGCTCGCCGCGGTCAGGCCGCCGAGCGGGCTGAGGCCGAAGCCGAACAGCAGCGCCGCGACGATGAGGGCCGCGAACGGCGCCCGCGGCGCGCCCGGAAGCCGCAGGAAGGCGCCGCCGAGCAGCGCGTAGCCGAGCACCGCCATCGCCCCGGCGAGCGGGAACATGAGCGCGATCGGCCCCATCGTGTCGGCCGCGCCGTAGCGCTCGACGACGGCGGGGAACTCGGCGGCGAGGGTCGGGATCATGAAGGTCTCGACGTAGGCGAGCCCGCCGATCAGGAACAGGCCGGCGCTGGCGAGCGCATAGCCGGCATGGCCGAGCGCGCCGAGCGACTCGACGTGCCGCCAGTAAAGGCCGGCGACCGCGAAAAGGCCGAGGATCAGCGACAGCACGAAGCCGAGATGGATCCAGACCCAGGTGGCGGACGCGAGCGTCGGCGCGTCCATCAGGTGCGGGTGCGCGACGTAGGCGGCCGCGAGCAGCGGCCCGGCGGCGACGTGGCAGGCGCCGGTCAGGCGGGCGGCGGTGTCGATCCTGGCGGGCATGGCTAGACTCCCTCTGCTGGTGTTCGCGTCTCCCGTCGGCGGTTCCGGGCCTCGACGCCGGCGGCCCGGAGCGCACCGTTCGGATAATGTGCTAGAACCGGCACGCGCTCTCCGGCCGGTCGACGCCGAGCGTGTCGAGGATGTCGGTCGCGTGCAGGAAGCGCTCGAGCGGCGCGCGCTCGATCACCGCGTTGTGGGTGTGCAGGAGCACCGGCTGGCGCAGCTGGTTGTTCCACGGCCGGAAGCTCGCGGGGTTGCCCTTGTAGGCGTCGAAGGTGAGCGCGTCGCCCTTCAGATATGCGGCCAGCGCCGCGAACGAAGTGCTGCGCGTGCGCGTCGCCGCCTCGACGATGACGCGGTACGCGGCCCATGCGGCCCAGTCGGCGTCGGTCATCTCGCGGCCGGCGTGGCGCTCGAAGCGCTGGTTCAGCTGCGGCGCGCCGTGCCGCTCCCACGCCCAGTGCCAGGCCGCCGCGCCGAGGCCCTGGCTGCCGACGACCGGGCGCGGCAGCTGCGTCTGGTATGGCACGTAGCGCCCGAACTCGCCGTCGCTGTCGGCGAGGAACACGACGTCGTGCCGCGGCGACGCCGTCAGCAGCGCGATGTTGTTGCGGGCGCGCTCGCGCGGATCGTTGCTGAGCACGAAGTCCTTCGTCGCGGCGATGCGCAGGCCGAACTTGCGCGCCGAGCGCGCGAACGAGTCCGCCAGCACGGCGTCGGCGGGCCTCGTGCCGCGCAGCACCAGCACGCTGCGCCAGTTGCGGTCGACGAGGAACTGCGCCATCGCGTCGCTCAGCATCGCCTGGCTGGGGATCACGTGCATCAGGTTGGCGCGACAGTCGGCGCGGCGCAACCGGTCGTCCGGCTCGCTGACGTTGAACAGCAGCGCCTCCAGGTCGCGCACCGCGTCGGCGGCCGCGAGCAGCGTGCCGGCGGCGCCGTCGACGATGAAGAAGCGGATCCCGGACTCGTCGTGCATCCTGCGTATGCGTGCCGCGAGCGCTGCGTCGTCCGCGGCCGCCGCGCGCTCGAGGCCGAAGCTGACGCCGAGCGCCCGGCCCATCACCCGGCTGTCGCGCAGCGCGACCTCGGCGCCGGCGAAGGGCCGGTGTCGGGTCTTCAGCTTGAGGCCGGCATAGCCGCGCGCCTCGGCGTAGCGCGGATCGTCCGCGAGCTCGAGATAGCCCACCGCGAACGCCGTCGGCTCGGCGGCGACGGCCGCGCCCGGGGTCGACACGGCGAGCAGCAGCAGCGCGAGGCGAACGGCGGCGCGTCGCATCAGTCGTCGATCAGGATGCCGTAGGGGACGAGGCCGACGGGCACCGACTTGAGCACGGCGCGGCTCTTCGTGTCGATGATCGAAATGTCGTCGGACAGGCCGTTGGCGACGTATAGCAGGCTCTCGTCGCGGTTGAGCGCGAGGCCCCACGGCCGCTTGCCGACGAGGATGTACTGCTCGATGCGGCGCTCGGCGACATCGACCACGGCGACGTGGTTGGCGCGGCCGAGCGCGACATAGGCCGTCGTTCCGTCGCGCGTGATCAACAGGTCGACGGGCGTCACCTGCTCGCGGCGAAAGCCGGGCGGCAGGAACAGGATGTCGCCGATCACCCGGTTCGTCGTCGTATCGATGATGTTGACCTCGCCCGAGAGCTCGCACGAGACCCAGAGCTCGCGCTCGTCCGGTCCCAGCGCGAAGCGGCGCGGCCGCGTGCCGACGAAGATGTCGGCGCGCACCTGCATCGTTTCGAAATCGATGACGTGGACGATGTTCGCCGCCTCGGAGGCGACGTAGACCGTCTTGCCGTCGGCGGTGAACAGCACACCTTCGGGCTCCTCGCCGAGCTCGGCCTCGCCGACCACCCGGCCGCTCTCGATGTCGACCTTGGTCGCCGCCGCGTCCTCCTCGTTGGAGACGACGAGGAAGCGGCCGCTCGGGTGCAGGTCGAAGGTCTCCGGCTCCTCCATCTTGCGGATCCGCTGCACCAGCTTGGCGCTGGCGACGTCGTAGACCGCGATCACGTCGTCGTCGGCGCAGCCGACGAAGAACCGCGTGCGGTCGAGGTTGAAATGCATGCCGCGCGGCCGGGCGCAGGTCTCGAACTCGTCGACGACGGTGTTGGTCGCCGCGTCGAGCACCGTGATCGTGCTGCTCTTCTCGTTGCTGATATAGATCCGTTCCGTCGGCTCGGCCGTTGCGGCAGCCGGCACCGCGACCGCCGCCGGCACCGCGAGCGCAAGAAGTCCGATCCGGCCTGCTCGGCCAAGCCCCACTCTCGTTCCTCCCGTCATGCCGCGCCGTCGACGGATCGACGACGCGTGCGCCGCTTTCGGGCGAGGATGGCAAGGGGGGCGCGCGATGGCAAGTCGCCGGGGCAGCCCGCGGCGGCCGCGGAGTCGCCGGCGCCGTGCGACTCCCGAAAATTGACGCTCCGCATGCGACTGCGTAATAATCGCAAGCGGAGCCTGTACAAGAACGACGCACGATCGGGCGGGAAAATCGACCCGGCACGGGCTCGGTGACCGGGGCAGCTTTGCGCCGGGGGGCACGGGGCCGTTCCCTGAACGGACGCGCACCCGGCAAGACCCCATGCGTCGAACGAGAGGAATCGGCCCCCGCAGCGGAGGCCAGGGAGGATATAATGAGATCTCTGCCATTTCATGGGTTGAAGGCGCTTGCCTTGGCCGCGGGTTCGGCCGCGCTGGTCGCCGCGTGGAGCGGGGCGGCGTCGGCGCAGGAGGAGACGAGCACGGCGACGATGTACGGCGACCTGCAGACGGTGACGCAGGACATGCTCGACTTCGCCGCCGGCGACGGCAACAACTTCCTGCACACCAACGGCAACTACGCCCAGACGCGCTACTATCCGGCGCGCCAGATCAACGTCGACAATGTGCGTCAGCTCCGTCCGGCCTGGATCTTCCAGACCGAGATCGTCGAATCGATGGAGACGACGCCGATCGTCGTGAACGGCATCATGTACGTCACGACCTCGTTCAACCACGTCTATGCGCTCGACGCCAAGACCGGCGAGCAGATCTGGCACCACAAGCACAAGATGGGCCCGATCACGACCTATTGCTGCGGACCGAACAACCGCGGCGTCGCCGCCTACGGCAACAAGGTCTACATGGGCACGCTCGACGCCAAGCTGGTCGCCCTGGACGCCAAGACCGGCAAGCTCGTGTGGGAGCAGCAGATCGCCGATCCCGAGCTGGGCTATTCCGAGACCATGGCGCCGACCGCCGTCAACGGCAAGATCCTGATCGGCACCAACGGCGGCGAGTACGGCATCCGCGGCTTCGTCAAGGCCTACGACGCGGAGACCGGCAAGCTGGTCTGGACGTTCCACACGATCCCGGAGGATTCGATCGGCGTGTGGGCGACGCACGACGCCACGGGCCGCGACATGAAGCGCAACATCGAGGCGGAGAAGGCGGCGCTCAAGAAGCTCGGCGATCCGTACAAGACGCTCGGCGGCGGCGTGTGGCAGAACCCGGCCGTCGACCTCGCGCGCAACCGCGTCTACTTCGTCGTCGGCAACCCCTCGCCGGACCTCGACGGCTCGATCCGGCCGGGCGACAACCTCTATACCGACTCGCTGGTCGCGGTGAATCTCGAAACCGGGGAGTATGTCTGCCACTTCCAGTACATCGCCCATGACGTCTGGGATCTCGACGCGGTCAGCCCGCCGATCCTGGTCAAGGTCAGGGACGGGAGCGGCAGCCTCGTCGACGGTCTGCTGCACGGCGGCAAGACCGGCCACGTCTACGTCCACAACCGCGACGACTGCTCGCTGATCCGCCACTCGAAGGCGATGGTGCCGCAGGAGGGCATGTGGAGCCTGCCGACCAAGGACGGCCAGCGCATGCTGCCCGGCGCCAACGGCGGCGTCGAATGGTCGCCGATGACGGTCGACGAGAAGCTCGGCCTCGTCTACGCGATCAACCTGCACCAGCCGATGACCTACCATGTCGAGAGCACGCCCTATCCCGAGGGCAAGCTGTGGCTCGGCGGCGCCTTCAAGGTGATCCCCGGCGAGGAGCAGTGGGGCAACGTCGCCGCCGTCGACTACAACACCGGCGAGATCCGCTGGAAGGTCAAGACGCAGCAGCCGATGATCGGCGGCATCCTGGCGACGGCCGGCGGCCTCGTCTTCACCGGCGAGGGCAACGGCCAGTTCAAGGCCTACGATTCCGCGAACGGCAACGTGCTGTGGAAGTTCCAGGCCGGGGCGGGCGTGAACGCGCCGCCGGCCTCCTACACGGTCGACGGCAAGCAGTACATCGTCGTCGCCGCGGGCGGCAACGTGCAGCTCAACTACAAGCGCGGCAACAACATCATCGCGTTCACGCTGCCGGATTGAGGCGCGCCTCGAACGGCGACATCTGAGGGTCGGCCTCCCGCGGGACGGGAGGCCGACTTCTCTTGCCCTGTCGAGAAGCCGCGACATATCCGTGTTGCGCCGGCCGTCGGCGGCGCGCTACGGACGTATCGAGAGGAAGCGAGATCATGCGACCGAAACGGCTGACCCGGCTGATCGCGGCGACCGTATTGCTGGGCCTTCCTGCCGCCGCGGCCCGGGGCCAGGACGATGCCTTTGCGGACGTTCGCGAGACCCTGCAGACCTGTGCCGCCTGTCATGGCGAGAACGGCGCCTCGAAGGACCCGCAATACCCGATCCTCGCGGGGCAGCACCTGCACTATCTCTACGTCCAGCTGAAGGACTTCAAGGCGGGCCGCCGCGCTTCCGAGATCATGAGCCCGATCGCCGAATCGCTCGAGCGCGAGCAGATGCTGAAGATCGCCGAGTACTACTCCAGGCAAAGCTGGCCGAACATCGGCTTTCGCGGCGACGAGAAGATCGTCGCCAGGGGCGAGCGCGCGACGGTCGCCGGCCAGTGCGTCCAGTGCCACCGCGGCGGTTACGAGGGCGACAGCCGGATTCCGCGGCTGGCCGGCCAGTATCCGCAGTATCTCGAGCAGACGATGCTCGATTTCAAGACCGGCGGGCGCGCCAATTCCGCGGCCAAGTCGTCGCTGATGGAATCCTACAGCGACGAGGACCTCGCGGCGATGGCGGCGTTCCTCGCGAACCTCTAGCGCGCCGGGCGCCGCGTCCGCCGGAGCGAAAACAGATATGACGGGATTGCAGCCGGCATTCGCCGGCAGGTCCTGCTTGTCCCCCGCCCCCTGCCACCTCGCACCCGGGAAGGGGGCGAGCTATTGCTCCGACAGGGAAAGACCCCTCCCCCTCGATGGGGGAGGGAAGGGTGGCGGTGGGGCTCACCGCCTGACGGCGGAAGCCCGCGTCCCGATGACCGGACAGTGGACCAGCTAGCGGGCCGGCGTCGCCCCCAGCAAGGCCACGACGTCCTCGCGCGCCGCGGCGACGGCGAGATCCATGGCGGTCTTTCCCGAACGGTCCGCCAGGTCGCTGCGCGCCCCCGCCGCCAGCAGCGCCTCGGCCGCCGCGGCGTGGCCCATTTCGGCGGCGATCATCAGCGCGCTGCGGCCGCGATCGTCCTGCAGGTCGGGCGACGCGTCATGTTCCAGCAGGACCTCGACGGTGGCGACGCCGTCCTGCACCGGCACGTCGTTGGCGTGACCCGCCGCCCACATCAGCGCCGTCAGCTCGTTGCCGTAGCGCGCGTCCACCGGGACGCCGGCGGCCAGCAGCAGGCGAACCGTCTCCGCGAAGCCCTTGGCCGCCGCATAGACGATTGGCGACTTGCCGGTGCGGTCGAGCGTCGCCGGAGCGGCGCCGCGGGCGAGCAGCAGCGCGACGACATCGTCGTCGCCGTTGAACGCGGCGGCGGCGAGCGGCGTGACGCCGCGCGAATTGACGATTTCGACGGCGGCGCCGGCCTCGATCAGCAGCTTCGCCGTGCGCGCGTGGCCGCCCTCGGCGGCGCGCAGCAGCGCCGTGCTGCCGGCGAGGTTCGCCTGGTCGATCGCCGAGCCGGCCGCGAGCAGCGCCTGCACCGTCCTGCGGTGGCCGTTGCCGGCGGCGAGGATCAACGCCGTGCTGCCGGCGGGGTTGCGGGCGGTGACCGAGGCGCCCGCCTCGAGCAGCGGGCCGATCTCGTCGGTCCAGCCCTTGGCCGCCGCGTCGAACAGGGCGAGATTGAGCGTGCGGGCATTCTGCGGCTGGCCGAGCGCGTGGCTCGGCGTGCGGTCGCGATATTGCGCGTGGCCGCCGGCGAGGGCCGGGCCGGCCGCGAACAGTACGCCGCACAGGCAGAGCAGGATATGCCGGATCATCCCAGCCGCGGCTCCCTGTTCCGGTTTCTTGTCCGGATCGGGCCGGGCGCGCAGCGTCGCCGGGCCGATCCCGCTCCGGGAGAGGATAGCAGAAGCGCCCGCGCCGGCAAGACGGTGCCGGACCACGCCGCCGCGCCGCGCGGACCGCTCGCTTACGCGGCCCCTCCGTCGGCGCCGACGAGCGCGATCAGCTCGCCGGTGACGGCGGCGGTTCCCTGGTCGCCGCCGAATTCCATCGGGCGGATGCGGTCGGCGGCGAAGCCGGCGGCGACCGCGCTCTCGATCGCCTGCGCGGCGGCGGAAAGCGCCTCGTTGCCCGAGCGCTCGCCCAGATAGTCGAGCATCAGCGCGCCGCTCAGGATCGCCGCCAGCGGGTTCGCGCGGTCCTCGCCCATGATGTCGGGGGCGCTGCCGTGCGCCGGCTGGAACAGGCCGTGCGCGTCGCCGATCTCGGCGCACGAGGCCATGCCCATGCCGCCGACGAGCCCGCCGCAGAGGTCGGAGAGAATGTCGCCGAACATGTTCTCCATGACGAGCACGTCGAACGCCCACGGCCGGCGCACGAGGTCGAGCGCCTGCGCGTCGACGTAAGCGTGCGTCGCCTCGATGTCGGGGAAGCGACGGGCGCGGTCGTCGAAGATCTTGCGGAAGAACGCCATCGAGCGGAACACGTTGGCCTTGTCGACGCAGGTGACCCGGCCCTTGCCGCCGCGCAATTTGCGCTTCTGTGCAAGCCGAAACGCGAAATCGCACAGCTTCTCCGTCGTCGTCCGGGTGATGCGCAGGACGTCGCGCACCTCGCGATCGTCGACCACCTCGCTGCGGTCGTGCACGGCCGCCGAGTAGAACAGGCCCTCGGTCGATTCGCGCAGGACCACGAGGTCGATGTCCGCGGCGCGCGGGTCCGCGAGGCGTTGCGGCACGTTCGGATAGGCCTTGACCGGGCGTACGCCGGCATAGAGCTGGAACCGCTCGCGCAGTCGCAGGTGGGGGGAGATCTCGGTGCCGTCGGCGTGGCGGATCGCCGGCAGGCCGATCGCGCCGAGCAGGATCGCGTCGGCGGCGGCGGCGGCATCCTCGGCGCCGGGCGCCATGTCGCGACCGGTCTCGGCATAGTAGGCGGCGCCCGCCTGCAGGTCCTCCCAGGCCAGCGCGAAGCCGCCGATCCGCCGCTGCGCGGCGTCGATGACGGCGATCGTCGCGTCGATGACGTCGGCGCCGATACCGTCGCCCCGGATAACGGCGATGTGGAACTTGCTGTCGGTCACGTCGGCGTCCTCGTAATGGCCTGAACCACGGCGGCAGCCCCGTCGACTGGCGCTGCCTTGGTCCGGCATTAAAGCGGCAAATGGGCAGCGCGGGCAACGCGGCTCGGCGGCAGCGCACGACGCCGCCCCTGATCGCGCAAAGCGGTTGACGGGGCACCGCCCTGTGACCTGCAATGGCCGGCGCAGGCCCGATGCAGCGGACGGATCATCGCACCATGCCGAAGCCACGCGACAAGCACTGGGACACCGTCTACGCGGCGAAGCACGAGACCGCGGTCTCGTGGTTCCAGGCCGACCCGGCGCGATCGCGCGCGCTGATCGGCAGCTACGCCGCCGACCGCGCGGCCGCGATCATCGATGTCGGCGGCGGCGCGTCGCGGCTCGTCGACCGTCTGCTCGACGACGGCTACCGCGACGTGAGCGTGCTCGACGTCTCGGCGCAGGCGCTGGAGAAGTCCCGCGCACGGCTGGGCCGGCGGGCTGATCGGGTGGCGTGGATCGTCGCCGACGTGACCCGCTGGCGGCCGCCGCGCACCTGGGATCTCTGGCACGACCGGGCGGTCTTCCATTTTCTTACCGAGCCGGCCGACCAGGAGCGCTACATCGAGGCCCTGTCGGCGGCGACCGGGAAGGGAGCGACCGTCATCATCGCCACCTTCGCGCCGACCGGCCCGGAGAAATGCAGCGGCCTGCCGGTCCAGCGCTACGCGCCGGCGACGCTCGCCGCGCGGCTCGGGCCCGGTTTCCGCCTCGTCGCGGACAGCGCCGAGACGCACGTCACGCCGGGCGGCGTCGAGCAGGATTTCATCTATGCGGTCTTCGAGCGAACCGCCGCCTAGAGCGTTATCCGATCGGTTCGCTGCAGCCCGCTCCCCCGCCCGGCCGCCCGCAGCGTAGGATAGGGTTGGGCGACCGGGCGCGGGAGCGGGCCGGCGCCGATTCCACGTAAGTCGATGATGTACTGGCGACGCCGCTCGCGGCGCCCGGCGCCTTGCCGCCGGCCGAGCGCGACCCCAGATTCGCGGGGTCGGCCGCCGGCACGGCGGCAGCGGGACCGGACAGCGAAGGAAAGGCAGGGACAAATGAACCGACGAGGTGCGATACGCCGTGCGATGGCAGCCGCCGCCGCGATTTCCGCGATGACGGCCGCGACGGCCGGCGCTGACGGGACGTTCCGAACGAACCATTACGACCTGCGTGTCGTGACCGTGGCCCGCGGGCTCGAACATCCGTGGGGGCTCGCCTGGCTTCCCGACGGAAGCATGCTCGTCACCGAACGCGAGGGGCGGCTGCGCGTGGTTGGCGCCGACGGTGCCGTCTCGGCTCCGGTCGAGGGTCTTCCCGAGATCGCGGTCAACGGCCAGGGCGGCCTGCTCGATATCCTCGTCGACCCCGATTTCACGACCAACCGGACGATCTATTTCTCGTTCGCCGAGCCGGGCGACGGCGGCGCCGGCACCGCCGTCGCGGCCGCCGAGCTAGCGGGCGGGCGGCTCGCGAACCTGCGAATCCTGTGGCGCCAGCAGCCGAAGTCCGGTGGCGGCCGGCATTTCGGCTCGCGCCTCGTGCTCGCACGCGACGGCACGCTGTTCGTCACCGTCGGCGAGCGCGGCGAGGCCGAGCGCGCCCAGGACACGACGATCAACCGCGGCCAGGTCGTGCGCATCCACCGCGACGGGAGCATCCCCCGCAACAACCCGTTCCTCGGCCGCGAGGGCTTCCGCCCCGAGATCTGGTCGTACGGGCACCGCAACCCGCAGGGCGCGGCGCTGCACCCGCGCACCGCGGAGCTCTGGGTCGTCGAGCACGGCGCGCGCGGCGGCGACGAGGTCAATATCGCGCGCGAGGGCCGCAACTACGGCTGGCCGGTCATCGCCTACGGTCGCCATTATTGGGGCGGCAAGATCGGCGAGGGCACGCACAGGGACGGCATGGAGCAGCCGGTGCATTACTGGGACCCGTCGATCGCGCCCTCGGGGATGGCGTTCTACACCGGCGACAAGTTCCCGGCCTGGCGCGGCAGCCTGCTGGTCGGCGCGCTGAAGTACCAGCTCGTCTCGCGGCTCACGCTCGACGGCGACCGGGTGGTCGGCGAGGAGCAGATCATCGAAGGGCTGGGGGAGCGCATCCGCGACGTGCGGCAGGGGCCGGACGGCTACGTCTATCTGCTGACCGACGAGGGCGACGGCCGCATCCTGCGGCTCGAACCGGCCGGCGGCTAGGGCAGCCGGCCGCGCGACGGTATCGTACGCTGTGGGTGGCCGGGCGGGGGAGCCGGCCGGTGCCGATTCCAGGCAAGTGAATGTTGTGCTAGCGGCGTTTGCGGCCCGCCTTGTGTTTCGTCAGGATCCGCACATGCTCGTCGATCAGGCGCGCCGCCTCGTCGTCGGCGCGCAGCAGGCGCCTCAGGCTCCGGCCGTTCGCGCCCGACCCGCCGTTCTCGATGCGCGGCAGGTCGAATACGGTCGGGCCGTTACGGTCCGATGCCTTGGTGCGATGCATGGCGCTCCCCTCGACGTGACGGGGCCAATGCTCGCCTATCGCGCCGCGCGTCGCATTGACCCACATCAATGCGTTCGCGCCGGCCGTCAGGGGCGTCTCCGGCGCCGGCCGCCGCGCCGCCGCGGAGCGGGCGGGTCGGCCGCCGTCGCGGGCTCGGCGTCGACCGCGGCCAGATCGCGGCGCCCGGTGAGGCAGACCGGGCAGACGCAGCCCATCTTCCCGGTGCGTACGATCATCGCCTCGTAGTCGAAGCTGCGGTCGACCTTCAGGCACCAACAGGCGTCGTCGCCGTCGCAGTTGAAACGGCGTCCGCAGTTCGGGCAGGCGGCGCGCTGCCGGCGGCCCGTGCCGGACTCGCTCATTCCCCCTTGGCGCCGGCCCCGTCGACGCCCAGCCGGTCCTTGACGACGTCGGTGAACAGCGCGGTCAGCAGCGTCACGCGCATCGCCGTCTCCTCCGACACCTCGCCGTCGCCGAACGCGCCGGCCTCGATCAGGCCGGCCGCGCGTTCGCGCACGGCGACGATCAGCGGATCGTTATCCATGTTAACGGTGCCGGCGACGTAGCGCACCAGCTTGTCCGCCGCGACCATGGCCTTGATGTAGTCGGTATCGCCGCCGTCCTGGCATTCGCCGACACGCTGCTTGATCGCCTCGGTGCCGAGGCCGGAGAGCTCGCCGATCGCCGCGAACGTCGCCTCGGCGGCGTCCAGCGGCTCGAGATCGTCGCCGTGCCGGCCCTGCGTCATCTGGATCCCGGCGCACATCAGGAAGCCCAGCACGTAGGCGTCGTTCCACAGGATCTTCGGCGCCGCCTGCGCCCGCAGCCCGTCATCGACGAAGATGCCGACCACCTCCTCCGCGGTCGCCCTGGCCTCGGTCTGCAACGCATCGCTCATCGTCGGTTCCTCGGTTTGCCGGGTGGCGCCGGGCAGGCCGGCGCGCCGGACTGGGTCGGTTCAGGCAACCGCGCCGAACACGCGCCGCAGTAGCTCGGTCGTGCGTTTCGCCGGGTCGCGGCGGATCGCCGCCTCCTCGCGCCCGACGTAATGGAACAGCCCGTCGAGCGAGCCGCGGACCGCGTAGCGCGTCAGGTCGGTCTTGACGTCGGGCACGAACGGCACCGCCTCGTAGTTCGCCATCATCCGGTCCCAGGCGCGGACCGCGCCGACCGCGGACAGCGCGTCGAGCACGATCGGCGTGTAGCGGTCGGTAAGGCGCGGGGTCATCTTGCCCCGGAAATAGCGTGTCGCGGCATCGTCCGGACCCTTCCAGATACCGCGCACGTCGTCGATCGTCAGCTCGGCGATCGCCTGCCAGAACACCTCGCGCGCCTCGGGTGCCGCCCGCTCGGCGGCGCGGTTCATGGTCTCCTCGACCTCGGCGGTATGGCGGCCGAGACCGAGCGGCTCGAGCACCTCGTGCACGCGGCGCAGATCGTCGGGCAGCGGAATGCGGATCGCCGGGTCGTCGAAATAGCCGCCGTGGCGGCCGACCTGGGTGACGACCCGTGCGGTGCCGACGTTGAGCGCCTCCTTGAGCCCGGCGGCGATCTCGCCGTCGCTCAGCGCGCCGGCGCCCGCCGCCCCGGCCAGCACCTGCTGCAGCGTCGCGTCGAGGCCGGTGGTCTGGCAACCGGCCAGGGCCGAGCCGGAGAGCAGCATCAGAAGCGTCCGTCGTGCGAGCATCGCCCGTCTCCGGGTCAGTGGATGGTTCCGCATCCTAGCGGCAAACCGTTGCGCGGAGGTAAAGGGCCGGCGGCAGCCATGGCAAGACAAAAAAGCGGGCGGCTCTCGCCGCCCTCGAGGTTCTCCCCTGACAGGTGGAGGCTTGCGGCACGGGGCCGGCCGCGGGCGCGGGTCCGGTCGGCCCCGGCCCCGGTTGGGCCGGTCTCGGGTCCCGCTTACCAGCGCGCGCTGGAAATCGCCTCGCGTTCGCGTTTCCCGGGCGACGGAGCGTCCGCGGTCGGGCGCTCGCGGTGCCGTGTGCGGTGTGCGCTTAAACGCCGTCTTAACGCTGAATGGTGTAGGATTTCGGGTATGCGGCGGGCCTGCGGTGCTTGCCGGCGCATGGCCCCGATATCACTTATCTGCCCCCGTATCCGCAACCGACCGGAGCGCGAGACCGATGACCAAGCGAGACCGCCGCGGCGCCTTTCCGACGGCGCAGGAGGACGAGAAGGCGGCGCGGCGTCACAAGGACACGCCGCAGACCCTCTCGCCGAGCTACCGGCTCGCCTTCGACGACCCGGATTTCCTGGTGCGCGAGGAGCTGCGCCCGGTCCGCCTGCAGCTCGAGCTGCTGAAACCCGAGCTCGCGCTGCAGGAGGAGAAGGTCGAATCGACGATCGTCGTGTTCGGCAGCGCCCGCGCGCCGTCGGGCGAGGAGCGGGACGGCGAGGACGACCCGCGCGGCCGCACCGACCGCACGCAGGACTACGAGCAGGCGCGCCGCTTCGCCCGGCTGATCTCGGAACAGCAGCGCAACAACGGGCTCAAGAACGTCATCGTCACCGGCGGCGGGCCGGGCATCATGGAGGCCGCCAACCGCGGCGCGCACGACGCCGGCGCCCGGTCGATCGGCCTCAACATCGTCCTGCCCTTCGAGCAGGCGCCGAACCCGTACATCACGCCGACGCTCAGCTTCCAGTTCCACTATTTCGCGATCCGCAAGATGCATTTCCTGATGCGCTCGCGGGCGCTGGTGTGTTTTCCCGGCGGGTTCGGGACGATGGACGAGCTGTTCGAGACGCTGACGCTGATCCAGACCGGCAAGATCATGCCGATCCCGGTGCTGCTGTTTCGCGAGCGCTGGTGGCGCCGCATCGTCGATTTCGAGGCGATGGCCGAGGAGGGCGTGATCTCGCCCGAGGACCTCGAGATCTTCCGCTTCGTCGAGAGCGCCGAAGAGGCGGTCGCGGCGATCGACGCGTTCTACGCGAAATAGCTCGTGCCGCCCTCCGCCGAGCGCCGGGCTGGCCCCGGGAGCACGGCATCGGATCTCTGATCCGATGCCCGTGGCGGCGCGAGGCCCGGAAAAATAGCCAATGCCAGTTTCAGCCGAGGAGCGGGATGGCCACGGGATCGCGGCCGCGGGTCTGTGATCCGCGGCGCGTGGCGCTCCGAGGCCCAAAGACAAGGTCATTCCACACTCGGCCGGCCGATAGTCTGCCGGTCGACCAGGGTTCGGTCTGCGCCAAAGCTTGATCGCCTGCTGTTTCGGCTCGTCGAGCGGGTCGAAGCAGAAGACGCAGATGATGAGGATGATCGTTGGGAAGGGGGGTGACGTTGGCCGGTCCGCATACCGACAGAGAGCGGACCTTCGACTGCACTCTTCGTAACGGCTGCTTTTGGCCAGGAGGAGACATTTTGTTTCGGCTTCAGTTTTACGGTTAATTGCTGAACGATCAGTAGAGCTAAGAATTAAGTGACGCCTGGGTGGCTACGCTTAAGTTTGGGAGATTGACGTGAACACAATGAAGGCTGTCGTTGTTCATGAGGCCGGAGGCCCCGACGTTCTGAAGATCGAGAGCCGACCGATACCGGAAGCGAAGCCTGGGTGGGTGCTGATACGGGTCGGCGCCTTTGGTCTCAACCGGTCTGAGCTTTTTACCCGTCAAGGGCATTCTCCAAACGTTCCATTCCCTCGCATTCTGGGGATTGAGGCGGTTGGCACGGTTTTCGAGGCTCCGGACGGTGAATTCCGCCGGGGCGACATTGTTGCCACCGCCATGGGAGGCATGGGGCGGCAGTTCGATGGCAGCTACGCCGAGTATACACTTGTCCCAGCAGGCCAGGTGCAGAAGCTCACAACCAGATTGCCTTGGGATGTGTTGGGCGCTTTACCCGAAATGGTCCAAACCGCATGGGGCTCTCTCAACACTTCGCTCAGAGTGCAGAAAGATGAAACCTTGTTGATCCGCGGCGGCACAACGTCAGTCGGCCTGACGGCCGCCATTCTTGCGAAGCGGGCAGGGCTTCGGGTTCTTGCAACGTCGCGGCGCGAGGATCGCCGCGAGATGTTGATAAAAAACGGCGCCGACGAGGTTTTCGTCGATAGCGGACAGATTGCGGAGGCTGTTCGCGAAGCACATCCGGATGGCGTCGAGAGGGTTCTCGAACTCGTTGGGACGACGACGTTGATCGACAGTCTGCAATGCGCCGCTCCTGGTGGCGCAGTCTGCATGACGGGTATGGTCGGAAATGCGTGGGAGTTTGAGCGGTTCAGCCCGATGGGCGCAATTCCAACTGCGGTAAGCTTGACCACCTATTCAGGCGGGTCAGAGGATTTCATATCAACGCCCCTGCAGCAGATTGTCGATGCC
>JBFHDX010000029.1:0-35636 GCA_041584475.1 Alphaproteobacteria bacterium
CAGCTGGGCGTAGAGCGGCCGCGCCTCGAGCGGCGGCGCCTCCTGTTCCGTGCTGTTCCGGGCGATCGCCATGCCGCCATGATAGCGCGGCGTTGACTCCGCACCAAGAGTTATGTCTTATATAAGACATAAGAATGGACGGCGAGCCGTGGCGCACTCGATCGCGGCGCCGCCCGTCCGCACTCCGGGAAAGGCTTTTCAGCACTCTGACAGGGGGAAGGCAGATGCCTCCGCATTTTCTGGTTCACAACGTCGAGGATTCCGCCGGCGTCGTCGTCGTCGAGGACGCCAAGGCCGGCATGGAGCTCGAGGGCTGGGTGATGGACACCAACGGTACGGTGCACGTCACCGCGCTCGACGACATTCCGATCGGCCACAAGGTGGCGCTCAAGGACATCGCGAACGGCGAGACGATCCTCAAATACGGCCACGACATCGGCAAGGCAATCGCCGACATCAAGCAGGGCGGCCACGTCCACGTGCACAACGTCAAGACCAAGAGGTGGTGACCATGTCGCAGCACAAATTCATGGGCTACCGCCGCGAGAACGGCCGCGTCGGTATCCGCAACCACGTCGTCATCCTGCCGCTCGACGATCTCTCGAACGCGGCCTGCGAGGCGGTCGCCAACAACATCAAGGGCACGATGGCGATCCCCCACGCCTATGGGCGGCTGCAGTTCGGGGCGGACCTCGAGCTGCATTTCCGCACCCTCATCGGCACCGGGAGCAACCCCAACGTCGCCGCCGTCATCGTCATCGGCATCGAGCCGGGCTGGACCGGCCGCGTCGTCGACGGCATCGCCAGGACCGGCAAGCCGGTCGAGGGTTTCGCGATCGAGCGCAACGGCGACCTCAAGACCATCGAGGCGGCTTCGCGCAAGGCCAAGGAGTTCGTCCACCAGGCCTCCGAGAAGCAGCGCGAGGAGGCCGACATGTCCGAGCTCCGGGTCTCGGTCAAGTGCGGCGAATCGGACACCACCTCGGGCCTCGCCTCCAACCCGACGGTCGGCAACTTCATCGACAAGGTCGACCCGCTGGGCGCCTACACATGTTTCGGCGAGACCTCGGAGATCACCGGCGCCGAGATGGTTTGCAAGACGCGCGCCAAGACGCCGGAGGCCGGCGAGAAGTTCATGCGCACCTGGGAGGCCTACATGGACGAGGTGATCGAGCCGCACAAGACGTCCGACCTCTCGGACAGCCAGCCGACCAAGGGCAATATCGCCGGCGGGCTGACCACGATCGAGGAGAAGGCGTTCGGCAACCTCGAGAAGATCGGCAAGAAGACGCAGTTCGTCGACGTTCTGGAGCCCGCCGAGGAACCGTCCGCCGGACCCGGTCTCTACTTCATGGACACGTCGTCCGCCGCCGCCGAATGCGTCACCCTGCAGGCCGCCGCCGGCTTCGTCGTCCACCTGTTCCCGACCGGCCAGGGCAACGTGATCGGCAACCCGATCGAGCCGGTCATCAAGCTGACGGCGAACCCGCGCACGGCGCGCGAGATGGCGGAGCATATCGACGTCGACGTCTCCGGCATCCTGCGCCGCGAGATGACTCTGGACGAGGCCGGCGACAAGCTCATCGAGATGACGCTGCGCACCTGCAACGGCCGGCTCACGGCGGCCGAGGCGCTGGGTCACCGCGAATTCGTGCTGACAAAACTCTACCGCAGCGCCTGAGGGCGCGGCCCGATAACGCCGCCGGCATGGGGCGCAGCCGCTGCGCGACAGGGGCGCGGCGAGTGCGCGCGTGCGCGACCCGGCCGGCGCAGGCACAGCATTGCGGACGGACACTGTAAGCCGCCGGCGCACCTGCGGGCGCCAAATACACCGTCACTGCTAAATAGAAAAAATCGGTCTTGGGGAAATAATTGTAAAAGTCACTAATCAAAGGAGAGTTTACGATTCAAATTATCACCATAGAAAAAAATATGTATCGATCATTGAAAATATTTATGTGAGCGCTATATTTTTGTGGGTCAAGAATTTATTCTGTGATAATGAAAAGGAAGTCAGATGTCTTTCAAGGAATTCTCCTCTGCGCACAAATCTCAGGGCAAAGTAAGACCCGGGGACAAATCCGGCGAGACGCCGGCCACCGATAGGCCGGCCACATCTGACAAGACGCCGGCCGAAGTCGCGCCGGCGCGCAAGTCATAGCGATCTGAAAGGAGGGGCATTGGTTCCTCTCCGTCAACCGCGCAACCGGACGACGGGGCCGGCAGCCTGGACGCAGACGATGACGGCACGCACGACCAGGAAGACAGTGACCTTCAGAAGCGCATTCCGCCTAGGCGGTTTCGATCTTGGCGGTTTCGATGAACTGCTGCCGGCAGGTGCCTATGTCGTGGAAACTGATGAGGAGCCTATGGCTGGCACATCGTTTCCCGCCTACCGGCGGAAGATGACCGTAATCCACCTGCACACGAGGCCGGGTCATCTTGGCCAGACCCGGCTGTTGACAGTCGATCCGCGCGAACTGGATGCGGCTCTCGAGCGCGACCGTGCGCTCGCGGAGATTGCGGTCGGCGGTGAGGCCGCTCACGAGTCGCTGCAGGGGAAACGGGAATCGCGACGGCATGAGGCCGATCGCCAAGCCATTGATCGAGCCGAATCCGAGGGGATGGTCGGTCAGCGAGGGTAAACCGCTTGCTCCGCGGCGCGAGCAAGTGACTGCGTCGCCAGACGGCTGTCCGAACGTGGCAGCGGTCTGATTTACGCGAGGACGGCGCAATTATTCATGGACTAGCGACAATGACAGACGACCCGGTTGAACTCGACGAACACCGCGGCATGGCCGCTCAGAAAGCGACGGAGATTCGCCGGCAGAGCCTCCGTGACTTCCGGGCCGATCAGGCGGCCCTGCGCCGCCGCCAGGAAGAGCTCGAAGTACTTCTCATGGCCGCTCCGGCGGAGACCTGGCCGGAGGCGGCGGCCAAGGCGCAATACCTCATCGAGCTTTTTTCCGCCACGCCGGAAGCCCAGGATCCCCGAAGAAAAGAGCTCATCGCACACGCGCTCGAGGATTTGAGCCGCCTGTGCAACCGAGCGAAGAAGGTTTTATGACCATTTCCCGCCCGAAACCCGCGACGAGCGATCAGTCACCCTGGGACGTCCCCAAGCTTCGCCAGTGCCTCCGCTGCAAGGCGACGTTCTCGAGCAAGTGGTCGGGCGAGCGAATATGCGCGCGCTGCAAGGGCTCTACCGCCTGGCGGAGCGGCGCACCGCACAGGTCATTTCCGTCCAGCAACCGCCGCTGACGAAGTATCGGCGATCGGCGCCGGGCCCCGTCCGGCGCAGCCGGATTTCGACCGAATCAGTAAAACGGCCAATGTTCAGAAATATAAAAAGAAAAATACAAGCGGCCAACGGTATAAAATAATTGGCAGATCCGCACATAACTTGCACGAGAAAAATAAAATGTATGAGAATTTTTGTTTTTATGGTAAGTTCGAAAATACAAAGGGGGAAAATGGTTTTCCCTGAACCGAGGAAATTCAAATGAACGTTCCCGAATGGCTGAAACCCGCATTCCTGGGCGCGATCGCCGGTGCCATCGCACTCGCCATCGTCGGCTTCTCCTGGGGTGGCTGGATGACTGATGCGGCAGCGCAAAAGCTTGCGTCGGACCACGCGCGGATGGAGGTCGTCGCCGCCCTCGTGCCGATCTGCATCGAGCAGTCGAAACAGGATCCGCAGGTCGGCGAGACGATTGCCGAACTGAAGGAGGTCAACAGCTATCAGCGCGCCAACGTGCTCATGGCAGCCGGCTGGGCCACAATGCCGGGCTCCAGCGATCCCAATCGCGGCGTCGCGAATGCATGCGTGGAGCAACTCGAGGGGCAGTTCTAGCCGCTTCGACCCCCCCGGCCGGGGGGCATGCGCTGCAAGCCTTGCCGGCGCCGATTTCGGTGCCGGCACCGGCAGAGCGATCAGATCCTCGCACGGAACCGCGTGCGCTGCGCGTGCGGGCGACGCGGTTGCGATGCTACCCGCCCGGTCTTGGAACGGCTGCCATGGCAGGACTCTACCCCAAGTTCCGGAATGACCGCGCGGTCCCAGAGATCCGTGTCGGAGCACGGGAATTCAACTGCATAGGCGCGTCACCGCCGCACGACCATCCGCACATCTATATCGACATGGGCGACCAGGACTCGATCCTCTGCCCGTACTGCGCCACGCGCTACCGCTTCGATCCCCGACTGGGCCCGTTCGAGGCCGACCCGGCGGACTGCGTGTTCGTCGATCGCGACCGGGACTAGACGGTCGGTCGGCGCCGTGCCACGGGCGCTGCGTCGCCTCACGGCCTGCGCCCGTGTATGAGGCCGTGGACGAAACGCAACTTGCCGATCACCGCCGGCGCAAGGACGAAGGGATAGAGATCCGGCTGGCCCATGCTGTGATTGAGGCTGTTGACCGCATAGGTGACCGGCAGCCAGGCCTCGACCAGCGCATCGAAGTCACCCTGGCGATAAGGATCGAAATCGGACTCCATCTTGAGTACGGGATGGCGGCCGGCCTTGGGATGGATCCGCAGGCCGAAAAAAACCGCCGTTTCCAGCGTATCGACGATGTGCAGAAAATGCGCCCAGGTCTCGGCGAAATCTTCCCAGGGGTGGGCGCTGGCATAGCCGCTGACGTAGCGCTCCTGCCAGTCCGGTGGCGGGCCGCGCGTGTAATGCGTGTCCAGCGCGGCACCGTAGTCGCGGCGCTCGTCACCGAACATCTCGCGGAAGGCCTGATGCCAGACGCCGTCCCGGACCAGCCGCTCCCAATAGTGGTGGCCGCTCTCGTGACGGAAATGGCCGAGCAGCGTGCGATAGGGCTCCGCCATGTCGCGGCGGTGGCGTTCGCGCTCGGCGTCGTCGGCCTCGGCGATGTCGATGGTGATCAGCCCCTGGGCGTGGCCGGTCACGATGTTCGGGCCTTCCTGAAACGTCGCGCCCGAGCCGGCGAGGAAATCGAAGGCAAGGCCGTTCTCGGCGTCGTCGAACTTGCTCACGAGCGGCAGGCCGAGGCGCAACAGACCGTAGACGAGACGGTGCTTGGCCGTCTCGAGGCGCTGCCACAGCAGCAGGTTATCGCCCTCTGCGAGATTGGGTATCGTCCGGTTTAGACGGCAGGCGCGGCAGAATGCATCCGCCGCGTCCGCCGGGACCAGCCAGTTGCAGGCATCGTGGTCGGCGTTCGCGCAGAATCGGACAGACCGGTCAGGGTCGGCCAGGGCACGCCAGCTGTCGGCGCCGTCTTCGATCAGGGCGCTCAGCATGGTTTGATCGGGCAGGTAACCGAGCACGTGCCCGCAACGCTCGCACTGCGTGTTGTCGAAATACAGCAGCTGGCCGCAATGCTGGCACTCGAACAGCCTCACGTCGTGTGCCGGCGCTTCGATCTGAGGGACGCCATCGTTCTCGATCGCTCCTGTTTGACGGCCCAGCGGCTGCGTGCATGCGGACCCCGGCCTCAGGGTATGGCAGGTTTGCCGGCCATCGGCAAGGTCGGGTCCGGCGCGGCGCATGCGGTCCTGGCGACCAATGATGGGCAAAAATTAGCAGAGACTAATATAGTGATGCCGGCCTGCCTCAGAAAGGCGTCCGACGGATTGCGTCGGCATTTCCGCGCCCAACCCTGCACGCTGTATGCCGCGGGTGCACTGGGTCTGCCGGCGCCGCATCTGTTCAATGACCGATCGGCGATCGCCGCTCGGACAAGCTGGCCACTGCGGGTCTGCGCGATCCGGGCCGGCCCCGTGAACGCCGCGGCGACACTGGCCGAATCGGCGCCGCATCTGTTCAATGTATCCCCCTTCTCCCTGCCGCGCGGGACGCCGCCGCGTGCATCGAATCCTGTACGCGCGGCCGGGGCGTCCGTTACTCTTCGGCCATGAATTCGCCGCTCGCCGACCACCGCTTTCGCCGGCTGTACGCCGCGCAGGTGATCGCGCTCGCCGGCACCGGGCTCTCCAGCGTTGCCCTGGCGCTGCTCGCCTACGACCTTGCCGGCGGCAGCGCCGGCGCCGTCCTCGGCACGGCGCTCGCGCTCAAGATGGTCGCCTATGTCGGCATCGCCCCGATCGTCGGCGCCATCGCTCACCGCCTGCCACGCCGGCGGCTGCTGATCCTGCTCGACGTCGCGCGCGCCGGCTTCGTCGCCTGCCTGCCCTTCGTCGACGAGGTCTGGCAGGTCTATCTCCTGATCTTCCTGCTCAACGCCGCCTCGGCCGGCTTCACGCCGACCTTCCAGGCGACGATCCCGGACCTGCTGACGGGCGAGCGGCGCTACACGCGGGCGCTGTCCCTGTCGCGGCTCGCCTACGACCTCGAGACCCTGCTGAGCCCGATGCTCGCGGCCGCCGCACTGACGCTGCTCGGCTACCACGCTCTGTTCGCCGCCAACGCGCTCGCCTTCCTCGCCTCGGCGCTGCTCGTCTTCTCCGTGACGCTGCCGGCGCCGCGGCCGATGGAGCTTGCGCCCGGACTCCGGCACAGGCTGACCTTCGGGATCCGGGCCTATATCCGGACGCCGCGGCTCGGCGGGCTGCTGGCGCTGTCGCTCGCGGTCGCGGCGGCCGGCGCCATGGTGATCGTCAATACGGTCGTCCTCGTCCGCGACCGTCTCGCCGGCTCCGACGCCGACACCGCGCTCGCCTTCGCCGCCGCCGGCGCCGGGTCGATGGTCGTCGCGCTTGCGCTGCCGCGCCTGCTCGACCGCATGCCCGACCGGCCGCCGATGCTGGCCGGCGGCCTGCTGCTCGGCGGCGGCCTGCTGCTCGGGCCCGCGGCGGGCGACTTCTCGGCGCTGCTCGTGCTGTGGTTCGTGCTCGGCGTCGGCTCCTCGCTCGTGCAGACGCCGGCGGGGCGGCTGCTCCGCCGCTCGGCGCACGAGGCCGGCCGGCCGGCGATCTATGCGGCGCAGTTCGCGCTGTCGCACGCCTGCTGGCTGATCGCCTACCCGCTGGCGGGCTGGTTCGGCGTCGCCTTCGGCATGGCGACCGCGTTCGTCGTGCTTGCGCTCGTCGCGCTGGCGGCGACCGCGGCGGCCGTCCTGCTCTGGCCGGCCGGCGATCGCGTCGAGCTCGATCACGCGCACCCGGCGATGGCGCACGAGCACCTGCATACCCATGACGAGCACCACCGCCACGAGCACGAGGGGTGGGAAGGGCCGGAACCGCACCGCCACCCGCACCGCCACGTGCCCGTGCGGCACAGCCATGCCTTCATCATCGACTTGCACCATCCGCTGTGGCCGCGCGGCTGAACGAACGGTGCGGACACGTGCAAACAACAGGAAACCGGGCTGCCCGCGGGGAGGGGCAGCCCGGTCCGTGTCGCCGCGTGGCGGCGCGAAGTGCGTCCTGACGGAACGTCAGTTCGGTAGGATCACTGTGTCGATTACGTGAATCACGCCGTTGCTGGTCTCGATGTCGGCGGCGACGACACTGGCGTTTTCGATCCTGACGCCGTTCGTCGCATCAATGTCGACCTCGCTGCCTTGCACCGTCTTCGCGCTGAGCGTCTTGCCGGCGATGTCGCCCGACATCACCTTGCCCGGGACGACGTGATACGTCAGCACTGCGACGAGCTTGTCCCTGTTTTCCGGCTGCAGCAGCGACTCGACGGTGCCGGCGGGAAGTTTCGCGAAGGCCTCGTTGGTTGGCGCAAACACGGTGTAAGGGCCATCGCCCTTCAGCGTATCGACGAGCCCTGCGGCCTTGACTGCGGCGACCAAGGTCGAGAACTGCTCATTGCCAATCGCCGTGTCGACGATGTCCTTCGCCGAGGCGACGGTCGCCGTGAGCGCCAGGCCACCGGCCACGACCAGGGATGAGAGGAAACGGGTGGTAGACTTCATGGTGGGCTCCTTGTTTTCGAAACGGTAGTACGGCGTCGTACGCGGCCGGCCGGCGGCCGGATCACACTCGAGAAAAATTCGCGACGAATGCCGGCAGCACCGGGCGCCTGTGCGGCGGTCCGCACGCAAGGGGAGGAGCAGCGCGAGACCGCGCCGGCGACGCGGGCCGGGGTCCGCAACGGACGAATTTCGCGAGACGGGTGCCGGGCACCCGATGATCCGTCCGGCCGATCGCTGCGTAGCAAGGATGTGAACGAACGCAAGGAGCCAGAAATGCTATCGTTGTATCGCTCGATCATGGATTCGGAAGCCAATCCCCTGCACCGGCTGCCAGCGGCGCAGCGCTTTCAGTGGATGGTCTATCTGAGCGTCATGTGGTCGGTCATCTTCTGCGCTGCGACCGGCGCGTGGGTCTGGTACGAAGAGCTGGTCGTTGCACATGTCCTGGTGGCGCTCGGCTTCGTCGTGACCGGCGTCACATTCAGGCGGGCCGCGAGCGTCGCCACGTACCGGGACCATCCGCGGACCGACGGCACGGCCCGGTACGACGATGTGTGGGGCGGCTGAGACGTCGGCGGCCGGAACACGGCTTCGGCCGCGCTGAGCGAGAGGCGGAGGAATTCTTGGCGAAGGTTCTTGTCATCGGGGCCAGCAGCGGCATCGGACTGGAGACGGCGAAGCAGGCCCTGGCCTCCGGACACGCCGTCCGCGCCCTGGCGCGTTCGGCCGGCCGCATGGCGGTCGAGCACCCGTCGCTCGAGACGTTCCCGGCCGACGCCCTCGACGCCGATGACGTGGCGCGCGCCCTCGACGGAGTCGACGTCGTCGTCCAGGCGCTCGGCGTTCCGTCCGGCCCCGACCTCTTCTTCGGACCCGTTCGACTGTTCTCGGAATCGACCCGCGTGCTGGTGCCGGCGATGAAGCGGGCCGGGGTGCGACGACTGATCGCGGTCACCGGATACGGCGCCGGGGACAGCCGGTCGACGATGGGCTGCGTCCAGGGCACCGGCTTTCGCCTGCTGCTCGGGCGCGCCTACGACGACAAGGACGCGCAGGAGGCGACGATCCGGGACAGCGATCTCGACTGGACGATCGTGCGGCCGGTCGTTCTGACGAACGGCTCGAGGAGCGGTAACTACAAGGTCATCACCGATCCCCGGCGCTGGCGCAACGGGCTCATCTCGCGCGCCGACGTCGCCGATTTCATCGTCTCGCAGATCGCAGACGACGCCTATATCGGAAAGACTCCGCTGCTGACCTATTGACGGTCTCACTTCCTGCTGACCGGGGTCGCGGCGCGACGCTGTCGGCCGGACCCGGCGCCGCACCGCAAGCCGCGGATACGCAGGCCCCGTCGGCGCCGCATCCGTTCGAGATGTCCGCCGCCCCGGGCCGCCGCAACGCCGCCCGTCTCCTCACTTACCTCCCGCCGGCAGCCGCCCCCAGTCGATCGGCCCGGTGACGGTCGCCTCGGCCAGCGCCAGCGCCTCCTCCAGCGACAAGCAGGTGCGCGAGCGCGGGAAGGGGCCGGCGCGAGCCGACCCGCGACCATCCTCGGTCGGCGAGGCTGCGCCGTAGACCACGTAATAGGCGTCGCCCTCGGCGTTGAGCTCCGGCGGGCCGTCGCTGTACCCCTCTTCGTGGTAGGCGTCCCAGTTCTGGCGCACGATCCGTACCGCCGTCTCGATCGCGCCGTCGTAGAGCCAGGTGCCGACCCGGACCGTCTCGGCTTTGCGTTCCATGGTCGAGCTCCCGGTCGTCGCCCCGGCATTCTCCCGACCGACGGCAGACTATCCGCGCGGATCGTGAAGGAAGCATGAATGGCCCGAAAACCGGATTCGCTCACTCCGGCAGACCCAGCCGGCGCAGCACGGCGAGCCCTCGCTCGACGGCTGTCCGGTCCTTGTTGAGCGAGAGTCGCCCGAACTGCGCCAGTGAAAGTCCGGCGTCGGCTTCGACGGCCGCGGCGACCGCCGCCTGCGCCTCGTCGTTCCGGCCCATCCCAGCGAATGCGAGCGCCCGCCCGACATGCGCGTGCGCGGCGTGCACGTCGCCGGGCTCGCGCTCCAGGAATTTCTCGAAGGCGAGCAGCGCGTCTTCCGGCCGGCCGGCGACGAGGTAGACAAAGCCCAGCTCCTCGAGAAACCAGTCCGGATAGTAGGGACTCAAGCGCATCGCGGTCTTGAGCAGGCCGATCGCCTCCTGCGGCCGGCCCACGTTGTGCAGGATCATGGCCAGAAGCGCCGTGTTGCTTGCATGGTTCGGGTTGTAAGCGACCGCCTTCTCGGCGGCCTCGACGGCTTCGCCGTATTCCCCCCTGAAAAGGTGGATGGCGCCTTGAAGCGCGTAGACATCGGGCAGGGAATCGTCGAGGGCCTGCGCCTTGTCCGCGAGGAGCGCGGCGCGTTCGATCGACAGATCGCGATCTTCGCTCCATCCCAGAAAGGCGTCCTGCCAGTGGGTCCAGGCGAGAACCGCGTATGCCAGAGCGTATTCGGGGTCGACTTCGACGGCCTCCTCGAGCAGCTGGCGCGCGATAGCGTTCCCTGCCTTGTTGAAGCGGTGAAAGGGCTCCATTGCCCTGCTGAAGAGGTTCCAGGCCTCCACGCTGCGCGTATGTTTGCGGTGCACGCGCGCTTGCTCGCCCTCGGTCAGCCTGATGCGCAGGGCGGTGACGATGCGCTCGGTGATCTCGTCGTGCAGCGCGAAGATATCTCGGTAATCGCGATCGTAGCGCTCGCCCCACAGAAGGTATCCGGCCAGCGCATCGATCAGCTGGGCGGTGATCCGCAGCCGCTCGCCCGACCGCTGGACGCTGCCCTCGAGCACGTAGCGCACGCCCAGCTCCTCGGCCACCCGCTGCACCTTCACGGGCGTGCCCTTGTAGACGAACGTCGAGTTGCGGGCGATGACGAACAGGCCCGGGGCCTGCGACAGCGCCGCAATGATGTCTTCGGTAAGGCCGTCCGCCAAGTGGTCCTGGCCGGCGTCGCCGCTCAGATTGTCGAAGGGAAGCACCGCGATTGAGGGTTTCTCGGGAAGCGGGAAGGCCATCCTCTCGACCGCCGCCGGCTCGACCGTCGGTCCCCGCGGCCGCAGCCACCCGATCGCAGCCACAACTCCGATGAGCATGACCGTAGCCGCTGCGAGGGCCGCCCATCTCCAAGCCTGCTTCGCAGGCTTTCTCTCGCCGATTATCCTGCCCACCTCCTTTGGGTCGGTGAGCACGCGGTAAACCCGGACCGGCTCAGCGATATTCTTGACCTCATGCGCGCCAAGATATTCGTAGCCCAAATCGAGCTTCTTCTTGACCTGGTCGAAGACCGGACGCGAGAGTCGGATGCCGCCGGCGTCGGCGATCGCCTCGAGCCGCGCCGCGACATTCACGCCCTCGCCGAGAAGGTTGTCGCCCTCGACGACGACGTCGCCGAGGTTGACGCCGATGCGAAGAAGGATGCGGCGGTCCTCCGGCAGTTCGACATCGCGGGTCGCAAGCTCGCGCTGGATATCGACGGCGCAGCGGACCGCCTCGACCGGGCTCGGGAATTCGGCAACGACGCTGTCGCCGGCGCTGCCGAACACCCGGCCGCCGTGGTCCGCAACCAGCCTGTCAACGAGCCGCCAGCTGACGTTGAGGGCGCGGACCGTCGCTTCCTCATCGGCCTCCATGAGGTGGCTGTACCCGACGACGTCGGCGGCCAGGATAGCGGCAAGGCGACGTTCCACGCGCGATCCCCCACGCCGAAGTTTACACCTCCAGTCTTCAGGAATCCACGTCGCCGCGAAACCCGGGCGACGTCGGATTGGGGCGATGGCCGGACCTGCACCGGGCCACGGCACCGAGCCGGCACCACCACCCTAAGCCTTCGGCTCGGCCACCGCCGCCGGCAGCCGAACCGTCGCCCTGAGCCCTCCCTCCCGGCGGTTTTCGAGCGTGACGTCGCCGCCGTGGCCGCGCACGATCGAGCGGGCGATGGCGAGACCGAGGCCGATGCCGCCGGTCTCGCGGCTGCGCGACTCCTCGAGCCGCACGAAGGGCCCGAACACGCGGTCGAGATCCGCTTCCGGAATCCCAGGCCCGTCGTCGTCGATGCGGATCGCGATGCCGGCGGCACCGGACTCGAGCGCGACGCGGGCGCGCTGTCCGTACGCGACGGCGTTCTCGGCGAGGTTGCGCAGGGCGCGTTTCAGGCTCACCGGCCGGCACGGGTACGGCGTCTGCCCCGCCCCCGCGAACGTCACCTCGTTGCCCATCTCCCGCAGATCGTCGCACAGGCTCTCGACGAGCGCCGCGAGGTCGACCAGGCGCGTCTCCTCGCGCTTCGATTCCTCGCGCGCGAAGGCGAGCGTCGCCTCGGTCATCTCCTGCATCTCCTCGATCAGCGCCAGCAATCGCGCCTTGTTCTCCTCGTCCTCGACCAGTTCGGCACGCAGCCGCAGCGCCGTTATCGGCGTCCGCAGATCGTGGCTGATCGCCGCCAGCATCGCCGTGCGATCGCGCACGAAGCGGCCGAGCCGCTCCTGCATCGCGTTGAAGGCCTCGGTGGTGCGGCGCACCTCGCTCGGCCCCTCCGCGTCGAGCGCCTTCACGTCCTCGCCGCGACCGAGCCGCTCCGCCGCCGCCGACAGCGCGGTCAGCGGCCGCGTGATGCGGCGCACGGTGAGCACGACGATCGCCAGGATCATCGCCGCCGCCAGCAGCATCGCCGCGACCGACGGCCATGCCCAGCCGACCGGCGGCAGCCACAGCCGGGTCGCCACGTTGAGCCAGCCGCCGTCCGACAGCGGCGTCGAGATCGTCAGCCCCATGCGGATCGTCCCGTCGCCGGGCCGCCAGGCCCCGAAATGCATGCGCTCGTGGTGCTCGCCGCGCCCCGGCCGAAGCCGCTCTTCGTCATCATCGTCGTCATCGTCGTCATCGTCGATCTCGGCCATGTGGCGGCGGACCCTGCGATCGTGCCACCGTCCGCCCTCGACAGGCTCGCCGGTCAGCGCCACGCGCACGGGCTCGCGCGGCGCGGCCGGCAGCATGCCCTCGAGCACGCCGGCCAGCCATTCCGCGTGCTCTCCCTCGTACGCCGCCGCCAGCGCGCTGTCCTCGCTGATCCACAGGCGCAGCCGCGGCGAGCCGACGGCGCGCAGGATCTCGTCGTGCCGCTCCGGCGGCGTGGCCTCGAGCACGCGCACCATCGCCGCGGTGCGCTCGAGCAGCTCGAACTGGCGCACGCTGCGCATGGCCTGCTGGCGTTCGCCCGAGAAGACGAGGAACGCCAGCGCCTGCGACAGCACGAGCGCCGCCAGCAGCAGCACCAGGAGCTGCCCGCCGAGGCTATTCGGCAGCAGTCGCTTCACGGCACCTCCTCGACGTCGGCCGCCAAGCTGTAGCCGCCGCCCCACACGGTCTTGATCAGCGCGGGGTTCTTCGGATCGGCCTCGATCTTGCGCCGCAGCCGGCTGACCTGGTTGTCGATCGAGCGGTCGAAGGCCTCGGCCGCGCGTCCGCTCGTCAGGTCGAGCAGCTGGTCGCGCGAGAGCACCATCCGCGGCCGCTTGAGGAACGCGACGAGAAGCTTGTATTCGGCCGTGCTCAGCGGCACGGCAACGCCGTCGGCGCCGACCAGCTCGCGGCGGTCGACGTCGAGCACCCAGCGGCCGAAGCCGAGGCGCGGCGTCTCCACCGGATCACGCGGCCTCGGCACCGCCTGGGCGCGGCGCAGCACGGCGCGAATGCGCGCCAGCAGCTCGCGCGGGTTGAACGGCTTGGTGACGTAGTCGTCGGCGCCGATCTCGAGCCCGACGACGCGGTCGGTGTCCTCGGCCAGCGCAGTCAGCAGGATCACGGGGATCTCTGTCGTCTGACGCAGGTGGCGGCACAGCGACAGCCCGTCCTCGCCCGGCATCATGATGTCGAGGACGACGAGGTCGATGGCGCCGGCCTTGAGGACGTGGCGCATCTGCGCGCCGCCGTCCGCGGTGCTCACGCGCAGCCCGTTCTTCGCGAGGTACTTCGCCAGCGGCTCGCGGATGTCGCGCTGGTCATCGACGACGAGGATGTGCGGTGTCGGGTCCATGCCGTTGGTCCGCGTCGGGTTTCGGTCAGGCTAAGGGCGCAGCGGGGTCGGGTTCATCCGGAAAAATGTAACCGACTGTATCAGATTGGGGCGCCGTTACGGCTTGCGACAAAAGGCCCGCCCGGCCGGCATAGTTCTGCGACAAATCCCGCCTATCTATCAACGATCGCAAACAGCACAGCCGGAGTTGACCGCCATGACACGCAAAACCACGATCGCCATCGCCGCCGCCGCCCTCGTCGGGCTCGGAGCGGCAGGCCTCGCCGTCACCAGCATGGCCGACGAAGGCTGGGGCGGCTATCCGCGCTACGGCCACCACATGGGTGGCGGGCCGGGGTTCGGCCGGCACGGCGGGCCGCGCCATGACGGGCCGCGCGGCATGCACATGTTCGAGCAGTTCGACGCCGACCGGGACGGCCGGTTGACGCAGGCCGAGATCGACCAGGTGCGTCAGGAGCGCCTCGCCCGCTTCGATGCGGACGGCGACGGCGCGCTCAACCTCGAGGAATACGAGGCGCTGTGGGTCGATGCCATGCGCGATCGCATGGTCGACCGCTTCCAGATGCACGACGACGACGGCGACGGGCTGGTGACCCAGGAGGAGTTCGGCGCGCGCTTCGCCCGCATGGTCCAGCGCATGGACCGCAATGGCGACGGCGTGATCGACGCCTCCGACATGGGTCCGCGCTATCGCTCCGACGACGACGACTGAGCGCAACCCTACGCATCCGCGTCCAACCTGCCCCCCGGACGCAGCGGGACGGGCCCCCTCGGGGGCCCGTTCCATTTCCTGCCCTGCCGTCAGCGGCCCGGCGGACCCGTGGAGCCGCGCACGACCAGCTCGACCTCGACGCGCGTCTGTTGGCGGACCGGCCGCCCCTCGGTGCGGTCGAGCAGATGGTCGGCGGCGAGCCGACCCATCTCGGCGGTCGGCACGTGCATCGTCGTCAGACCCGGCGGGACATGGCCGGACAGGATGTCGTCGTCGAATCCGGCGACCGAGAGCTCGGCCGGCAGGTCGAGGCCCATCGCCTGCGCGGGCTGCCGCGGCGGCCGCCATGACATCGCCGAAGCCCGCATGCGGCAAGGGTTCGACATGAAACCCGCTAAACGGGGGCGAGAGAGCCCCGCATGACAATGCTGGTTTCCAGCTCGATGGCTTGGCGCTGCGTTTTGCCGTCGCGAAAATCCAGAAGCATCTTTGCCGCCGCCTCGCCCATGCGCCTGTGGGGGACGTGGACCGTCGTCAATTTGGGCTCAACGACTTCCGCCAGATCGATGTCGTCGAATCCGGTGATGGAGACGTCCGCAGGCACATGCAGCCCCAGTTCCCTGGCCTTGACGATGGCGCCGGCGGCAAGGACATCGTTGCCGCAAATGATGGCAGTCGGACGGGAGGAGGCGCCCATCAGGGCTTCGAAAGCGCTGCCGCCATCGGCCAGTGAATAGGTGACCGTCTGAATAGGCATATCTGCGGCCGAGAGCCCCCACTCGTTCAGGGCGGCGCGCACGCCTTCGATGCGGTCGCGTGCGCGGTCGTTGAACTCCGCCGCGGCCGAGATCATCCCAATGTTTCGGTGGCCAAGTCCGAGGACCGCTTTCGCGAGTTCATAGGCCGCCTTGCGATTATCGAAACCGACGTTGAAGCAATCGGTCTCCGTGCAGCAGTTCCAGGTGATCACGTAGGGAATGCGGCGGATTCTCAAAAAGTTGTTTGTCTTCTTCAAACGGGCCGAGCCGATCAGCAGGAGGCCATCGGCGCCTTGACTGACCAGGGTGCGGATTTGTTCGAACTCCCTCTCCGGGTCGTAGCCGGAACTCGCGACCAGCAAGGTTACGCCTGCTTCCGTCAGCGTTTCCTGAAAGGCCTGAATGCCACGTGCGAAGATGGCGTTTTCCATGGTCGGGATTACGGCCCCCATGGTGTTGGATCGGTTGGACGCCAGCGCTCGTCCGCCAAAATGCGGCGTATAACCCAACTCCTCGACAATGAGCATGACGCGCTCGCGGGTTTCCGCGACGACCCGGTCCGGTTCATTGAAACACCGGGATACCGTTGCCGAAGAGACCCCGGCCGTTCTTGCGACATCCTCTAGGGTCGGTTTTGACGCCCTATCCATCTCTGAAACATAGCCTGTTGCGGGTTGCCGTAAAAGAAACCCGAAGACATTGAATGTAAGCGCTTGCATTTTGCCATGCAAGCGCTTACTTTGGCACGCGCGACTAATCGGAGGAGGCGCAGAATGCGGTTTACGGACAGGTATCTCATCGTGATATCCGGCGGGCTTTTCCTTCTGTTTTTCGCCAACGTCGTTGCGGGCACATTGGGGATCAAGGTCTTTCTGACAGACCTGCAGGAAATGCTGACCCTGTTCGCCGCCTGCATCTCGTTTGTTGTTGTCATTCTGTTTCGGGAACGGAAGGCGGGGGCCAAGAACGAGAATTCCGGAAACAGCGAACAAAGGGAGACGAACCAATCATGAGCGTTGATCAGAACTTGCAAGAACTGAAGTCCGCTGAACGCAGAAACTTCCTGCGCCTGACGGGCGCCGGCGCCTTCACCGCCGCCATGGTCGCCGGGGCGGCCGGAACCTTGTGGTCCGACAAGGCCGTGGCGCAGACCATGAAAGAAGAAAAAGACCGCGAAAAGGCTGCGAAACACATCATGACGATTGCGACCGCCTACATCCTCGGGGCGTCGCGCAGCTATCCGATCATGCAGCTGGACCTCAAGGAAAACATACAGAACGCCACCAATGGCGAGATCTACGTGAAACTCGCGCCCGGTGGCCAGCTGGGTGCTGGCGGCGCTCTGGCGCAAAAAGTGCAGGGCGGCACGATTCAGGCTGCACAGCACTCGCTGTCCAACTTCGCCCCGTTCGCGCCGGCCGTCGACTTGATCAACCTGCCCTATTTCTGCGGCGCCAATCAGCGTTTCGTGAATCTGGTGTCGTCCGAGGCGTGGAAGAACGAGGTCCACCCGAAGATCGAAGAAAAGGGATTCAAGGCGCTGTTCTATGTCGTGATCGACCCGCGCGTCGTCGCCGTTCGTAAGGGCGGTGCGGGCGCCGTCTTGTCGCCGGCCGACCTGAACGGCGTCAAGTTCCGTGTGCCAGGCTCGAAGATGCTCCAGCAGTACTACCGCATGGTGGGCGCCAACCCGACGCCGGTCGCATGGGGCGAAACGCCGTCGGCGATCAAGCAGGGCGTGGCCGACGCGCTCGACCCCTCCGTCGGCGCGCTTTACGTTTTCGGCTTCAAGGATATCCTCAGCCACGTCACCTTCACCCAGGCGGTGCCCGACAGTCAGGTCTATTCCTGTAACCTGGAATGGTTCAATTCCTTGCCGAAGGCGGTGCAGGAAGGTATCGAATTCGCGTCCGAAATTACCGCGCAACAGAACCTCGCAAAGGTTCCGGCGGCTCGGAACTACGCCATGGCAGAGCTGATCAAATCGGGCGTCCAGTTTCATACGCTGAGCGAGGATCAGTTGGCCGAATGGAAGGCCGCCGGCGGCTACCAGCGCAGCGAGTGGGACGAGTTCAAGAAGGAGCTGGCCGGCTCCATGGCGACTTTCCGCAAGCTTGAAGACGGTGCCAACACGATGGGCCGCTACTACGTGCACGACGCCTAGGTCGTCGAAGCCGCCGGAAGCTGGCTCCAGCTTCCGGCGGTGCATTTTTCGACCGCATTTCCCATGGCCTGGTGGCGGGCCTAGCGCAAGCCCTCGAAAGTTCGAGGTGCTTGAACCGGACAGGTGTAACGATGCGGTATTTGAGACTGATCGACAGAAACATAGAGCGATGGGCGCTGCTGGTTTTCTATACGATGCTGGTGGTGACGATGGCCGTCGAAGTGATCCGGCGCGAGCTCTTCGCCTATTCCTCGATCTGGGGCGAGGAAATCGTCCGGTACGCCTTCATTTACCTGGCGTGGATCGGTGCCGCCGCGGCGGTTCGGGACCGTGCGCATATCCGAATCGATGTCCTGTATCATTACGTATCCCCGCGGATCAAAGCCCTTCTCTACATCCTCGGTGATCTGGTGATGGGCGTGGTCGCCGTATTCGCCCTCTACTGGTCTTTGGAAACGGTGGCTGTCGCCTGGAAATTCCAGTCCGTCAGCCATGGTCTGCGGGTCCCCATGGTGTGGTTCCTCATGGCCGTGCCAACGGGCTTCAGCCTGATGATCTTCCGACTCCTGCAGTCCCTTAAACGCGATATCGCCGATCTTCGTGCCGGCAAGGCCGTCCACGAAGGCGAGCAGCTTTTCGATTAGGGGGCGACACCGATGCTCTGGCAAAATCTGCAACAGCAGACGGTCGAACTGGGATGGGACTTCTATGGCCCGGTTCTGATATTCGTGCTCTTTTGTGCGCTCGGTATTCCGGTCTGGGCGGCAATTGGCGCCACCGCCATCGGCATGCTGATCTGGTCGGGCGTCCTGCCGCTCTCGCTTCTGGGCGAATCGCTGTTCGACGGTATCGACGCCTTTGCCCTGACCGCGGTGCCGCTATTCATCCTCACCGGCGACGTTCTGGTCAGGACCGGGCTCAGCCGGAAGTTCCTGAATGTCGCAGAGGCATTGACCTGCTGGACCAAGGGCGGTTTCGGATCGGCAACGGTCATCGTCTGCGGCATGTTTTCGGCGATTTCCGGATCCGATGCCGCGGGCGCCGCGGCGGTTGGACGGATGACGATCGATCGTCTGGTCGAATCGGGCTATCCGCGGCCCTATGCCTGCGCCCTGGTCGCGGCCGGCGCCTGCACCGGCATCCTGATCCCGCCGTCGATCGCCTATATCATCATCGGGCTGGTGCTCGGCATATCGGCATCCGTGCTGTTTCAGGCCGCGCTTATTCCCGGCCTGCTGATTCTCGGCTCCATTCTGGTGACGAATATCGTGGTGAATCGCCACTATGCCTATGAATCCGGTGGCGGCATCAGCTTGAGTGAATGGGCCGGGAACATCGGCACCGCTCTCAAGGACGGCTGGTACGCCTTCATCGTGCCGGCGATCATCTTCTACGGAATCTTTTCCGGCCGCCTGACGCCCACGGAGGCCGGCGCGACCGCCGTGGTGGTCACGATTATCCTGGGCTTCATACTCAAGACCATCAAGCTTTCCGACTTCCCGGCCATGCTGGTCAGTTCGGCCCGGGTGAACGGCGTGATCCTGCCGATCATAGCCTTTTCACTGCCGCTGGCGCAGACCCTTGCCGCCATTGGCGTGCCGCAGGGCTTCGTCTATGCCGTCACTACCCTGACGGAAAATCCCTACATCCTGATTCTGCTGATGATCGGCATCCTGATCGCCGCGGGTTGCGTGATGGAAACCACGCCGAACATCGTCATCCTGGCCCCGCTTCTCAAGCCGCTGGCGGATGAAATCGGGATGAACGAGATCCAGTTCTGCGTGATGATGATCACCTCTTTGGGCGTCGGTTTCATTACGCCCCCGCTGGGCCTGAACCTGTTTGTAGTCGCCGGGCTGACCGGAGAGTCCATCCTGAAGATCGCGGCGCGCGCCGTGCCCTTCGTGTTCTTCATGCTGATCGTGGTCTTGCTGATCGCCTATATCCCGGCCGTTTCGACGACGCTGCTGCCGGATATCTACAAATAGGAGTTGTCCATGCCTCGTGAATATCTGAAGAAAGCCCGGAAGAAGTCGACGACGGATGCGGGCGACGTTCGGGAAACGGTTCAGGGGATTCTCGACGACATCGAAAAGGGCGGAGAGGAAGCCGCCCGGCGCTATGCGGAGAAGTTCGACCGCTATGACGGCGACATCATCCTGACGCCCGATGCGATCGCCGCCGCGGCCGAACAGGTGCCGCAGAAGCTTAAGGATGACATCCGGTTCTCGCACGACAATGTCCGGCGTTTCGCCGAGGCCCAGATGAACACCCTGACCGATATCGAGATCGAGGTGGTGCCGGGCCTGGTCGCGGGACAGAAGAGCATCCCCTGCCGGTCGGCCGGCTGCTATGTGCCGGGTGGCCGCTACAGCCATATCGCGTCCGCCGTCATGACCGTCACCACCGCCAAGGTGGCGGGCTGCGAGCATATCGCCGTCTGCTCGCCGCCGCGTCCGGGCGTGGGCATCAATCCGGCGATCATCTATACGGCCGACCTATGCGGCGCCGACACCATCTTGGCGATGGGCGGCGTGCAGGGCATCGCCTCCATGGCGTTCGGGCTGTTCGGCCTGCCGGAAGCGGACATCCTGGTCGGGCCGGGCAACCAGTTCGTCGCCGAGGCCAAGCGGATCCTGTTCGGCCGCGTCGGCATCGACATGTTCGCCGGTCCGACCGACAGCCTGATCCTCGCCGACGCGAACGCGGACGCGGAAATCGTTGCCGCCGACCTCGTGGGCCAGGCGGAACACGGCTACAACTCGCCTGTCTGGCTCGTCACCGACGACCGGGCGCTGGCGGAAAAGGTTATGGAACTGGTGCCTCGCCATATCGAGGGCCTTCCGGAAGTGAACCGGGACAACGCCGTGGCCGCGTGGCGGGACTACGCCGAAGTCATCCTCTGTTCCGATCGCGAGGAAATGGCGGCGACCTCCGACGAGTACGCCCCGGAACATCTGACCGTCCAGGCCGCCGACCTGGACTGGTGGCTGAACCGACTGAAATGCTATGGCTCGCTGTTCCTGGGCGAGGAAACCACGGTGGCGTTCGGGGACAAGGCCTCCGGCACCAACCATGTCCTGCCGACCTCGGGCGCGGCGCGGTATACGGGCGGCCTGTCGGTCCATAAATACATGAAGATCGTCACCTGGCAGCGGGCGACGCGCGACGGCGCGAAGCCGATCGCGGAAGCGACCGCCCGAATTTCGCGCCTGGAGGGGATGGAAGGCCATGCCCGCACGGCGGATATCCGCCTTCGGAAATACTTCCCGAACGAGGAATTCGACCTGGTGGGATCCGAGTAAGGAGTCTTGGAAATGCCGGGGGCTTCCCTGTTCGACCTGACCGGCCGCGTCGCCATGGTCACCGGAGCCGGCTCGGGCATCGGTCGGCGGATCGCGTGCGCGCTGGCCGCGGCCGGGGCGAGCGTCGTGCTCGCCGCACGCCGGGAGGCGCGCCTCGCGGAAGCGCAGCAGGAAATCGCGAGCGCGGGCGGCAGGGCGGCGGTCCTGGCCCGCGACCTCGGCGATCCCGTTCGCCTGGACGAGGCCGCCGCCGCGGCGGCGCAACCCTTCGGTGCCCCCGATATCCTCGTCAATGCCGCCGGGGTCAATCTGCGCGAGCCGTGGCAGGAGATCACGCCCGAATCGTGGCGCCGGACGCTCGAGATCAACCTGACGGTGCCCTTCTTCCTCGCCCGCGCGCTGGTGCCGGCGATGCGGGAGAAGGGCTGGGGGCGGGTCATCAACATCGCCTCGCTGCAGTCGCAACGCGCCTTCGCCAACGGCATGGCGTACGGCGCCTCGAAGGGCGGCGTCGCCCAGCTGACGCGGGCCATGGCCGAGGCCTGGTCGCGTTTCGGCATCGCCTGCAACGCGATGGCGCCGGGCTTCTTCCCGACCGAGCTCACCGCACCGGTGTTCGAGGACGCCGCGAAGCTTCGCGCGCTCGCCGCGCAGACGGCGGTCGGGCGCAACGGCGAGCTGGCCGACCTCGACGGACTCGCGGTCTTCCTCGCCGCGCCGGCGTCGGACTACATCACCGGGCAGGTCATCTACGTCGACGGCGGTTTCACGGCGAAGTAACGACGGTTACAACGGACGTACGACCATGAAGGCACTCGTATACACGGCCCCCGTGACGCTCGACTTCCGCGACGAGCCCGACCCCGTGCCGGGCGACGGCGAGGCGCTCGTGCGCGTCGACGCGGTCGGCATCTGCGGCTCCGACATGCATGCCTGGCACGGCCACGATCCGCGCCGCACGCCACCGCTGATCCTGGGCCACGAGGCGGCCGGCGAGGTCGTCGGCGGGAGCGGCGTCGGCCGCCGGGTCACGATGAACCCGCTCATCACCTGCGGCCGCTGCGACTATTGCCAGCGCGGGCACGGCAATCTCTGCCCGGACCGGACCATGATCGGCATGACCCGGCCGGGCGCGTACGCCGAATATGTGACGATTCCCGAATCCTGCCTCGTCGATATCCCGGAAGGCATGGACGCCGCCTGCGCCGCCCTGACCGAACCGGCGGCGACGTCGTGGCACGCGATCGGCCTCGGCGAGCGCACGCTCGCGCGGAGCCTTGCGGAGACCGATGCGCTGGTCGTCGGCGGCGGCGCGGTCGGCCTCCTCGCGGCACTGATCCTGCGCTCGCGTGGGGTCCGCTCGCTGCGGGTCGCGGAGACCAATCCGCTGCGCCGTCGAACGGCGGCACGGTCGGCGCTGCACGTGATCGACCCGCTCGACACGGCGGTGGCCGAGGCGAGCGCGGATATTGTGCTGGACGCCGTCGGCGGTGCCAGGACCCGCGACCTGGCGCTGCACGCGGTGCGGGCGGGCGGCGCCGTCGTGCATATCGGCTTGATGGATTCGACCGGCGAACTGGACGTCCGCAAGATCACGCTCGCGGAAATCGCCTTTCTCGGCTGCTATACCTACACGACTCCCGACCTCAGGGCATCGGTCGACGCGCTGCATCGCGGCGCGCTCGGGGATCTCTCGTGGATCGAGACGCGGCCGCTGTCCGACGGCGCGACCGCCTTCGCAGACCTCGACGGCGGCCGCGCGGCGGCCGCGAAGATCGTGCTCCTGCCCGGCGCGTGACCGGCGCCACCCGCGTTTCCGAGCCGGCGCCGGGCATGACGGAAATGTGAGCGGCGCCGCTTCCGGGCGCGCCGTAGGCTGTGTCTCTCGCAACCATGCACTGCCTCCGGAGACGGCGATGAAAGCCTCGGACCTGCTCGTCAAATGCCTCGAACGCGAGGGCATCACCCACATCTTCGGCGTGCCCGGCGAAGAGAACGCGGATTTCATGATGTCGCTGCGCGGCTCGCCGATCCGCTTCGTGCTCACCCGGCACGAGCAGGGCGCCGCCTTCATGGCGGAGGTGTACGGCCGTCTGACGGGCAATCCGGCCGCCTGTCTCGGCACGCTCGGCCCCGGCGCGACCAATCTGATCACGGGGGTCGCGGACGCCAACATGGACCGCGCGCCGATGCTGGTGCTCACCGGGCAGGGTGCGACGACGCGCCAGCACAAGGAGAGCCACCAGGTGATGGACGTGGTCGAGATGTACCGCCCGGTCACCAAGTGGGCGCAGGCGATCCGCGATCCCGACACCATCCCCGAGATCGTGCGCAAGGCGGTCCGTCTCGCGCGCGCCGAGAAGCCGGGCGCGGTGCTGATCGAGCTGGCCGAGGACATCGCGAAGGAGGACGCGACGACCGCGCCGCTCGAGCCGAGGCGCTTCCGCCGCCCCGGCCCGGACGACAAGACCGTCGACCGCGCCTGGGAGCTGATCCGCGCTGCCCAACGCCCGATCATCATCGCCGGCAACGGGGCGATCCGCAAACGCGCGAGCCGGCAGCTGCGCGAATTCTGCGCCGGGACGGGTATCGGCGTGCTCTGCACCTTCATGGCGAAGGGCTGCGTCGACCGCGACGCCGAGCACTGCCTGTTCACCATCGGGCTGCAGCAGAAGGACTACGGCGCGCTCGCGGTCGACGACGCCGACCTGGTCATCACCATCGGCTACGACATGGTGGAGTATCCGCCGCGCCTGTGGAACGCGCAGGCGACGAAGCCGATCGTGCATCTCGATTTCGCGCCGGCGGAGATCGACTCGAACTACCATCCGCAGGTCGAATGCGTCGGCGATCTCGCGCATACGCTTTGGATGCTCAACCAGCGCCTGGCCCGCGACGGGCGGTCGGAGTGGGATCTGAAGGGGCAGACGCGCACCCGCGCCCTCATGCTCGAAGAGTTCGCGGCGCATGCGGATGACCGGACCGAGGGTACGATCCGCCCGCAGAAGGTGCTGTGGGACGTGCGCCGCGCGCTCGGGCCGGACGACATCCTGCTGTCCGGCGTCGGCGCACACAAGATGTGGATCGCCCGCTACTACCAGTGCAACGAACCCAACACCTGCCTCATCCCGAACGGCTTCTGCTCGATGGGCATGCCGCTTCCCGGCGCGATCGCCGCGCACCTGGTATTTCCCGAGCGCAGGATCCTCGGCATCGCCGGCGACGGCGATTTCCTGATGAACCTGCAGGAGATGGAGACGGCGCGGCGGCTCGATGCCGACATCACCATGCTGGTGTGGGAGGACGGCGGCTACGGCTTGATCGCCTGGAAGCAGGACAACGAGTTCGGCGAGCACACCGACCTGTCGTTCGGCAACCCGGACTGGCTGGACCTCGCCCGGGCCTTCGGCTGGCACGGCCAGGTCGTGGCCAACGCCGTCGACCTGTCGGCGACGCTCGACGCGGCGCTGGCGCACAGGGGACCGTCGCTCGTCGTCGTGCCGATCGACTATCGGGAAAACGTGCTGCTGAGCAAGCGGCTGGGCGAGATCGCCTGTCCGATCTGAGATACCTTGTGCCGCGACCCGATGGCCGCGCGCCGCAGGGTCAAAGGCGTTTCGCCATGTAGACGCGATCGTAGTCGCGCTCCGTGACGCGATGCGTCTCGACATATCCGAGCCGGGCGTACAGGCGGAGGTTCTCGACCATGGTCTCATGGGTATAGAGACGCATTTCCGGGCAGCCGCGCCGCCGTGCCTCGGCTTCCGCGAAGTCGATCAGGGCCCGACCGTATCCGCGGCCCTGCAGGGCCGGGTCGACCGCGACATTGTCGAGAAGCAGCGATCCTTCGCCCGGCAACAGGACCAGCACGCCGGCGATCGAGCCGCCGCTCTCCAGGACGTACACCGATCGCTCGGCGATGCGCGCCGCGTAGTCGTCGAGCATCGGGCCCGGCTCCTTGCCCATGCGCGGCACGTACACCGCGTACGCGCGTCGGACGAGCCCGCGAACGATGTCGGTTTCACGCTTTCGGGCGCGGCGGATCACATGTCGGGTGTCGCCAGCCATCGCGTCGCCACCGGCCGCGCCGCCCGCGGCGGCGCAACTCGGTGCGTGGGTCGCGGCCTAACCCGCCGCCTTCTTCGCCGGCGCAGCTTGCGGGGCCGTCTTCTTCGCCGGCTTCGCGCGGCCGGCGGTCGTCTTCTTGGCGGCAGTGCGCTTGCCTGCAGGCGACTTCTTGCCGGTCTTCATCGCGACCGTCGCCGCCTTGCCGCCCTTCTTCGCCACCGCCCGCTTTTTCGCGGGCTTCGCTGGTGCCTTCCGCTTCGCGGGTTTCCGGCCGGTCTTGGCCTTGACGGCGGGCGCCTTGACGGCGGGCGCCTTGGCGGGCTGGCGCGGTTGGGTCGCGGGTTCAGCTTCGGGCTGTGTCGCCGCGCCGGATGCGGCGGGCTTGGCCTGCGCGGCGCTGCGCCGCAATCGCCGGAGCGACTTTTGTGTCAGCTCGGCGGCCGTTTCGTACGAGCGCACGCTGGCCTGCCCCAACCGACGAGCCAGTTCGCCGCCCGACTTGCCCGCCGCAGCGATCTTCGGTGCGATGCGCCGGCCGACCGTGCGAAGCCGGTCAGCCTGCTCGCCGAGCTCCTTGCGCGCCGCCGCGACATAACGAGACCGGTTGGCCCAGAGCGGGCCGACGGACCGCTGCACGGCGTCCTTCGTGGCGCCGTAAGCGCGCGCCGTTTCCTGCCGTGCGCGGCTCCACGACTCGCGCGTCGTTCTGGCCACCGTCGCGGCCGCCGGAGCCGCCTGCCGGCGCAGCTCACGCAGCCGCCCAGCCTCCGCGCCGACTCTTTGGACAGCCCTTTCCCCAAGCTGCACCGACCGCGCCCGGACGCGGTCGAGCCGGGCCGTCAGCTCGTGCCGGTACAGCCTGATTTTTTTCTGATATTCGTTTCTTGTAAGCATTGTGAACCAATCCTTCCATGATGTGACCGGTTCCCGTTGCGGCGCCAGTCTCTCCCCTGGCAGCCGGGTCGCGACAACAAATTGCGTCTGGTTCTTGCGCCCTGCGCACACCCTTCCGGCGGCCGCACGGCCGACCCAGGGACAACGCGGCAAATTGCCTCGATCCACCCCGGATATGCCAGATTTCGCGACCACTTGTCGAGGGGTATTGCACGGACTCAGCGCGATCGTGAAGCGGCGAGAGAAGGCTGAATTTCGAGAGAACGAAGACACGCCGTCGGCCGTCGGATGAAGCCGTGCTTCGTGCGCCGCGGCGGTCGCACGATCGAGCCGTACGTGCGACGTACGGATACGATGTCGATCGTTGCCTTGCCCCTGGCGCCGTTGTTCCGGCACGGCGCCAGCGATGGCACGGCCGCGGCAGGCGCTGCGACGCCGCCGCGGCTCTCAGTCGCCGGCCAGCTCGGTCAGCTGCGCGTACAGTTCGGCCGGTATGCGAACACCCCCGGTGCGCGCGAGGCGCCGTGCTTCCTCGCGCCGCGCGCCCGGCATGCGCGTTCCCGGCTGGCGCCCGACCTCCGACATCAGCGTCGCGACGCGCTCGGCGAAGGTGTGGCCGGTAAACACGTCGACGGCGCTGCCGGGGTCGATGGCGAGCAGCAGTTGGCCGACCCGCGGCGGCGGCCCGTCGGCGGTGAAGAACGAGCTTGCTTCCCAACCGAAATTGGCGCCGGTGAGACCGGCCGCCACGATCTCGACCATCATGACGAGCGCCGCCCCTTTCGCGTCGCCCATCGGAACCATGGCGCCGTCCAGAGCGGCCTTCGCGTCGGTGGTCGGCCGGCCCTGACGGTCGAGGGCCCAACCTTCGGGGATCGGTTCGCCCCGCTGCGCCGCCACCATGATCTTGCCCCGGGCCACCTTGCTGAGGGAGAGGTCGATGACGAGCGGCATCCCCTGCGCCCGCGGCGCCGCAAGGGCGATGGGGTTGGTGCCGAAGATCGCCCTGCTTCCACCCCAGGGCGCGATGGCGGCGGGGCTGTTGGCGAACATCATTCCCACCAGCCCCTGCTCGGCGACCCGCTCGACGTGATAGCCGAGCGCGCCGCAATGGTGCGAGTTGACGATGCAGGCCGCGGCGATGCCGAAATCCCTTGCGAGCGGGCCGATGTGCTCGATCGCCTTCGAAATGGCCGGATAGGCGAAGCCGCTTCGCGCGTCTACGCGAAGCGTCGCCTTCGCGCCCTGGGCGATGGCCGGGACCGCACGGCCGTTCACCTTGCCGCTGCGCAGCTGTGCCGCGTAGCTCGGCAGCCGCGACATGCCGTGGCCGGCGAGCCCGTCGGCTTCCGCCACCGACAGCGCCGTCGCGACGTGCGCGGCGTTCTCTTCGCTGGCGCCGCTGCGCACCAGTACGCGACTGGCAAGCTCGTACAGGTCGTTCAGGGAGAGGGCGTCGGACGTCATGGTGTCGGTTTCGGAAAGCTCTCGTCGACAGCCCCGCGCGCGGCGCGGCGGGGCCCTGCGAATAGACCAACGCGGCGTGCTTGTCCAGCGCCGCCGGATACGATCGCGGTCGCGCCGGGTCCGGCGCCGGTTCGAGAGGGTGAACGGCCGAGACGGCGCGCCGCCAACGCCTGGTACGTCATTCACTCGCGTGGAATCGGCGGAGCGAATCAATCGGATAATGCTCTAGTCGTTCAGCGCATCCCACATTTCGCGGTCGCGCTCGGCGGTCCAGATCTGCGGGTGATCGAGCCCGCCCGCCTCGTCGTACGCGCGCGCCGCGTCGAACGGCATGCAGTGCTCGTAGATCACCCAGTCGCCGTATTTCGGATCCATCAGCGCCCTGGCGGCCCGGAACATCTGTTTGAGGTCCTGTCCCTCGGCCCGCGCCTGGCGCGCGCAGGCGAGGAGATCGGTGACGAACGCCTGCGTCATCGCCATCGCCTGCTCGCACTGCGCGGCGGTGACCAGCGCGTCGCCGCGTCCGGGTACGAGCTTCTCCGGTGCAAGCGCGCGCAGCCCGTCGAGCGTCGCCGGCCAGTCGGCAAGATGGGCATCGCCGGCATAGGGCGTCGCACCGTATTCCACCAGGTCGCCGGCGTAGAGGATTCGCTGCTCGGGAAGCCAGGCCACCGTGTCGCCCTTCGTGTGCCCGCGACCGGGCGAAAAGATCTCGACCCGGCGACCGCCGAGGTCGATCGTCAGCCGGCCGTCGAACACGATCGTCGGCCACGTCAGGCCGGGGATCGAATCGGCGCCCTCGAAGAGCCGCGGAAAGCGTTCGAATTCGGATTCGAAATCCTGCTGGCCGCGCTCCTCGATGAGCTCGCGGGTCGCGCGGCTGGCGATGATCGCCTCCGCGCCGTAGGCCGATGCACCCAACACGCGGACGGCGTGATAATGGCTCAGCAGGATGTATTTGATCGGCTTGTCGGTGACCTCGCGGATGCGGCGCAACACGTCGCCCGCCATCGCCGGCGTCGCCTGGGTGTCGACGACCATGACGCCGTCATCGCCGACGATGACGCCCGTGTTCGGGTCGCCCTCCGCCGTGTATGCCCAGGCGCCGTCGCCCAGCTTCGCGAACGTGACGCGTTTGTCCTGGAGATCGCCAGTCGACGCGAATGCCTTGGCCATGCCCCGTTCACCCCGTGTCCTGCGCGGTCCGACGGGGATAGATTTGCCGGCGACGTCTGTCAAGGGGCGCGGGGGAATGCGCCGACCGGGCGACGACATCGCGTGTCAGACGGCGGTGGCCTCGCGCTGCCGCGGGCGTTCGGACAGCGGGCGGCGGGCGTAGGGAGGCAACAGCAGGATCACCGCATACAGCGCTGCCGCGGCGAACAGCAGCACCCGAAATCCCCAGGCCTGCGCCAGCAGCGGCGCGACACCGGCCGCAATCGTGCTGAGCGCGCCGTTGATCGCCCAGGCCCAGGGGACCAGCGCCGGATCCGTCCGCTGCGCCAGGGCCAGGCCGCGCGGGAACAGCTGGCCGAGGAAGAACCCGCCCGGCGCGATCAGCGCCACCAGGGCAACCCCCTTGACCATGGTGGGCCAGCCGAGGATCGCGTCCATGAACCCGTCGAGCGTCAGCGCCAGGGCCAGAGGATACGCCGCGGCGATCGCGGCGACGCTGCGGAACGACAGGCCGCGCGCGAAGGTCCAGTCGCTGGACAGGCTGCCGATCCCGGTCGACAGGATCAGTCCGGCGAGAACGATCGCGATCGTCAGACCCGGAACGCCGAACAGCAGCGACGCCCGCTGCATCAGGATGATCTCGAGGATCATGAATCCCGCGCCAAGACAGAAGAAATACACCATGTGGAACGCCGTCTCGGCGCTGCGTGGGGGGCCGCGCCGGAACAGCAGCGGTCCGAGAATGATGGCGATACCGAACACCGAGATCGTGCCGACGAAGATCAGGCGGATCACCTGCATCGCATCGTCCGCGCGCGTCACGCGGCCGCCGAACAGGTCGGCCCAGAAATCGGCATCCACGTACTTCCCGGTATGGAAGAGGTCGAGGTAGAACGGCCGGTCATCGGTGACGACGCCGAACCGCAGGCGCGTCTCCTCGCTCAGAGCGGCGAGCTCGGAATTCGGGTCGTCGGCCGTGAGGATGCGCCGGTAGACGGTGAAATCCGGGTGCGACGGCAGGCCGGGGGCGTAGGCAACGACCATGCCCTCCAAGGCGGCGCCCTGCGCGATGCGGGCGACCTCCGCATCGGTCCAGCCGGTCGGCTTGACGAAAAGCGGATTGTCGTCGTACGGCCCGTCCCAGGCGCTCAGTTCGCGTCCCGGCTCGGCCAGGATGATCGCCGTCCGCTCGGCGCCGTCGAGCCCGCGCTCGGCGAGGTAGCGGCGCAGCGCGCCCAGCGTGTTGACCTTGTTGACCTGCAGGATGATCGCGTAGCCGTCCGGCGTCAGCCGGTCGAAGATCGCCGAGAGCCCCTCGTAGGTGAAGAGGAACTGGGTCGTGCCGCCGAGCATGCCGGCATAGTACGACGCGGTGGCGCCGCTCCACGACAGCAGGACGAGGTCGTAGCGGTTCGTGTCGCGCTCGAGGAACACCCGGCCCTCGGAGATCTGCAGATCGATGCCGTCGGTCGCCAGGAAATCGAGCGTGCCGTATTTCGGCAGACTCGCCGCGCCGGGCAGCAGCAGCGAATTGAGCTCGATCCCGGTTATCGTCGTCCCGTCGCCGGCGTTTTCGCGCAGGCTCATCAGGTCGGCGCCGACGCCGGCGAACATCACCAGCGCCGACCGCGGCGGGTCGAGCAGCAGGGCCGGCACCGTCGGCGGATGTCGCCACGGCCGCTCGTGCGGCACCGCGAAGGGCGGAATGAAGACCATGCCGTCGCCATTCGACAGCGACAGCATGGCCCGCCTCGGTTCGCCGGCCGGTCCGTATTCGATCGCCCCGACACGGGTATAGCTGTTCCAGGCGTGCCATCGCTCCTCGGCTTCCTGCACGTGCTCGTAGTCGCGCACGAGGAAGTTCGGGTCGGCCGCCGGCTCGATCCGCGCGGCGTAGCCGTCGAACGCCGGAAGCGCCGCCAGCAGGCCGGCACCGGCAAGCCCGGCAGCCGCGAGCCTTCCGCTTGCCGGCCAGACATAGGCCGCAGCCGCAGCCATGACCGCGACGGCCGGCACTGTAACCGAGACCGCATAGTCCGTCGTTTCCATTACGACGATCGCGCCGACCGAGCCGAGCGCGGCGCCGATCAGGTCGGCGCCATAGAGCCGGCCGTAGATGCGGTCGTCGGTGGTCACGAACAAATAGGCGAGCAGAGCGCCGAACAGAAAATAGGGGGCGGTCAGGCTGGCGCCGACGCTGAAGGCGGAGAAGAAGCCGGTTGCGAACAGGGCCCGCACGACGCCGTGGATGCCACCGTTGCGACCGGCCTCGGCCAGCACCGCGTTGAGCTCGTGCTTCGTTTCGGCGGCGACGAAGTGGGAATGTAGGAGCAATGCGGCGACGGCGACGCAGATCCAGAACAGCGCCTTTTCGCGCGAGATCCTGAGCGCACGAAGATCGAACAGGCTGAGCAGCGACCCGGCGCCGCTGAGGCCGAGCATCGCCAGCGCGATGGCGACGTAGATGTAGCTCGGACCGACCGTGAAGCTGATCGTGCGCACGGTCGTGATCTCGAATGCCAGCAGCGCGAGGCTGACGAGAAACGTTCCGGCGAAGATGGAGATCCGCCGTGCATCGAAACCTGTCGCTGACTGCAACGTCCTCTCCGTCGCTGGCTGCGGGGACGCATCCGGCGCGCCGTCCCCCTGCATTCCGTGCCGCCGACGATAGGGCCGATTGGTTAAGAAAGTCTGTTCCCGGTGCCGCGGCACGACACGACACGTGCGGCCGAATTGCGGTATACTGGCCTGCCGCGCAAGCGTTGGAACGGCGACGGAAATGGGCTGAATGGCAGCGAAGCGGGCATTCATCGAACAGGTCATCGATCAGGGGCTCGGCCGCGTTTCGGCGGATCTGGTGATCCGCGGCGGCCGCTGGCTCAACGTCGTCACCGGCGAAATCGTCGAGAGCGACATCGCGATCTGCGGCGACCGCATCGTCGGGACCTACGAGACGTACGAGGGCACGCGCGAGATCGATGCGCGCGGCCTGGTCGCCGTTCCGGGATTCGTCGACGCCCATCTGCACGTCGAATCGACGATGGTGACGCCGGGCGAGTTCGATCGGTGCAGCCTGCCGCGCGGCACGACCACGGCGATCTGCGACCCGCACGAGATCTGCAACGTGCTCGGCCTCGACGGGCTGCGCTATTTCCTCGAGTGCGCGGCCGCGACGCGCATCGACCTGCGCGTCCAGCTGTCGTCCTGCGTCCCGTCGACGCATCTGGAGACCGCGGGGGCGGTGCTGAGCGCGGCCGATCTCGCGCAGTTCCGGGGCCATCCGCGCTCGCTCGGCCTCGCCGAATTCATGAACGCACCGGGCATCTTCTTCAAGGATTCGGCGGTGCTCGACAAGATCGAGGCTTTCTGGGGCGATCATATCGACGGGCACGCGCCGCTCATGTCGGGCCGGAACCTCAATGCCTACGCCGCTTGCGGCATCCGCAACTGTCACGAGACGACGACCCTCGAGGAGGGGCGCGAGAAATTGCGCAAGGGCATGCAGGTGCTGATCCGCGAGGGAACCGCCTGCAAGGACCTCGCCACGCTGGTGCCGCTCATCGACACCGCGACGGCGCCGTTCCTCGGCTTCTGTACCGACGACCGCAATCCGCTCGACATCGCCGAGGAAGGCCATATCGATCACATGATCCGGGGCGCCATTGCCGCCGGCGCGAAGCCGGCCGACGTGTACCGAATGGCCGGCTGGTCCGCCGCGCGCGGTTTCGGGCTGCGCGACCGCGGGCTGATCGCCCCCGGCCAGCGCGCGGATATCGTGCTGCTCGAGGATTTCGAGAGCTGCGCCGTGAGCCGGGTCATCGCCGGCGGCCGGCCCGTGGACGACGGGCTGTTCGAGGGTCGCGACCTGCCGGCCCCCGTGGGCCGGGACTCGATCCGGCTCGAGCCGGTCTCGGCAGCGCTGTTCGAATCCGCGTGGAGCGGCCCCGGCGGCCCCGTCATCGGCGTCCGCGAGGGCGAACTCATCACCGATTTCCTCACCCTGGATCTGCCCTACGCCGGCGGCCTTCGCGAGCGCGATCCGGCGAACGACGTCATCAAGGTCTGCGTCCTCGAACGCCATCGCCGAACCGGCAATGTCGGACGCGGCTTCGTGAAGGGCATGACGCTCAAGCGCGGCGCCATTGCATCGTCGGTCGGCCACGACAGCCACAATATCTGCGCCGTCGGCTGCACCGACGAGGATATGGCGGTGGCGGTCAACCGCCTGATCGAGCTCGGCGGTGGCTTCGTCGCCGCGCTCGACGGCCGGATCGTGGGCGAGATCGCGCTGCCGCTGGCGGGACTCATGAGCGACAGGGACTTCCGCAGCGTCGAGACGGACCTGCGCGGGCTGCGCAAGGCGGCGCGCGGCGACCTTGGCTGCACGCTCAACGAGCCGTTCCTGCAGATGGCGTTCCTGCCGCTGCCGGTGATCCCGCACCTCAAGATCACCGACCGCGGGCTGGTCGATGTCGACCGCTTCGAATTGATCGCCGCCTGAGCGGCGGAAGCGCCGTCATCGACGCCGCGGGCCGGGCGGCGTTCCGCAGGAATCCCCGCGCCGCCGGCACGCTGGCGCCATGACGCCGGCAGGTGCCATGGCGCCGGAAACGCGTCAGAGCATGCCGTCGAGCCCGTCCCAGATGAGCTTCGCCCCGCTCAGCGTCAGGAACGCGAAACAGAGGTTGTAGAACAGTCTCTCCGACAGCATGCGGTGGAAGCGCACGCCGATCCAGATGCCGACCGGCGCCAGGGGGCTGAGCACGAGGGCTGTGCCCAGATTGTCCGCCGACAGCTGCCCGAGAAAGCCGTAGGGGACGAGTTTCACGAAATTGACGACGGCGAAGAACACGATCAACGTGCCCATGTACAACGTCTTGTCCATGCGCTGCGGCAGCAGGTAGATGTGCAGCGGCGGGCCGCCGGCATGGGCGACGAAGCTGGTGAAGCCGGAGATCGCCGACCAGAAGAGCCCTGCCGGGCCGGGCCGCGTGCGGTGGTCGGCCGCGCGTCTGAGGACGAGCCCGCCGGCCCAGTGATAGGCCACGAAGCCGATGGCGACGGCGCCGACGATCAGGCGGACGACGTCGTCGCTCAGGTAACGGAAGGTGAGCGTGCCGACGGCGATGCCCGCGAGCGCCCCGGGCAGCATCAGCGCGATGTTGCGGCGGTGCCAGATGCCGCGATAGGCGTGTAGGCCGAACAGGTCCATCACGCAGAGGATCGGCAGCAGGATCGCCGCCGCCTGGATCGGCGACGTGACCAGCGCCATCATCGGCACCGCGAGCACGCCGAGACCGCCGCCGATGCCGCCCTTTGAGACGCCGAAGATCAGCACCGCCGGGACGGCGGCGACATAGAACAGGGGGTCGGTGATGATCTCCATCGGCGGATCGTTCCCCGGCTAGTCCGCGGCCGCGCCGCGGTTCGGCAGCGCGGCACGGCGATGCGCGCGCGTCACCCGACCATCCCCGCGATGCCCTGCCAGGCGAGCCGGCAGCCGGTCAGGAAGATCAACGCGTAGCAGACGCGATAGAACAGCGCCTCGGGCAGGCGTTGCTGAAAAGCGACCCCGAGCCAGATCCCGACGGGTGCCGCCGGTGCGAGCAGCAGCGCGGTCGAGAGGTTGGTCGCCTCGAGCATGCCGAGCAGGCCGTAGGGCACGAGTTTCGCGACGTCGACGAGGGCGAACAGGATCACGGTGGTGCCGATGAAGACGCGTTTGTCCAGGCGTTGCGGCAACAGGTAGATATGAACCGGCGGGCTGCCGCCATGGGCGACGACGCTGGTGAAGCCGGCCACGCCCGACCACAGCGTGCCGTATCCCCGGTGCGGCGGGCTGCGCTGTTCGTCGGCGCGTCGCAGCAGCCGCAGACCGATCCAGCGGTAGAGCGTGAACGCGATGGCGATGGTGCCGACGAGCAGGCGGATCATGTCGTCGTTCAGCACGCCGAAACCGAGGCCGCCGATGGCCACGCCGGCGAGCGCGCCCGGCAGCATGATGGCGAGGTTTTGCCGGTCCCAGATACGCCAGTAGGCACGCAGCGAGAAGGCGTCCATGAACAGCAGCAGCGGCAGCAGGATGGCGGCCGCCTGCACCGGCGGGATCAGCAGCGACATCAGCGGCACCGCCATGATGCCCAGTCCCCCGCCGACACCGGCCTTGGAGAATCCGACGATGACAACCGCCGGTACCGCGACGGCATAGAACAGGGGGTCGGCGATCGGTTGCACGGCGCAGCGGTGCCCTCCGGGGCATTGTCGTCATTGTTGCCGCGGCGCGGCCGGCGGTGACGCTAGCACGGCTGGCGGGCCGAGCGACAGGGGCCGCGCGCAAGGGTTCTTGCAAAGCTGCGCTTGCGAGTCCATAGTCGCCCGCAACGTTGTGCACGCGGCCGGTTCGTCACCGGCCTGTTTGCGTCGTGCCGCTGCGGGCACTGGGTTTGAAGCGGCGTGGCGTGCGCGACGGGGTTACCAACTAAGCGAAGGACTAGCCATGGCGACCGGCACAGTAAAATGGTTCAACCCGACCAAGGGATTCGGATTCATCGAGCCTGACGGGGGCGGCAAGGACGCGTTCGTTCACATCTCGGCCGTCGAGCGTGCCGGGCTCACGACGCTGCGCGAGGGGCAGAAGGTTACCTACGAGCTCGTGCCCGGCCAGAATGGCAGGGCCTCGGCAGAGAATCTCGTCGTCGAGGACTGAGACCTCTCGCCGCCGGCGCCGGCCCCGCCGGCGGCTCCAAGTTCCTGATCACGCCACGAACCGACGACGGCTTCGTCGCCGCGGCTCGCGCCGTGCTGCGTGATCGATCGTCGGGAGAGTGAGCGGCGGAAGCCGTCCCCGTCCGCGCCCGATCGCACCGGAACCCGCATCGTCGACGCAGCGCCGCTGAACGCGGCGGCTGCGGTGCCGAAAAAGTCTTTGTTTTCAAGGCTGCGGCGATGTGTCGCGCAGATATCGGGGTTAACCCCCTTTCTGCATCACCGGCGCTACGATTAGTGAAAATTAAACAGATACTTACGGAGAGTCGCGCCGGCCGACGCCGGTGAAGCCGCGGCCCTGGGCAAAGACCCAATACTTTAGTGAGATTTGCGCGCTATCCGACAATGAGGATGTGTGAGATTACAAGGACGAAAGCAAGCTTAACCGAACCTTAAAATAACCA
>JBFHDX010000030.1:0-33336 GCA_041584475.1 Alphaproteobacteria bacterium
GATTCTCCGCCACCTGAACCCCGAATAACCACAGCGTACAAGTCTCGAACAGCCGCCGTCAGGCGGCATTTTTCTTGGAGGAAACATGGTCAGTACGATGCTTGAAATGCTCGATGCCCTTCCAGCCTGGATACACGCGCTCACCGCCGTCGTCAGTGCGGCGACGCTTGTCACGGCGCTGACGCCGACGCGCCACGATGACAAGGTCGTGGATCTGTTCCTGCGGGTTCTCAATATCCTTGCCGGCAACGTCGCGCGTAACAAGAACGCAGACGATGTTTAAGAGGTGGCTTCGATGAGCGCGGTGACGGCCCTGGTCGGGGCCTTCGCGCTCCTGGCGGCCGCGACGCTGGCGATCGCACTCGGTCTGCGGCGGCGCGGCCGCCGGTCGCACCGGCAAGGACAAGCCGAGGCCGAGGCGAGAGCGAAGAGGGAGATCATCAGGAATGTCGACAGGGCAGCGACTGCGCGTCGCCGTATGGTGCACGACGATAGCTACGCTCGCGGGCTGCGCCGCCGGTTCACCCGCAAGTGAGTTCTGCCTGATCTACGAGCCGATATACGTCTCGGCGGGCGATAGCGAGGCAACGGTCGAGCAGGCGATGCGCAACAACGCAGCCTGGCTGGCGATATGTGACGCGACGAACCCGGAATCCGGGGACTGAAATCCCGAACTCCAGCGCCCGCGCGGCGTGGTCGACCGCAGGCCGTGGGGAGTCGGCTGCGGGATGCAGAAGCCTTGCGGCCGGTCGTCCTCCGCGCCCGATGCGGTGACGACGTTCCCGCGATGCTGCGCCGCCAGGCGTTCAACCTCTCGCCCTGGCGGCTACTCGTCATCGGCATAGCGTCCTCGGTCAATCAATCCGTGTCCGCCGGGCGCGCGCAGCGACGTCGCGGTGACCATGGAGCGGGGTCCCTACGAGGCCGGCGTCGGCCCCGCCGCTCGCATGACCTGCAATACCGAGGTATCGGCGAGGCGAGCTGCGGCGGGTCACGGGAGCCAAGATCGCCGTGAGGTGTGAGCTGGGTCACCCGCCTTGGCCCGCGTCGAGCGCACGGTAAGGCTCGAATCCGGTCCCGAACCCTCAAGAGTCGAAAAATGTCATATTTTCTGGTATGATAGCGGGAAAGTGAGGGTTTGTGATGGCCTTGGCGCGGAACAAACCCGGCCACAAAAACGTTATTAAAGTACGATGGATAGGGATTTGAAAAACAGAAGTTTTCGCCATTGCAAGCGGGCTGGCGCGTCTGCGATCGAAATTTCCCGCCCGCGACGAGCGTTGATGCTGGTCGTAGGCGCGGTCCTCCTCTTGTCGGCTTGTGCGGCACCGGTCATCGACCGAGTCGCGATTCGTGACTGGGAGCCCAGCATCCGGGTCTCGACCGACTCAGAAGTCACCATCAAGTCGAGCAGGGACGAGGTCAGGATATTCTATCGAAAGGAATTCTGAGGTGTTTGCACGTCGGACGAGTCCGGGTGACGAAAGACAGCGGTCCGACATCGCGGCCACGACAGGACATTTCCCCTTCGCGCGATCGGGGGGGCCGAAATGAAGCTGGTCTTCAAGCTCTTCACCTACCTCATCCTCTTGGCGATGTTCCTGTTGTGGGCATTGCGACGCAAACACCAGAATCCTCCAGCTTCCCTCAGATAATTGGGACCCACCCCATCGCGGTCCCGCAATAGTCTTGCGTCGAACCGCGATCGGTCACCGCGCCAATTGATGCGGTCCAAGCGGCACGCGGCTGCGCTTGATGCCATTGAACGCGCACCGGACTGGATAAAATCCGGTGGAACGCTTCTTGCAGCATTCACGCGAACAACCGTTTTGCGAATTGGATTGCTGCAATGAAGTTCATCACGCTGTTCTTTAATTCGATGCGGATCGCGAACAGGATCGATTGTCGACGTTTCGCCGCGGATCCAGACTATCCGCAAGTGCTTATCAACGAACTTTGCGGCGACGTTCAGCCGGCCAGTCCCGAACGTCCCGCCGCCGTCGCCGCCGCCGTGCAATCGGCCTGGCGGGCCGCCTGAACTGACGGTCGGGGCAAGACGCCCCGCCTCAACTCGCCAGCACCGCAATCGGCGACGAGACGATGCGACTGCGTCGCAATGTGCGACGCAGCGATTGGCCATGTGGCGTGATCAGTGTCGGAGCTGCCCGGCACCGAGACGAATGCCGGCCCGGTCCAGGCGGATCCATGTCGCGGGGATGCCGCGCCTCGGCAATCGACGCCTGATCAGCGGGCCGCTCTCGAGGTCATCCGCGGAGCGACCCGAAAAGCCGGACCGCCGGCAGGGACCGGCCGAATTCCGCTGAACGCATCGCGAAAGCTGGTGCCGCCGGAGTGAATTGAACACTCGACCCCACCCTTACCAAGGGTGTGCTCTACCCCTGAGCTACGGCGGCCCCTCAAGCGTAATCGCGCCCTTTCGAAACGCCGCCGGGTTATGCCACAGGGCATCATCGCATGCAAGCGGTGTCCCTTGGGCAACCCTTGACATCCGGCCGCTTTGCCGGTCATTTCGACGATGTGACGCAAAGCAACGACGCCGGCGATCGAACGACCAGCCGCGACAAGAAGATCGCGGGGGACGCAGCGCGTCGAGGCGCCGCGCTGCGGGAAAATCTGCGCAAGCGAAAGGCGCAGAAACGAGGCAGAGAAGAACGTACCGGACCAGATCGTCGCCAAGAGTCCAAGGTATAATCCGCACCGGGCAGACACGCGTCCCAGCCCCAGGGTTGTCAGCCATGTGGCCGATCCGCGGCGTCTAACGGCGCGCCCGTTCCAAGCGTGCGCGTAAAGTCCGAAACGCCGATAAGGCCCACGAACTGACAATTGGTGTTCCTCGGCAAGTCACGCTATTCGGACACTCCCAGTCCGACCGTAATAAAACGTCTGCTGTCCGGCGCGCGTATCAAATAGATTCGCGGCGAATTTCGCAAAAGCAGCGCAATACTCACCATTTTACGCAAAATTTCCGCAAAGTTTATTAAAATTATTCCAAATTGCTGATCAGTTATTGTTTCATTTTCAATATTTGTCGTGTATTTTATTCAAAAATATTTCGTCCGCCCCGAACAAGAGCCGAAAGAGGTTGGGGCTATGCATGAGACGAAGGGTGGCATGAGTATCAGTGACGGCAGGCGGGCGCTTTCGTCCGCAAACAGCCTTCAGCACCGCGGAGCTCTGGTCCTGCGGCAAAAATGCGCGCCGTTCAGTGCCGCTGATCCGGTGGTGCATTGCGGCCGCGTACGATCCTTAGAAACCAGACGGGAGTCCGGGCTGCGGGCGCTCGCTGCGACAGGCGTGATGCCCGCCGTTTTTCTGCCTTTCGGGCCGCTCGGTCGCCGCTTCCGGTGCGGGAGGATTTCGGCATGACACGTCTGCGGCAAACCTGGCTTCTTCTGACCTTCTTGGGGCTTGTCATCGGAACCTCGCCGGCAAGCGCCGGCGTCGATCTTTCGTTCGGCGTCTATGCGAGTGACAAGCCGTCAGCCATGGTCCGGCAGTTCCGACCGGTGCTTAACATCATCGAGGAACGCATGACCGACCTTCTGGGCGAGCCGGTTGGGATCCGCCTCCAAGTGGCGAAGACCTATGAACAGGGAATCGTCGATCTGGTGGAGGGCAATGTCGATTTCGCGCGTTTCGGGCCGGCGTCCTACATCGAGGCGAAGGAGGCCGATTCCGGCATATCGATCCTTGCCTTGGAGAGCAGCGGCGGAACCAAGGTCTCCAACGGGGTTATCTGCGTAGCCAGGGACAGCTCGATCACGTCGATGGAGGATCTCGTCGGGCTCCGCTTCGCATTCGGCGACCAGCGCTCCACAATCGGCCGCTATCTCTCGCAACTGTATCTGCTCAGGCACAACGTTCGCGCTGCCGACCTGAAGTATTTCGAGTATCTCGGGCGTCACGACAAGGTTGGCTACGCGGTGGCATCCGGTCGTTTCGATGCGGGTGCGCTCAAGGAGAGCACCTTGGAGAACCTTGTCGAAAGCGGTGTCCCCCTGCGCGTGATCGGCTCGTTTCCCAATGTCACCAAACCCTGGATTGCACGGAGTGGGCTGCCCGAGCGGTACCGGCAGGCTTTGAAGCAGGTACTGTTCATGATCAAGGATGAAGACGCGCTCAGGGCATTGAGCAAGGACGGTTTCCTGGAGGGCGACGACCGCGACTACGCTTTCATTCGGGAGGCGATCCTCAGCAACCATTTGTTCTTCAACCGCCCACCCTTGGCCGAGAGGTCGAATTGAGGCCATCGCAGGCCCTTTCGACAAGGCATCGCGAGTAGCGGACGATGACATCGGAAAGACAAACCAAGCGGAAAGGCCCTTTGACGCTACGGCTCCAGGTCATTATCGCGCTCGGCTGCGTGGCGGCGGGCGTCGCCTTCGTGTCCGGCGAACTGTTCCGAAGTCTCGAGAAGGACTATCTGCTGGACCGGCTATACGAGCAGAGCGAAAACACCTTCGACGTGCTCTCGGGCGCGGCGATCGAGGCCGTGATCACCGAGGATGGGCCGGTGCTTCAATCGATCATTGGGCAGGTCGTCCGTACAGATGACAATATCGTCGCCGTGGTCGTCGAGAACGAGACCGGGATCAAACTCGCCCGCTGGACCAACAACAGCGGGACCGCCTCGGTCGTACCCCTTTCATTCACAAAGCAGCTGTCGCTCGAAGGCGAGACGTTCGGCCGCATTACCATCGAATGGAATATCGGCCCCATTCAAGAGGAGATCGATCGACATGCCCTGATCATCCAGGGTTACGCGGCGTTCGTTATCTTCGTGTTGACGGGGGTGATTCTGGGCCTCGTCCATATACTGGCGGTCAGGCCGATCAACCAGATAAACGCGAACCTGATCGGGCTGGCCCGGGGCGACTATGGTAAATCACTTCAGCCGCCGCGCTTCGCATCGTGCGAGCTGCGGCGACTGTTCGTGTCGTCCAGCAATCTGGGCCGAGCCCTCGAAGCCAGGCAACAAATCGAACAAGAGCTGCTTCGTGCCAAGGAACAGGCCGAACTCGCGAGCCGGGCAAAATCCGAATTCCTCGCCAACATGAGTCACGAATTGCGCACACCGCTTAACGCGATTATCGGGTTTTCGGAACTGATGCGCGACGAGGCGTTCGGTGCGATCGGCGACGCGCGTTACAGGGATTACGCCGACGACATCTACGACTCGGGCCAGCATTTGCTGTCGATCATCTCCGATATTCTTGATCTCTCGAACATCGAGTCGCGCAGCATTACGCTCAACCAGGAAATCATTGATCTCGGGGAAATCGGCCGATCGTGCGTGCGGCTGATGAACGCCCGCGCCATCGATGCCGACGTCCGCATCTCCGAGACGTATCCGAGCCAGCCCGTCTTTATTCTGGCGGATAGGAGGATGATCAAGCAGGTCATCATCAACCTGATGTCGAATGCCATAAAGTTCACGGCCCCCGGAGGCCGGATCCAAATTCGCATCGAACGCAATCGACGCGGCGGTACGCGGGTGCAGATCAAGGATGACGGCATCGGCATGAGTGCGCAGGATATCGGCAAGGCGCTGACCGCATTCGGACGCGTGGACGGTGCGTTGGACCGCAAGTACGAAGGAACCGGAATCGGACTTTCGCTCGCGAAATCGATGGTGGAACTGCATGGCGGTATTCTGCTGCTCGAAAGCGCCGAAGGAACCGGGACGACCGTCACAATCCAGTTCGGTCCCGAGCGGACGGTTCCAGCTGCAGCGCGACTCAAGGAGTTGTCGCAGCTTGAAACGGCCGCGCCGGTCGCGAAGCTGACCTCGTAGCCGTCCACGCAACGGACCCAGCGCCGGCCGCCAGAATTTTGTCCCCGGCCGTGTGCGCCTTCGACCACAATGCGCCGCGCCGGCTATCCTGCCCGCCCGCCACCGTACCGTGTCTGGCGGTGCGTCGACGCCACCACCTGCAGGCGCTCGCATCGCGTCGGTTGCGCTTCGTCCGCGTGCCTTGTAGCCGCCACACCGATCCGTTAGAACAGCCTCGGCCAACCGATGCTGCGGTGGCCAGTCGTCCGAAGGGATTGCATGGACCAGATACGAATTCGCGGCGGGCGGCCCCTCACGGGTTCCATCCGGATCAGCGGCGCTAAGAATGCTGCGCTTCCGTTGATGGCTGCGTGCCTGCTGAGCGACAAAACGCTGACTCTGACCAATCTCCCTTTTCTCGCCGACATTACCACGATGGTGCAGCTGCTGATGCAGCACGGCGTCGTGATCTCGATGCGCGGTGAGGGCGTGGAGGGCGGTCATGTCATGGAGCTGACCGCGGAGAACATCACCAGCTGCACCGCGCCGTACGATCTCGTTCGCAAGATGCGGGCGAGCGTGCTCGTCTTGGGTCCGTTACTCGCACGCTGCGGCGTGGCAAGCGTGTCGCTTCCCGGCGGTTGTGCCATCGGCACGAGACCGGTCGATCTGCACCTGAAGGGCCTGCAGGCGCTCGGCGCCGAAATCGAGCTCAGCGGTGGCTACATCAATGCGCGGGCGCCGAAGGGTTTGGTTGGCGGCCATTTCGTGTTTCCGTTCGTCTCGGTTGGTGCAACCGAAAATCTGCTCATGGCCGCAAGTCTGGCGAAAGGCGAGACGACGCTGGTCAACGCCGCGCGTGAGCCCGAAGTCATCGATCTCGCCCAGTGCCTACTCGCAATGGGGGCCAAGATCGAGGGGCTGGGCACGGACACCTTGACGATCACGGGTGTCGGAGCATTGCACGACGCGGATCATCGCATCGTCCCGGACCGCATCGAGACCGGAACGTTCGCGATGGCCGCCGCCGCAACGAAGGGGCAGATCGAACTTGTCGGGGCCCGCCTCGATATCATCGATTCGGTGGTGGAGGTGCTGGACCAGGCTGGCGTGAGCATTTCCGAAACCGGCCGGGGCATCGAGGTGCGAAATCGCGACGGCTTGACCGGGGTCGACGTGATGACCGAACCATATCCAGGTTTCCCGACCGATCTTCAGGCGCAGATGATGGCGTTGATGTCGATTGCCGATGGCGCCTCGATGATCACGGAGACGATTTTCGAGAATCGCTTCATGCATGTGCCGGAGCTCTCGAGGATGGGGGCCAACATCAACGTGCATCACGCCTCTGCCATGGTGCGCGGGGTCAAGCGACTGAATGGTGCGCCGGTAATGGCCACCGATTTGCGAGCGTCCGTGTCTCTGGTCATTGCCGGACTCGCGGCCGAGGGCGAGACCGTGGTAAATCGCGTGTACCATCTCGACCGGGGCTACGAGCGCATTGAAGAGAAACTGAAGGCGTGCGGCGCGGAGATCGAGCGGGTCGGATCTTGATCGAGCGATGTCAGACGAAGCGAACAAGCGGCTGAAGTTGCGCGCCAGGGACTTGAACGATCTGACCGTTATCTCGGCCATGGTTCAGGATGCGCTGGCCCCGATCGGAGATATGACCTTCCTCGCGGAAGAGGGTACTTTTGTCATGGCACTGAACCGTTTCCGATGGGAAACGGAGAACCCGCCCGGCGACGGCGACGAGAGGCCCCATCAGCGGGTTCATTCGGGGCTGCGTTTCGATAACGTGCAAAACGTGCAATATCGCGGAATCGATCCGCACGATCGCGGGCGATATCTGGAATTACTGGCCATCGCATGCGATGAAGGCAAAGTGGTCATTCACTTTGCCGACGGGGCAGCGATCCGGCTGCAGGTTGATCAGCTGAACTGTGCGCTCGGCGATCTCGGTGAGCCTTGGCCGACCCTGTGGAAACCCCAACATCTGGAAGACTAGCGACGGAATGTGGTCGGTTGCGGTGTCGTGCATCGCGCCGGTCGCCTGTCCCCGCCGACGGTCGCCATGTGAGCGACCGGACGGCGATATTTGCCTGATTCGCCCGATATATTTCTTCGCGCGCGTGACCTGCGGTCGGGCGCGACTTCCGCCATCGCGTCGAGACTGATAAGTTCATGGGCGACGAATGCGCACCCGGCCCCACGACGTTCGAGGATGCCGGGAAGAAGAAAGCTGAAGAAATAATCGACGGGGAGAACAAGAATGAAACGCTGGGCGATATTCGCCGTTCTGGCCATCAGCGTGATTGTCGTGACCGGCGCGGTCCAGGGCAGGGAAACACCGGCAGGGCCAAGCGCGGCGGAAACGCCGGCGAACATCCTGGATCGCGGCGTCGTGGCCTATGAGGCCGGCGACTATCCGCGGGCGCTTGCCATCTTTTCCCGGCTCGCTGCCGCGGGAGACCCGAAAGCGCAACTCTTCCTCGCCTGGATGTACCGCGACGGACTCGGCGGTCGCGCGGACGACAGCAAGATGTTCCACCTGACCCAATCGGCGGCGGAGAGTGGCCTCGCGACCGCACAGAACGACCTCGGGCGCTACTATGAACGCGGACGCGGGGTCACGCAGGATTTCGTAGAGGCGGCACGGTGGTTTCGAACCGCCGCAGAACAGGGCGATCCGACCGCACAAGCCAACCTGGCCCGAATGTACATGGCAGGTCGCGGCGTGCGGCGCGACGACAGCGAAGCCGCACGATGGTATCGCCGATCGGCGGATCAGGGATTCGCGACCGCACAGTTCATGATGGGCTACCTGTATTCGCGCGGACTCGGTATCGATCAGAACCACGAGGCAGCAGCGACCTGGTACCGGAGGGCCGCCGCGCTGGACGACCCGCGCGGACAGTGGATGCTTGGCCTCATGCATCGGGCCGGCCTAGGCGTTGCGAAGGATGACAGAGCGGCCATACGCTGGTTCCGGCTTGCCGCCGCGAACGGTTATGCCGAAGCCCAAAACAGTCTGGGCGAAATGTACCGACTTGGCGAGGGAGTCAGGAACGACAATCGAGAGGCCTTGCGGCTGTTCCAGCTTGCGGCCGATCAGGGGCACGCGGGCGCGCAGCTCAATCTCGGCAAGATGTATCACGGCGGGATTGGTGTGGACGCGGATCAGGAAGAAGCGGTTCGATGGTATCTGCGGGCGGCGACCCAGGGCGATGCGGAAGCGCAGTACATTTTGAGTCTCGTGCACGTCCTCGCCCAGGGAGTGGAGCGTGATCTGGTCATCGCCCACGCCTGGATGACGGTCGCGATGCGGAACGGTAATCCTGACGCGGAGGACCGGATCCCGATGCTCGAGGCGGAAATGACGCCGGCCCAAATCGCGCGGGCCGAAATGCTGGCCGACGAACTCGACAGGCGGGCTGCGTCACCGCAATAGCCGGTCTACGGCCGCGGCGCAATCGGCGCGGTCCTGACTTCTGTCGATGGATTGCCCGACGGCGCCGAGCGCAATTCCGAAGCCAGACGCCGTCGCCGCGCCGGCGAATGCCCGGGCACCCGGGTTTGACAGGGGAATGCCGAGAGATGGCCGAGAATCCGCCGAGGAGTCGGGACGGCTCGTCAACGATGCCCTCGATCGCGATCCATAGCGGCACCATCCGCACACCGATTCCGCCGGCGGAGCTCGGTTCCGCGTCGATTACACCGGGCGGCGATTTCGAGGCCGGCTCGTATCAATCCTTTGTGCTGACCTACACCGCGGGCAAGTTCGGCATCGACGATTCCGGTTCCTTGCGAATTTGCTTCCGGTTCGCATCCGACCAGACCCGACCGCAGTTCGAGGATCCCGCACGGCCCAATTACACCGTCATCGAGGCATCGAACAACGCGTTGCTCGAGTGCCGGTACGACCCGAAGGGAAACGTCCGCCCCTGGGACCGCACGCTATATATAAAGGTCGTGCGGGGGTTTTTGCGCGAAGGTGACACCATAACCGTGCGCTTCGGCGTCACCGACGGCGGCTCGCCGGGGATGCGGCTGCAGACGTTCTGTGAGGACAGTTTCGAGTTCCGGGTGCTCGTCGACCCGATCGCAACGTTCAACTACCAGCCGCTTCCCGTCCAACCGACGATCCGCTTGGTTCCCGGTTCGCCTGAGCGGGTCGTCGCCGTCGTTCCGACCCTGTGCCGTACCGGCGAGCCGTTCAGCATCAAGCTCAAGGCGGAGGACAAATGGGGCAATCCTTCCGACAAAGGCAGCGCGACGCTGCGCCTTGGCACCAACCGTCCCGTGACAGGCCTGCCGGAGACGGTGAGTTTCTTGCCCGGGCAATTCACCCTCGACGTCGACGGCTTGTCGGTGGGCGAGCCGGGCGACCTCGAGATCTGGCTCGAAAACCAGACGGACGGGACAAGGTACACGGCGAACCCGATGCGAGTCGTGCGGTCTGCCGACCTGAGGCCGTACTGGGCGGATTTGCACGGTCAGTCCGAGGAGACGATCGGCACCAATTCCGCGCGCGACTATTTCCGATTCGCGCGCGACCGGGCGTTCGTCGATGCCGTCGGGCATCAGGGCAACGATTTCCAGATTACGAACGAATTCTGGCGTGAACTCGATCGACTCTGCGACGAGTTCGACGAAGCCGGACGATTCGTCGCGCTGCCGGGCTACGAGTGGTCGGGCAACACCGCGCTGGGTGGCGACCGGAACGTCTACTTCCCGACATCGGGGCGGCAGATCCGGCGTTCCTCGCACGCTCTCGTCGAGGATCGGGGGGACATCGGCACCGACGCGAATTCGGCAGCCGAGCTTTTCGAGGCTTTCGCCGCCAACGGGGAATGGGACGTGGTCTGTTTTGCACATTGCGGTGGGCGATACGCGGATGTGAGGCTGGCGCACGATGGGCGGTTCGAGAAATCGATGGAAGTGCATTCCTCGTGGGGTACGTTCGAATGGCTGCTAGGCGACGCCTTCGACCTCGGATTCCGTACGGGGATCGTCGCCAACTCGGACGGACACAAAGGGCGGCCGGGGGCGAGCTATCCCGGAGCATCGCTGTTTGGAGCCGTTGGCGGGCTGACCTGTCTGCTGATGCCGGAGCTCAGCCGTTCCGCGGTGCTCGACTGTCTGCGCAGGCGCCGGCACTATGCAACGACCGGTGGCTCGGGCGGGCGCATGCTGATCGACGTCCGTGCCCTGCTGCGCGAGGACGGCATGCTCTATCACGACGACCCCGCGCTCGGCCCGGCGCGGGGGGTCGCCGCGAAGCAGGCGCTCATGGGTGACATCCTGCAGACGGCAGAACGTGAGGTTGAATTCCATCTCGACATATTGGCGGCAGCGCCGATCGAGCGCGTCGACCTGTTCAACGGAAACGAGCACATCGAGACGGTCAGACCCTATGGTCCCGACGATCTCGGCTCTCGAATCCGGGTGATTTGGGAGGGCGCGGAATATCGTGGCCGTTTTCGTCAGGTGATCTGGGACGGAACGGCGGTCCTTTCGGGCAACCGCGTCGTCGACGCGCAGCCGATCAATTTCTTCAATCGCGACAAGACTCTGGATCGTGTCGGCGACAACGGCCTTTCGTGGAGGGCGCTGACGACGGGCAATATCGGTGGCTTCGACGTCTGGGTCGAGGACCCCTATGGAGGCACCCTGCAGATCGAGACACCGCTGGTGCAGTGCGGCGTGCCCCTGGAAGAGATCGGCTACGAAGACGAAGTATTCGATCGTTCGGGCGAATTGCCGCGCTATCTGAAGCTTTTCCGGTTGCCCACGCGGAACCCCATTCGGACGATGCGGTTCCACCGCCGGTTGGCGTTGCGCGAAGACGGTGACAATCCGCTCTACGTCCGGTTGACCCAGGAAGACGGGACGCTTGCCTGGACGAGTCCGATCTACCTGATTCGTTGAACGATGCGAGTCGGTCGACGTTCGATGCATCCCGCATCAACACGCGGGAGCGCATGTCGGTCCGGTTTTTTTTGGGCGTGTAATATGCGCACTTATTAAATTTCTTCGCTGCGTGTGTGAGCAGCGATGTTCGTTGCGATATCGATCATGTATACAGGCGCCGAACCCATCGAATTCCGACAGAGTCCATGCGCCAATCCGTTACCAGTCTGCCGGGGACCGACAGCCGCTGGCAGCGGATGGGAGTCCTGCTCTGCCTCGTTGCTCTGTTCGTGTTCGCATGCCAGGACGCGGCGACGAAAGTCCTCGCACAGCGTTACGCCGTGCCGCAGATAATCATGGTGCGATTTCTGGCTTTTGCGGCCTTCACCATCGCATATGTAACCATGCGCGGGTCGTTCGCGCGGGCCGTCCGGGCACGACGACCCTGGCTCCAGGTCTGTCGCTCGGTCTTGATCGTGATCGAAATGATCATCTTCAACAACGGTCTCGTCTATCTGGGGCTCGCCGAGTCGCATGCGCTGTTCGCGGTCTTTCCGCTGATGGTAACGGCGCTTGCGATTCCGGTGCTGGGAGAGCGTGTCGGTTGGCGGCGCTGGTTCGGGGTCGCGGTCGGTTTTGCCGGCGCACTGCTGATCATCAGGCCGGGGTTCGGCGTCTTCCAGCCCGCGGGCCTCATCCCGCTTGCGGCAGCCCTGGCGTTTGCCGGTTATAGTCTCATGACCCGTCTCGCCAGCTTCAGCGACGATTTCGCGACCAGCCTGCTATACATGGGTGTCGTCGGTGCTGTGGCGGCCACGGCGACCGGCCTGCCGTTCTGGCAGGTCCCGGACAGAGACGGCTGGATCCTGCTCGGCTTCGTATCGGCAACCGGAATCCTCGGCCATATCCTGCTCATAAAGGCGCTCGAATTGGCGCCGGCGTCGCTGCTCCAGCCGTTCAATTACTCGCTGTTGGTGTGGGCCACTCTGATCGGGTTCGTCGTGTTCGGCGATCTACCCGATTACTGGACCGCTACCGGGGCGGTACTCGTCGTCATCGGCGGCGGCTACGTGATCTGGCGAGAGCGGCGGCGGGGAGCGAGCCATGCGGATATGGCCGAGCCCGGACCCGCCGGCGCCAAGATCGAAGGCTGAATTTGCAGCCTCGCCGGGCCGTGAAATTGCGTTGCGGGCGTGGGGTTTGGTGCCGATTGGACAATCGAGTATTTTTTTGACCAAAAGCCTCTTTACAGACCCCGGTCGATGACCAATTAATAGCGCGCCCCGTTGCACAGGCTCCGCTTCTCCCGATGGTCTGGAGAACGCCCTGATCCGGGTGTGGAACTCTCTCGGTCAGATGGACACCTTTCGTGTCGAGGAAGGCAGCACGCCCTCCGAGCCCGGCTGCGAAGAGCCTCCCAGCCGAAGTTTCATCCCAAATCCCGTAACGACATCTCTCACGATTCCGCAGGTCGGTCAGCCCGGACGGTTCCGAGCGAAGACAGGCAGCCCGCGATTTCCCGTCAGCAAGGAGAGCCGCCAGTTCATGCGGCGGTTTTTTCCGGATGCCACAACGACGGAGTGGAACGACTGGCGCTGGCAGTTGCGCCGGCGGATCAAGAATCTCGCCGATCTCGAACGGATCTACGCGCTCTCCACGGACGAGCGCACGGCCGTCGCGGCCCATCGCGGCTCTTTGCCGGTCGGCATCACCCCCTATTACGCCGCGCTCATGTCGCTCGATGATGCCGGCGAGGCGTTGCGCCGCACCCACATCCCGACCGGTGACGAATATCTGACAACTCCGGGCGAAGCGCGTGACCCGCTGGGTGAGGACCACCACACGGCGGTGCCGGGCCTCGTGCACCGTTACCCCGATCGGGTCCTGTTTCTCGCCACCGGGTTCTGCTCGACATATTGCCGGTATTGCACGCGGTCGCGCATGGTCGGTGACCCGGGCGGCGAATACTCCTTCGACAAGAGCCAGTGGGAGCGTGCCATCGCCTATATCGAGGCGCATCCGCAGATCCGCGACGTCCTGATCTCGGGCGGCGACCCCCTCACGCTTTCCGACGACCGTCTCGACTACCTGCTTGCACGGCTGCGTGCGATCCGTCACGTGGAATTCCTGCGCATCGGCACGAAGGTGCCCGTGGTATTGCCGATGCGCATCACGCGTGAATTCACGCGCATATTGCGCAAATACCATCCGCTGTGGATGAGCCTTCACTTCACGCATCCCGCCGAGCTGACCCCGGAGGTGACGGAGGCGACCGCCCGGCTCGCCGATGCGGGCATTCCGCTGGGCAGCCAGACCGTGCTGCTCAAGGGCATCAACGACGAGGTCGAGACCCTCCGCACGCTGTACCACGGTCTGCTGATGCGGCGGGTCAAGCCCTACTACCTGTATCAGTGCGATCCGATCACGGGTTCCGCCCATTTCCGGACCTCGGTCGAGAAGGGCCTGGAGATCATCCGCGGATTGCGGGGCCACACCACGGGATACGCGGTACCGACCTACGTCATCGACGCCCCCGGCGGCGGCGGAAAGATCCCGTTACTGCCCGACTACGTCGCGGGTCGGGACGGCGACGACCTGCTGCTGACCAATTTCGAGGGCGGCCTTTACCGTTATCCGGACCCCGGCGGACTGCTCGGCGCGGACCGCAAGCTTGGGAGGGACGGCTGATGCGTATCGGTTTCGTATACGACGCGCGCGATGACTACCGCGCCCTCGGATTCAGCGAAGAGGCGGTCGCCGAGTTTGACACTGCCGAGACGCTGGACGAGATCGAGGCGGTTTTGGTTCGCATCGGTCACACGGTCGACAGGATCGGCCACGGCCGGGCGCTGGCGGCGCGTCTCGTCGCGGGCGTGCGGTGGGATCTCGTGTTTTCGATCGCCGAGGGCGTGCGCGGCCGTGCGCGCGAGGCGCAGGTGCCGGCGTTGTGCGAGCTGTTTGACCAGCCCTACGCGTTCTCCGATCCGCTAACGCTCGCCGCCGCGCTCGACAAGGGCGTTGCCAAGCGGCTCGTGCGCGATGCCGGCGTGCCGACGACGCCGTTCGCGGTGCTCGAGCGTGCCTCGATGGCGAACGAGGTCGACCTCGGCTTTCCGTTGTTCGTAAAGCCCGTGGCGGAAGGCACCGGCAAAGGCTGCGAGGCCGCGTCGCGGGTGTCCAGCCACCGCCAGCTGCGCACCGTGGCGCAGCAACTGATCGCGCGGTTCGGACAACCGGTCATCGTGGAGCCCTATCTTGCGGGTCGGGAATTCACCGTCGGCCTGGTCGGTAACGGCGAAGCGGCGAGGGTGATCGCGGTTCTCGAGGTCATTCTGCGCGAGGAAGCGGAAGCCGGTGTCTATTCGCTGCTCAACAAGGAACGGTGCGAGCACCTCGTGCACTACCGGCTGGCCGACGATGTGGAGGCGAAGGCGGCGGCCGACTCGGCGCTGCGGGCATACCACGCCCTCGGCTGCCGCGACGCGGCTCGGCTCGACTTCCGGTCGGATGCGGCCGGCGTACCGATGTTCCTTGAAGCCAACCCGCTGGCGGGGCTGCACCCATCGCATTCCGATCTGCCGATCCTCTCGACCATGGCCGGCCTGAGCTACGATTCGCTGATGGCCGAGATCGTCGATGCGGCGTCGGCGCGCTATGCCATCGGCCTGGCGAAGGCCCGCCGCCGCGGAAACTGACCATGGGCCCCAAACGAACGGCAGCAATACTGCACGGCGCCGCGATCGACCGGCCGGACGAGGCGGACACCATCGTCCAGGCGGAAACCGTGTCTCGCATGCTCGGCAGGCTCGGCTGGACCAGCGAGATCGTCGCCGTCGGCCTCGATCTCGCCGTGCTGGATCGCCTGCGGAGGCGGCGTCCGGACATGGTCTTCAATCTGGTCGAGGCGCTCGATGGCGACGGCAGGCTAGCCCATGTCGTCCCGGCCGCTCTCGAACATCTCGGCATTCCTTTCACCGGGTCGTCGGCGCGCGCAATCTTCGCAACGACGGACAAGCCGTTGAGCAAGACCTTGCTCCGCGGCGCCGGGTTGCCGACACCGGACTGGTCTGCGTCGGGGTACCGCAGAGAGCTGGGTGCGGACTGCCATCGCGTGATCGTCAAATCGGTGTGCGAAGACGCGTCGATTGGTATCGACGCACGGTCGGTGGTGCCCAGCAGCCGGGCCAGTGCTGAAATCGCGCATCGTAGCCGTCGCTTTGGCGGTGCCTGGTTTGCCGAGGCGTTCATCGACGGGCGCGAATTCAACGTCGGCGTGCTCGATGGCGAGAACGGGCCCGAGGTCCTCCCGATCGCGGAAATCAGGTTCGTCGACTATCCGGCGGACCGGCCGAAGATCGTCGACTACGAGGCCAAGTGGCTCGAGGGTAGTTTCGCTTTCGATCATACGCCGCGCAGTTTCGAATTTGCGGCGGACGACGAGCCTCTGCTGGAGGAACTGCGCCGGCTTGCGCTTGCGGCCGTCGAGCTGTTCGGCGTCACCGGATATGGCCGGGTCGATTTTCGCGTCGATGCGGCGGGCCGACCCTGGATTCTCGAGGTGAACGCGAATCCGTGCCTGGCGCCGGACGCCGGTTTCGCCGCCGCCGCCGCGCAGGCGGATCTGTCCCTCGCCGACATCGTCGGCCGTATCGTCGAATCCGCCGATCGAAGGGAAGCGCGGGCCGCCGCCTGAAATGTTCCGCATTCGCAAGATTACCGACGACCGGACGCCGGCCAACCGGTCCGCCATCGCGCAGACCGAGGCGATCATCCGTGCGCAGTTTCCCGGCATGTCGGAGGAAGACATCGAGAAGCTGCCGGAGCAGCTTCGCAATCCCCTCAAATACAGGTTCCTGGCCGAGCTGTTTGTCGCCGAGGACGCGCAGGGGGAACTCAAGGCCGTTGCGCTCTTGCTCTATGCCTCCGACCTGAATTTCTGCTTCCTCGAGATCATCTCGACCGCGCCCGGCCGACCCGGCCAGGGGCTCGGCGGCGCCATTTACGACAGGGTGCGCGAGGAAGCGCTGGCGCTCGGCGCGGTCGGCGTGTTTCTCGAATGTTTGCCCGACGACGAGGCGCTGAGTCCCGACCCGGGGATCCGCAAACAGAACGAGGACCGCCTGCGCTTTTACGAACGATACGGGGCGCGTCCGATCACGGGGAGCGCATACGAGACCCCGCTGAGACCGGAAGACACCAATCCGCCCTATCTTGTGTTCGATGGCCTGGGACGCGACGAACTGCCGCCGGCGAAGGCCCTGCGCCGGATCGTCGAGGCAATCCTGGAACGCAAGTACGGTGACGTCTGTCCGCCGGAATACATCGCGAAGGTCGTAAACTCGATCGAAGACGGCAAGATCGGCCTTCGGCCGTTCCGTTATGTCAAGCGCGCATCGGATGCCGAGGTGAAGCCGGTCCGCCGGCTGCAGCAGAAGATCCCGCTCGTCGTCAACGAGGCGCACGCGATCCATCACGTGCGGGACCGCGGCTATGTCGAGGCGCCTGTGCGCGCGCGCTCGATCCTGGCCGAGCTGGAAAAGAGCGAACTTTTCGAACGGACCAAGGCGAGTCGTTTCCCTGGGCGCCATATCCGCGAGGTGCACGACAGCGCGATGGTCGACTATCTGACCCGGGCCTGTCTGGCTACGCCGCCCGAGAAGTCGATCTACCCCTATGTCTTCCCGATTCGCAATGCGGCGCGTCCGCCGAAGGAAGCGACGGTTCGCGCGGGCTACTATTGCATCGACACATTTACGCCCCTCAACGGCAACGCCTACCTCGCGGCGCGCGGCGCGGTCGACTGCGCGCTGACCGCCGCGGAACTCGTGCTGGAGGGCACACCCCTGGCCTATGCCCTGGTGAGACCGCCCGGACATCACGCCGAACGCCGCGCGTTCGGCGGCTTCTGCTACTTCAACAACTCAGCGATCGCAGCCCAGTACCTGTCCGCCTACGGTCGGGTGGCCGTGCTCGACATCGACTACCACCACGGCAACGGCACCCAGAACATATTCTACGAGCGCGACGACGTGCTGACGGTCTCGGTGCACGGACATCCCAGCTTTGCCTATCCCTATTTCGCGGGATTTGCGGACGAAACCGGCCGCGGCCGCGGCAGTGGCTACAATCTCAATATCCCGCTCGCCGAGACGATCACGTCGAAGCAGCATTCGGACGCCGTCGCGCGTGCGCTGCGGCGGATCGCCCGCCACGAGACCGACTATCTCGTCCTCGCAACGGGGTTCGATACCGCCAAGGGCGACCCGACCGGCACCTGGCCCAACCGGGCAGCTGATTTCGAGGCGCTCGGCCGCCAGATCGGGCAGGCCGGTTTTCCGACCGTCGTCGTGCAGGAAGGGGGCTACCGCGTCCGCACGTTGGGCGTCAATGCGCGTCGGTTCTTCACCGGTCTCGCCGATGGCGCCGCCGATGCCCGAAGCCGACCCAAGCGACGCCCTCGTCCCCGCGAAGAACAGCCGGCGCCGGCCATCGAGTGGCGCGATACCGTGCGCTCCGAGGACGTCGAAACCGTGCGCCGCATCGTGGCCTCGACCGACATGTTCTCGAGCGAGGAGACGGCGATCGCAGCGGAGCTGGTGCAGGAACGGCTCGATCGCGGGGCTGAGAGCGGCTACGAGTTCGTATTTGCCGACCTGGCCGGTCGGACCGTCGGCTACAGCTGCTACGGCCCGGTCCCGGGGACCGTGGATCGCTGGGATCTATACTGGATTGCGGTGCGGCCCGACGGGCAGCGCAGCGGCATGGGGCGCGACCTCGCAAGCCGGACCGAGGCCAGAATGGCCGAACGCGGCGCCAAGCGGATCTACGTCGATACGTCGGACGGGAAGAAATATCAGCCGACGCGGGCGTTCTACCGCGCGCTCGGTTACCACAAGGTGGCGGAACTTCCCGACTTCTACCGCGACGGTGACGGCAAGGTCATCTACATGAAGGCGCTCGACTGAGGAAAGGCGAGGATTGTTAACCCCTCCGCCGTTCGGGATGTCGCGTCCTCAGAGCCGGAGAACGACCGCCTCGCCTTCGCCCAGTTCGTGCTCGTCGCAATTCTCGCCCGGACCACCGCGATCGACGACCAGAAAGTCCGACACCCCGTCGAGTGCGATCAGCGGGTGGTGCCAGACGCCGCGACGATAGTTCACGCCCTGTCCCGGCCTGGCGAGAAACGCCTGCAAATCGCTGGCCTTTGGCGGCGTGCCGGGCGGTGCGACGACCACAAGATACGGGTGTCTCGTCAACGGGTAAAAGGCCTGGCTGCCGAGCGGGTGACGCTCCATGATCCTGATCGTCAGCGGCAGTTCACATGGCTGCCCGCGGAAGATATTGATCAGCGGACGGCCTCCCGCTTCGGACGTGTCCACGGTGGCGAGATCATGATACCGCTCCGCCGTACCCTGGTTAATCGGGTAATGATTCGCGTTCTCGGTCTCGATGACGTCGCCGAACGGCGCGAACGCATCGACGGTCAGCTCACGCGGGCGAAGCGTGATCATCGCGGTCTCCGGTTCATCGGTCCGCCGGTTTGCCGAACACGCGAAAGCGGCTGATGCCGCCGTCCGGGAAGATGTTGAGTCGGACATGCGAGATCCTTCCGACTCCCTGAAGCATATTCCCGTCGAAGCTGTGCACCGCATCCATTTCCAGCTTCGTTTCGCCCAACAGCTGGCCCCAGAACATCGATTGCGTGACGATCGACCGGTCCGTGCCCGCTTCCACCAGCGCCGCCTGAACGCTGCAGCGGTCGGGGAAATTACCCTTGAAATGGGCGGTGTCCACTTCGATCCGCTCGACGACCCCCGGATGTCCCAGCTCAACGATGATCCAGTCATTGCCCGGCTCACGCCGCCGCCGCGTCTCCCACCCGTCACCCATGTCGGCGCCGCGCCCGGGCGCGAGGATCGCCCAGGGATTGCCGTAATGGGCATCGTTGTAGCCGACGATCCGCCCACCGCTTTCCAGCGCCGACAGCTCGTAAACGGCGTCCCGGTCCCGGTTTTCCCAATCGCAATGGGGCATCCCGAAGACGCGCAGGCGCGCGATGCCGCCATCGGGGTAAATGTTCAACCGCAGCCAGTTGTAGGGACCGCTCCCATCGAGCGGCAGGAAGTGATGCGCGTTCGGCCCGAGTGCGACGGCCGGCTGGAGTTCCGTCCAGCCGGACGCGTCGCCCGGTTCCGACTCGTCGAGGCAGGCGTCGATCGACGCCGCGGGCGGGTAGTTCCCGGTGAAATGGCTGGTGTCGATGTCGAGTCCGTGAACGTAGCCGGGCCAGGCCAGACGCACGAGACAGTGATCATGTCCACCACCTCTGCGTCGGCGCGTCTCCCAGCCGTCCATCCATTTGCCGTTGTCGTCGTACTTTCCGGGAACGAACACGGCCGGGTCATCCTGCAGCATTCGTTCTTTCGCGGCGAAGAATTCGTCGCTCGCCCGCATCGCCCGCGCGCCAAGACGCGCGGACGCAAGATTGACAAAACGCGTTGCGAATTCCGGGACTCCGGCATCCTGGGTCATCGGGATCATCACTTTCCGTCGTAGGGATGGTGTTCGTGCCAGTGCCGCGCGATATCGACGCGACGGCAGAACCAGACCTTGTCATGCGATCGGGCGTGCTCGACGAAACGTGCCAACGCACGAAATCGGCCGGGCCGTCCAACGAGTCGACAGTGCAAACCGATCGACATCATGCGCGGCGTCTCGGCTCCTTCCTCGTAGAGCGTATCGAAAGCGTCGCGCAGATAGGCGAAGAACTGGTCCCCGGCATTGAATCCCTGCGCCGAGGCGAAGCGCATGTCATTGGCATCCAGCGTGTAAGGCACGACGAGATGGGGCCGGTCGACGACCCGGCTCCAGAACGGCAGGTCATCGCTGTAATCGTCGGCGTCGTAAAGAAAACCGCCCTCCTCGGCCACGAGCCGGCGGGTATTGGGGCTGGTGCGGCCCGTGTACCACCCCAGCGGCCGGTTGCCGGTGATGCGGCGAATTATCTCGATCGCCTTATGCAGGTGCTCGCGCTCCACCTCTTCCGGCAGCTCCTGGTAATCGATCCAGCGATAGCCGTGGCTGCAGATTTCGTGGCCATCCTCGATCGCGATCTCGGCGACCCGCGGATTGCGTTCCAGCGCCATGGCGACCGCGAAGACGGTGATCGGGATTTGCGTGCGGCGAAACAGTTCGAGCAGGCGCCAAACGCCGACACGGCTGCCGTACTCGTAGATCGACTCCATGCTCATGTGGCGCTGCCCTTCACGGGGTTGGGCACCGATGATCTCCGAGAGAAACGCCTCCGATGCCGGATCGCCATGCAGGGTGCAGTTCTCTCCTCCCTCCTCGTAGTTCATCACGAACTGTACGGCGACCCGAGCGCCGCCGGGCCACTTCGGATTTGGCGGCGTCGGCCCGTATCCGATCAGGTCGCGCGGATAGTCCGTTACCATGTCACTCTTATCCCTCCCAACCGCGGCCGTTCGATCGGCGGCCGGATGTCCCGCCCGATGATACCCCGTGACGCGATTGCCGAGCTTATCATTTTGTTTGAAAGATCATGCCGGCGGCAGTCATCGCCGGCTGGCCGTCCCGAACAAGCGTCATGTTTGTTCTGGCAATTCCGAGTTCGTGGAAATAAATTCCGAATAGTGGAAACGGGTGGCGCGCGTGGCGCAGGATAGGCAGGGAATGCCGCGCAATGCGGGACACGGCCTAGAGAAAACGTGCCGCGAGAGCGGGCGCGAGGCGAGAAGCGGGCAGGTGCAGTCCCTCAGTCGCGCGCTTTCGATCTTGCGTACCCTCGCCGAGAGTTCGGACGGCATGACGCTCAGCGATCTCGCGCACACCGTCCGCTTGCCGCCGTCGACGACGCATCGGCTCTTGACGACCCTGCAGCAGGAGCGTTTCGCCCGGTTCGATCCTGACAGCAGCCTGTGGCAGGTCGGCGTGCAGGCATTCATCGTCGGTAACGCCTTCATCCGCACGCGCGATGTCGTTGCCACGGCGCGCCCGTACATGCGGCGCCTGATGGAGGAGAGCGGCGAGACCGTCAACCTGTATCTCGAGAGCGAGGGCGAGGCCGTTTGCATCGGCCAGATCGAGTGCCGCCAGCTTATGCGAGCCATCGCGCGGCCGGGCGGCCGCGTAAAGATGCATCATTCGGGTGCGGGCAAGGCCATTCTGGCCTGGTTGCCCGGTGATGCGATCGCGCGGATCATCGGTCGGCACGGCATGTCCCGCGCGACGGAGCGGACGATCGGCGATCCTGCGCAACTGCACGCGCACCTCGCCACGGTACGGCGCAACGGCTACGCACTCGATGACGAGGAGAACGCGGTCGGGCTGCGTTGCGTGGGTGCCGCCGTGTTCGATGAACACGGCCGACCGATCGCCGGACTGTCGCTGTCCGGGCCGACCGCGCGGGTCGCCGACTCCCGGTTGCCCGAGCTGGGCGCACTCGTGGCCGGCATCGCAGACGAGATCACGTCGGAGCTCGGGGGCCGCAAGCCACACGCCGCGTAAGCCCTGCGGAGTGGCCGTACAGGCCGCTCCGTGCAGCCTTTCCGCGCGACGCCCGGCAGCAGGCGCCTGACGCGCCGGCCGAAACGGTGACGGCAGGGCTATTTTGATTCGCCGCCGCCGGATGATATATTCCCGAAAAAATAAGGCGCTGACATGGCCTGATTTTGCAGGCGGTTGCAGCACCGTTGACGGGGACGGAGATGCCGATTTCATACGATCCGCTGCTGGTTGCGGCGTCCGTGCTGGTGGCAGTCATGGCGTCCTTCACGGGGCTGCGGCTGGCGAGTGGCCTGCGCAACCTGACGTTGCCGATGCAGAAGCGTCAGATCGCGAAGGCGGCTTTCGCTTTGGGAGGCGGGATCTGGTCGATGCACTTCGTCGGCATGCTCGCCGTCGAACTGCCTGTCCGGATCACCTACGACGCGCTCTATACTCTGGGCTCGGTACTGATCTCGGTCCTGATCACCGGGCTCGGCCTGCTGCTGATGCATATAGGGGAACGCGGTTACCTGCGGACCGCGGTCGCCGGCACGCTGACCGGTCTCGGCATCGTCAGCATGCACTACGTCGGGATGGCAGCGATTGGCGGCAATTGCAGGGTCAGCTATCTACCCGGCGGCACGCTGTTGTCCTCCGCGATTGCGATCCTGTTCTCGATCTGTGCGTTGCGGCTAGCGTATCGAAGACGCACCCTCGGCGAAATGTCCCTGGCGGCGATCCTGCTCGGTATCACGATCTCCGGCATGCACTATTCCGCGATGGCGTATACCCAGTTTCTGCCCGTCGAAGAGATAGCCACGATTGCGGTGCCGGTGATCGAGGACGGGTATTTTGCCATGCTCGTTGCTGTCGCCGCATTCATCGTTTGCGGCGTGTTCCTGCTCACGGCGTTGCCGATCGAACAGCTGCGCTCGATCGCGGCCAGCGCGTCCGCTGCGCAGACCGGCACGTTGTTGACGGAAGGTGCGGGCGAAGCCGGAGCGCAACAATCCGGCGTCGTCGACCGGACGGGCGCCAACGGCGCGCAATCGCCTGTCGATCGCAGCCGTGATCGGCTGCGGGTTCCCTACGAGACGAACAATGCGATCTATTTCGTCGAGGCCGAGCAGATTTCGGCAATTCGGGCAGAGGGGCATTACACGCGTCTGTACGACGTCCGCGGCAGCTTCTTCTGTCCCTGGTCGATCTCGAAGCTCGAGACCTACCTCGCCGGTCGTTCGTTCATGCGTACGCATCGCAGTTTTCTGGTCAATCTGCAGCACGCAAAGGGGTTTCAGCGCCGCAAGGACAAGGCATTCCTTGTCGTCGCGGGTCCGGCAGAACCGGTGGTGCCCGTAAGTCGGTCCCACCTGGGGGAGGTTCGCAAGGCCCTCGGGATATGACCGATCGACGTCCCGGGTTCCGGCGCATCGACGACGGGGCTGCGCTGCGGCCGCATGGCGCCGAGGCCGGGGCCTGGACGTATTTCGTGCATCTATGTCGCAGTTCGTGAAGACTTGCCTCCGGCGGTTAACAGCCGCTGATTTCCTATCGCGGACTCGGTCATTCTGCATTACCGCATGTCCCGTCGGGCGCGTCGCGGGTCACCGGCGGGATGCCGTATTGACCTGATCGAGCCGGTACGAGACGTGCGGACCCGCGGCAGGGAGGTACGATCCGTGATTCCTGCATCCTTCGATTATCATCGGCCGTCAACGATCGGCGACGCTGTCGAACTGCTGGTTCGGCACGGCGATGAGGCCCGCGTGCTGGCCGGGGGCCACAGCCTGATCCCCATGATGAAACTCCGCATGGCGACACCGTCGCACCTGGTCGATCTGCAGGCGATCGCTGACCTTCGCGGCATTCGTGAAGAGAACGGTGCCATTATTGTCGGTGCGATGACGACGCAGCGCGAACTGATCGAGTCGACCCTCCTCGCCGAGCGCTGCCCGATCATCGGCGAGGCGGCACTGCAGATCGCGGACCCGCAGGTGCGCTATTGCGGGACGCTCGGTGGAAACGTAGCCAATGGCGATCCCGGGAACGACATGCCCGCCATCATGCAGGCGCTTGATGCGTCGTACCAGGTCATCGGCCGGGGCGGTGGCCGCGAGGTTCCCGCCCGCGAGTTCTACGAGGCGCCCTTCTTCACCGCGCTGGGCGACGACGAGATCCTCGTCTCGGTCCGTATTCCTGCGCCGGCCGAGGGGCACGGTTACGCCTACGAGAAGCAGAAGCGGAAGGTCGGCGACTACGCCACCGCGGCCGCGGCAGTCGTGCTGACCATGTCGGGCGGGACCTGCAAGTCGGCGGTCGTCACGCTGACGAACGTTGGCGGCACGCCCCTTGTCGTCGAGGCCGCGGCTTCCGCCCTCGTCGGAACAGCGGTCGATGAGCGGGCCATCGATGAGGCAGTGACGCAGGCGAAGGCCGTCGCAGACCCGGCGAGCGACGGTCGGGGGCCGGCCGATTTCCGCAGGCACGTGGCGGGGGTCATGACGCGCCGGGCGATCGTGCGCGCGCTCGAACGTGCCCGTTGACCGCATAGGGGGAGCCCGCGATGGCTAAAATGCAGATTCAGCTGAAGGTCAACAATCGTGATGTCGAGGTCCTGGCGGAGCCTCGCACGCTGTTGATTCACCTGTTGCGCGAGCACCTCCACCTTACCGGCCCGCACATCGGCTGCGATACCAGCCATTGCGGCGCCTGTACGGTCGATCTCGACGGCAGGTCGGTGAAGTCGTGCACCGTCTTCGCCGCGCAGGCCGACGGCGGCGAGATCATCACGATAGAGGGAATCGCCAATCCGGACGGCAGTCTGCACGCACTGCAGGAGGCGTTCCGCGAGCATCACGGTCTGCAGTGCGGTTTCTGCACGCCGGGCATGATCACGCGCGCGTACCGGCTGCTGCGGGAGAACCCCGACCCCAGCGAAGATGAGATCCGACGGGGAATATCCGGCAATCTGTGCCGCTGTACCGGCTACCAGAATATCGTAAAGGCGATACGGGTCGCCGCGGACCAGATGAAACCGACGAGGGAGGCAGCGGAATGAGCGCGGACCTGGCGACGGCGGAGGAGCGTGCGGCGAAGCTCGAGGGGCTCGGCTGCAGGCGCAAGCGAGTCGAGGACGCACGGTTTACGCAGGGCAAGGGCAGGTACGTCGACGACATGAAGCTGCCCGGCATGCTGTTCGGCGATTTCGTCCGCTCGCCCTACGGCCACGCCCGCATCAAGTCGATCAGCAAGGAGGCCGCCCTCGCGGTGCCGGGCGTCAAGGCGATCCTCACGGCCGAAGACCTGAAGCCGCTGTCGCTGCATTACATGCCGACCCTCGCGGGCGACGTCCAGGCGGTGCTGGCTGACGATAAAGTCCTGTTCCAAGGCCAGGAGGTCGCGTTCGTCGTCGCCGAGGATCGCTATGCTGCGGCCGACGCGGTGGAACTCGTAGAAGTCGAATATGAGGAACTGCCCGCGCTCGTCGACGCCTTCCGGGCGATGGACGACGACGCACCGGTGCTGCGCGAGGATATAAAGGACAAGCAAGAAGGCGCGCACGGGCCGCGCAAGCACCACAACCACATCTTCACCTGGGAGGTCGGCGACGCCGACGCGACGGCGAAGGCGATCGGGGCGGCCGAGGTCGTGGCCAAGGAGCTTATCACCTATCAGCGCGTTCACCCGTGCCCGCTGGAGACGTGCGGCTGTGTCGCGTCGATGGACAAGGTGAACGAGCAGCTCACGGTGTGGGGTACCTTCCAGGCGCCGCACGCCGTGCGCACGGTCGCATCGCTGATCTCCGGAATTCCGGAACACAAGATTCGCATCGTCTCGCCCGATATCGGCGGCGGCTTCGGCAACAAGGTCGGCGTCTATCCGGGCTACATCTGCGCCATTGTCGCCTCGATCGTGCTCGGCGTTCCGGTGAAGTGGATCGAGGATCGGATCGAGAACCTCACCGCCACGGCGTTCGCCCGCGACTATCACATGACGGGTGAAATCGCCGCTACCGGCGACGGCAGGATTACCGCGCTGCGCTGCCATGTGATCGCCGACCACGGTGCCTTCGACGCCTGCGCCGACCCGACGAAGTTTCCCGCCGGGTTCTTTAATATCTGCACCGGCTCCTATGACATCCCGGTGGCGCATCTGACGGTCGATGGCGTCTATACGAACAAGGCCCCCGGCGGCGTCGCCTACCGCTGCTCGTTTCGTGTCACCGAGGCGTCCTATTTCATCGAGCGCATGATCGACGTGCTCGCGCGAAAGCTCGACATGGATCCGGCCGAAGTCAGACGCCGCAACTTCGTGGCAAAAGAGCAGTTCCCTTACCGGTCCGCGCTCGGGTGGGAGTACGACAGCGGCGACTACCACACGGCATTCGACAAGGCGCTGGCCGCTGTCGACTATGCGGCGCTGCGCGAGGAGCAGCGCGCCAATCGCGAGGCGTTCGCGCGCGGCGACACGCGCAGGCTCATGGGCATCGGCGTCAGCTTCTTTACCGAGATCGTCGGCGCCGGGCCGATCAAGAACTGCGACATTCTCGGCCTCGGCATGTTCGACTCGTGCGAGATCAGGGTGCACCCGACCGGCAGCGCCATTGCACGGCTGGGAACCATCAGCCAGGGGCAGGGCCACGCGACGACGTTCGCGCAGATCCTCGCTTCGGAAATCGGCATCCCCGCTGCGAAGATCACGGTCGAGGAAGGCGACACCGATACCGCGCCCTACGGTCTTGGAACCTATGGTTCACGGTCGACGCCGGTGGCGGGGGCCGCAACCGCGATGGCGGGTCGCAAGATCCGCGCGAAGGCGCAGATGATTGCGGCCTACCTGCTCGAAGTGCACGAGGACGATCTCGAATGGGATGTCGACCGCTTCGCCGTGAAGGGCGCGCCGGAGCGGTTCAAGACCATGGCCGACATCGCCTTCGCCGCGTACAACGCGGTGCCGCCCGGCATGGAGCCGGGGCTTGAGGCGGTGAGCTACTATGATCCGCCCAACATGACCTATCCGTTCGGAGCCTATGTTTGCGTCGTCGACATCGACGTGGATACCGGCGTAACCGACGTCCGCCGTTTCTATGCGCTCGACGACTGCGGCACGCGGATCAACCCGATGATCATCGAAGGGCAGGTCCACGGCGGACTCACCGAGGCCCTGGCGATCGCCATGGGCCAGGAGATCGCCTACGACGAGATCGGCAATGTGACAGGTGGCAGCCTTCTCGACTTCTACCTGCCGACCGCGGTCGAGACGCCGGTGTGGGAGACCGACCACACCGTCACCCCCTCGCCGCACCATCCGATCGGCGCGAAGGGTGTCGGCGAGTCGCCGAACGTCGGTGGCGTGTCCGCATTTTCCAATGCCGTCAACGACGCGTTCGCGCATCTCGGGCTGATTCACACGCAGATGCCGCACGATCACTGGCGGATCTGGAAGACTGCCGAAAAACTGGGAATCACGGCGTAGCTGCCGCGACGGCGGTGGGCAGGAGCGCTGGTACCCCTAAATAATTGCGCATGGATCTCGATTTCCGCGGCCTCCAGGGCAAACTCGCCGATGTCGGTTACGTCGCCGACGATGCGCTTGCGATGGCGCTTTGCCTGGCCGCCGGGTTGAAGCGACCTTTGCTGCTGGAAGGCGAGGCGGGCGTCGGCAAGACCGAGGTCGCCAAGGCGTTGGCGAATGTCCTCGGCGCACGGCTGATCCGCCTGCAATGCTACGAGGGCCTCGATGCCAACGCCGCGATCTACGAGTGGAACTACCAGCGCCAGCTGATCGCGATTCGCGCACACGAGGCCGAGGGCATGCCGGCTGACACGGTCGAAAGGCACGTGTTTTCCGACGACTATCTGCTGCGCCGGCCGCTGCTCGAGGCGATCTCGCAGGACGATCCGCCGGTTCTGCTGATCGACGAGATCGACCGTGCCGACGAGGAATTCGAGGCCTTCCTGCTCGAGGTGCTCTCCGATTTCCAGGTCACGGTACCTGAGCTCGGCACGATCGAAGCGCGCAGCGTGCCGAGCGTGATCCTCACCTCCAACGGCACGCGCACCTTGTCCGACGCCCTGCGCCGACGCTGCCTGTACAGCTACCTGGATTTCCCGGACGAGGCCAAGGAGGTTTCCATCCTGCGCCGGCGACTTCCCGATGTCGACGCCAGCCTGGTTCGGCAGATCGTGCAATTTGTCCAGGCCGTGCGGCGCGAGGATCTGGAGAAGAAGCCGGGCATCGCCGAGACGCTCGACTGGGCGCGAGCGCTGTCAGGCCTCGAGCTTCGCGGGCTCGACCGGGACCCGGTTGCCGTGCACGCGAGCCTGATCTGTCTCCTCAAGACGGAGGGCGACCTCAAATCCGTGACCCCCGAGGTCACGGCGCGGCTGGTCGGCAAGGTGGCGTGAGCGAGCTCGCAGCAAGCGGCCCACCCATCTCGTCGCCGAGCGCGCGGATGGTCGGCTTCATCGCGCATCTTCGGCAAAACGGATACTCGATCGGACTGGCCGAGGCCGACATGGCGCTGTCGTTCCTGGCCGCGGGCAATGCGCTCAGTGTTGAAAGCGTCCGGCTCGGACTCAAGACGATGCTCACCGGAAACAGCGACCAGTGGAGCAAATTCGACGATGTGTTCCGGTCATACTGGTTTGCTGATCGCTCCCGGTCCGAACCGAGCGCTACCGAATTCTCGAGCCCGCGCGCCGGGCGAACCCGGCCTCGCTTGTGGGACCGTCCGCCGACGGATTCCGCGGACGGCGCCGCCACGGGCCCCGTGGCGTCGGCGGGGGGCAACGGGAAGCCAGCCGATACGGTCGGTTGCGGCCGGCTGGTGGCGAGCCGCACCGAGACTCTGGCACGGACCGACCTGCGCCATCTCGTGGATCCGGCGGACATCGATGAGGCGGAACGGGTGGCGGAGCGTTTGGCCCGAGCGATCCGCTATCGCCTCAGTCGACGGCGCAAGGCGGCGCGGCGAGGGCGGATTGTCGATCTGCGGCGCACGATCCGGCGCAACTTGCCGCACGGCGGTGAGCCCGTTGAAATCGTCTGGCGCCGACGCCCGCTGCGGCCAGCGAACCTGGTGCTGCTGGTCGATGTGTCCGGTTCGATGAAGGTCTACAGCCGTTGCTTCCTCGCCTTCGTGCGCGGATTGATCGGCGCGCCGATCGAAGCCGAGGCCTTCCTGTTCCATACGCGACTCGTGCGCATCAGCGGCGCGCTGCGGGATGCCGATCCGATGCGTTCGCTCGCCCGGCTGTCGCTGATGGCGGACGGTTTCGGCGGTGGCACGCAGATCGCGGCGAGCGTGCGGCAGTTCAACGATCGCCACGCGCGCGAAGTCATCAGTTCGCGCAGTGTCGTCATCGTCATGAGCGACGGCTACGACACCGATCCACCGGAGTTGCTCACGCTCGAGCTCGAACGGCTCAAGCGGCGCGTACGACGGCTCGTCTGGCTCAACCCGCTGCTCGGCTGGCGCGACTACGCGCCGGTGGCGCGCGGTATGGCCGCAAGCCTGCCCCATATCGACCTCTTCGCCGCAGCTCATACGCTCGAGGCACTGGCCGCTCTCGAGTGCGAGCTGGCCCAGCTCTAGGAATGGATGCGAACATGGCCGGACGGATCACCGATACTCTCGCGCTGATCAGCTCGCTCATCCGGGACGACAGGTCCTTCTGCGTCGCGACCGTCGTTCGAACCGAGAATGCGACCTCCGCGAAGGCGGGCGCAAAGGCCGTCATCCTGCCCGACGGCGAAATCCGCGGGTTTCTCGGTGGCGGCTGCGTCCAGGGAGCGGTCCGCCGGACGGCCCTTGAGGTTCTCGCGGAGGGCAAGCCGCGCATGATCCGGGTCAAGCCGAAGGACGAGGTCGTCGCCCGGCTGGACGTCGACGGGACGGAACTTCACAAGAGCAGCTGTCCGAGCGGCGGCACGGTCGACATCTTCATCGAGCCGATGCAGCCGGCGCCGCGCCTCGTGGTCTGCGGCTCGACGCCGGTGGCGGTCGCCGTCGCCGATCTCGGCCGCCGTATGGGTTACCGTATCGCCGTCGCAGCGTCGGCCGAGGAGCAGGAGGCCTTTGCCGAGGCCGAACTGCGATCGACCGATTTCGCTCTCGAGTCCCTGAATATCGTGCCCGACGATTTCGTCGTCGTGGCCACGCAGGGGAAACGCGATCGCGAAGCGCTGGGGGCCGCACTCGCAAGCGATGCCCGCTATGTCGCCTTCGTCGGCAGTCGGCGCAAGTCGGCGACGCTGTGCGAGCAGATGAGGGCGCAGGGGCTGTCCGGCAGCAGGATCTCGCGACTCTCGTCACCGGCAGGGCTCGACATCCATGCCATCGAGCCGGCGGAGATCGCGCTGTCGATCCTGGCGGAAATCGTCGCCGTCCGCCGCAGCAAGGTGCGTCAAACCGAACTGGCGACGTCTCCGCCGGATGCGGGTGTGCAGGGAGGCTGAAGCACGCCGGGGAATGCCGGGGAACGGCCGCCGGCTGGTCGGCCGACAGCGGGACGATTTTCTCCGACCAAGTCGTTTGCGCTGTTCACGTCTGCTTCGTATACCTGACGGCCGCGGCCGCCTTATCGATACGACGAAGGCGGGCTCGGCGGCGTCGACCCGTTTCGACCGGCCGACCGCCCGGCCCTGTGCCGTCGTCGGGCGGCGTGCCGCGCCACAGCTGGACGAAGGGAGATTTCCATGAAGGTCGGTTTCATTGGTCTCGGGATCATGGGCAAGCCCATGGCGGGCCACCTCATCGACGGCGGTCACGATACCTGGCTGATGTCGCGCAGCGGCGTGCCGAAGGAATTGGCCGACAAGGGCGGCAAGCCGTGCACGACGCCGCGGGAAGTCGCCGAGGCGGCGGACGTGATCATCACCATGGTGCCCGACACTCCGGACGTGGAGCGTGTGTTGTTCGGCAGTGACGGTGTCGTCGAGGGCCTGTCGGCGGGCAAGCTGGTGATCGACATGAGCTCGATTTCGCCGATCGAGACCAAGGCTTACGCCGCACGCATCAACGAACTCGGCTGTGACTATCTCGATGCGCCCGTATCCGGCGGCGAGGTCGGCGCCAAGAACGCGGCGCTGACCATCATGATCGGCGGCCCGCAAGGCGCGTTCGAGCGAGCGCGGCCGTTGTTCGAGCTGATGGGCAAGAACATCACGCGCGTCGGCGAGAACGGCGCCGGGCAGACGACCAAGGTCGCCAACCAGATCATCGTCGCGCTCAACATCGAGGCCGTCGGCGAGGCGCTCCTGTTCGCATCGAAGGCCGGCGCCGATCCGGCCAAGGTGCGCGAGGCGCTTATGGGCGGGTTCGCGAGTTCCAAGATCCTCGAGGTGCACGGCGAACGAATGATCAAGCGGACCTTCGATCCGGGCTTCCGGATCGAGCTTCACCAGAAGGATCTCAATCTCGCGCTGCAGGGCGCGAAGGCGTTGGGCGTCAGCCTGCCGAACACGGCCACCGCCCAGGAATTGTTCAATGCCTGCCGTGCCCACGGTGGGGCCGCCTGGGACCATTCCGCGATGGTCCGCGCCCTGGAGATGATGGCGAAGCACGAGGTGAGCTGAGGGGTAAGCTGCCGGACAGCCCCGATCTCCGGGCCGCCCCGAACGGATTGTCTGGAACCGGACTGCCCGGTGTCGCAGCGGGTCGCTATTAATTTCGCGGCCTTGGCGCCAAACGGCGAGACGGCTCGTGGAAGGCCTGCTAGGCTTGCCTGAGCAGAGTGCAGAAGGGAGGCATCGAATTCCGCAATTGAGGCAGTATACGTGGCACGTTCTTGCGGTGCTTGCGGCATGGGTCCTGACGGCGTGTACGCCGGTTGCGATGCAACCCGTTACATCCTCCGGGCTCGTCGTCTACAGCAAGGGCGCGCGTCAGCAGACGGCGTCGCTGCGGCTCGCAATGCCTCCCGCCGAGGTTTACCGGGGCATGCTGGGAATGGTCGAGCGTCGTCCCCAGCTGACGGTCATCAACAGCAACGACAAGCGTTACCTCTTGGAGGTGACTGACGGCGGCAGACGGCTCAACGGCCAGGCGACCGATCTCGGCCGCGGCGAGACGCTGCTTTTCATCTGGGCCGATGCCGGCGACAGCGGCCAGACCGGTCGCGATCTCATTGAAGATGCGATAACGCTAGTCTGCACGGAACTGCGGGTCGAGTGCGAAGCCCAGGACATCTGAAAGAGTGCCTGTCGCAAGATCGTATGTGCAGCAACAGATCGCATGGAATTTTCAGGAAATTTGTGTAAAAATAACAAGAATAACAACGGGGAGCAGCAGCGATGTGGGGCAAACCTCCGTTGACGCAATGGCGCTGCGGGGCCGTCTTCTGGGTCGGCCTTGCGACGGTGGGTCTCGGTGGATGCACCTTCGGCACCGCGCCGGAGGTCTCGCAGGACGTGACCGTCGCCCCGGTGCGCTTCGGCCAAAGCGAGGCGGCGACGCCCAGCGGCGTGAAACGGGCGCAGCTCGAAGCCGAGATCATGCGCTTCGCCGACCGCTATGCCGGGCGGATGGCGGCCGAAATGTTTCGCATCAACGAGCAGGACACATCGGCAGATCTGCGGCCGCTCACCATGGGCTGGATCGTGAAATCGCGGACCGCCGCCGTCATTATTGCGGTCGGGCCGAACGCCGTCGAGAATATGCTGGACATGGTGGTCCTGACGTCACTGACCCGCCATTCGGTCGAAACGTACTGGGTGCCCGATTTTTTCGGCGAGGAACTCGGCCGGGGGCTTGTCGAGGCATCCAGGACTCTGGATGAGGATATTTGGGCGATCGCCGGCGAGGTCTTGACGCCCGAACAGCAGGCGGATCTGCGTCTCCTGATCGCCGAGTGGATCGAGAAGAATCCGGACGACCTCAATTTCTGGGAGGTGCGCTTCGATGGATTCTCCGGCCAACGCGCGGCGGAACTCGAGAAGGTCGAACAGTCGGGAGGCCTGTTGGGCGAGGTGGCACAGACTAGGCAGACGGCGGAGCAGATCCAGCTGTTCGGTGAGCGGGTGCTGTACTATATGCAGCGCGCACCGACGATCACGCGGCAGGAAGCGCAATTCGCCGTCTACCAGATGTTCGCTCAGCCCGAGTTCGCCGGCCTGTTCGA
>JBFHDX010000031.1:0-33321 GCA_041584475.1 Alphaproteobacteria bacterium
ACAACCTCCGGATTTACCGGATTTCACTTAAAGAAAGATTATCGCTGCGGCGATACCACGAGCCGGATCGCGTGTCCGGCCGGATGCAGGCGCCGACCGGCGGGACTTAGCCTCCACGCCTGCTTCGGCGCCCGCGACCCAGGGGGCCAGCGTACCTCCTGCGGCTGCGGCGAGCGAGCGCTGTCCGGTCAGGCGAGGCCGCCCCGGCGGACCGTGACAGGAAAAGAAGCCGGCGCGCCGACGGGCGCGCTCAGTACGTTCGGATTGTGCCCAGAACCTCGATACGACCGCGCGCACCCGGGACCGCGACGATGATCTCGCCGGGCTCCGGATAGATTCCGGTCATCGCGCTGATATTGACCTGATGGCTGACGAGCACCACAGGCGTGCTGAAATCCTGCTCGTCGATCCAGCGCTTGAGCAGGATCGTGTAATCGTCCCGCATGTGAGGAAATTTCCTGAACGAATTGAGTATGGGGAGCTCCTCGACCTCACCGAGATCCAGCAGTCGCGCCGTCTCCAGCGTGCGGCACCACTGGCTCGAGAACACGCGCGCGGTCTTGATGCCGTGTGCCCGAAACGTGTTGCCGATCTTCCGCGCCTGGTCGCGACCGACGTCATCGAGATTGCGTTGCGTCGAACAGTCGCGCAGCTCGAAATTGTCGGGGTCGCCGGTGCCCGGTGCCAGGGCGTGGCGAATGATCGCGATATGCCCCCCCGATCGCAGGGCGTTCCACAGTTCTTCCTCGCTGTGCGCCGACGCCGCGGCGACCGCGCTCGGGACGAGCCAGACAAACAGGGTGGCGGCGAACCATGCCGTAACCACTGCGGCCCTCCTCAACTCCGGGAAGAGTCCTGGCAGACGCTGGATGTCAGGGCCCATAAACTTCCTCCACAGCGCACATCGGGCCGGTCCGCCCTCGAACCGGCCGTTCTTTGACGCCCGCAAGTATCGTGCCACGCGCTGCAATAAGCAAGACAATCGGCACGCTCGGACCGGCCGGGTCGATTCGCCGCAGATCGCCCGGCCTTCCGTTGCGCCCGATCGATTGCCGTGCAGAAGGGCGCGAGCATGCATCATTTCTCTACACTCCCGGCAAACTTCGCATGGCCTCCCGGCGACGCTGGGGCCGTTCGCAACCGGGGAGCGGTCGACCGCCGTGGCCGCGTGGTATTGCGGCTCGCGAATTGGCGGAGGGAGTGGGATTCGAACCCACGAGGAGCTTTCGCCCCCACACGCGTTCCAGGCGTGCGCCTTAAACCACTCGGCCATCCCTCCATGACCCGGCAATCGCCATTGCGGCCCGGAACGTAGCCGAGCCGGTCACTGCTTGCAAGGCGCCCCCGCCCTGCCCGATGTGGAGGTGGAATCGCAGGTTCGCACCGTGCTAATCTCGCGCCCGCACGAAGAGCGGATGCGACGAAGGCGCAAGAATGTCCCTGATTTTACGCGTTGTCGGCTGGGCTGCGGCTCTCGCCAGCGTGGCGACCGTGTCGATGGCGGTCCTGCTCTGGTTCGAGGGCAGGAACCTGCAGAAGAGCTGGGGCCAGTTCTGGTTCGACCTGCATCCGGCGAGCCTTAACCTGACGCAGTCCATCGTGCAGCGTTTCGTCAGCCCGGATCTCTGGGACACTTATGCGGTGGCCATGCTCGAATGGAAGGCGTGGCAGGGAATCGCCCTGGTCGCCGGCATTCTGCTGTTGCTGGGTATCGTATTTCTTCTTGCCGGCCGCCGCCGCCGCAAACCGGGCCAGGCATTCCGCCACTGAGCGCACGGCCCCGCCGGCTCAGCCTTCGTCCATTTTCAAGGCCTGCAGGAAGGCCGATTGCGGGATTTCGACCTTGCCGAATTGCCGCATGCGCTTCTTGCCCTCCTTCTGCTTCTCGAGCAGCTTGCGCTTTCGGGTGACGTCGCCGCCATAGCATTTGGCGGTGACGTCCTTACGCAACGCGCTGACCGTCTCGCGGGCGATGATCTTGGCCCCGATCGCCGCCTGGATCGCCACCTTGAACAGCTGACGCGGGATCAGGTCCTTGAGTCTCTGGCACAGCGCGCGACCGCGCGTCTCGGCCCGGTCGCGGTGGACGATGACGGACAGCGCGTCGACCGGTTCACCATTCACAAGGACCGCGAGCTTGACGAGGTTTCCGTCACGGTATCCCGCCATCTCGTAGTCGAAGCTCGCATATCCCCGGCTCACCGATTTCAGCCGGTCATAGAAATCGAAAACCACTTCATTGAGCGGCAGGTCGTAGACCGCCATGGCCCGGTCGCCGACATAGGTCAGGTCGACCTGTTCACCGCGGCGGTCGTTGCAGAGCGTCAGGATCTGGCCAAGGTAATCGTCGGGGACCATGATCGTGGCCTTGATCCACGGCTCCTCGATGCGGTCGATCCTGATCGGGTCGGGATAATCCGCGGGATTGTGCAGTTCGGTGGCCGAGCCGTCGGTCAGATGCACACGGTACACGACCGACGGCGCGGTTGTGATGAGGTCGAGATCGAACTCGCGCTCGAGACGCTCCTGCACGATCTCGAGGTGGAGCAGTCCGAGGCAGCCGCAGCGGAAGCCGAATCCGAGGGCCGCCGAGGTCTCGGGCTCGTAATGCAGGCTCGAATCGTTCAGCGCCAGCTTGGCGAGGCTGTCGCGCAACGCCTCGTAGTCGCTGGCGTCGACGGGAAACAACCCGCAGAAGACGACCGGCACCGACGGTTTGAAGCCGGGCAACGGCTCGCGCACGGGGTGGCGGTCGTCGGTCAGCGTATCGCCGACCTTGCAATCCGACACCGATTTGATCGCCGCCGTGATGAATCCGATCTCGCCGGCGCCGAGCGCATCGACCATAAGCCCCTTCGGCGTGAAGACGCCGACGCGGTCGACCTGATGCGCCGCCCCGGTCGACAGCATGCGGACCTTCATGCCCCTGCGCAGGATTCCGTCGTGCACGCGAACGAGTGCAACGACCCCGAGATAGGCGTCGTACCAGCTGTCGACCAACAGCGCCTTGAGCGCTGCGGACCTGTCACCGCCCGGCGGCGGCAGGCGCGCGACCAGAGCCTCGAGGACAGCATCGATGCCCTGACCGGTCTTGGCGGAAATCTCCAGCGCCTCGGAGGCGTCCAGCCCGATCACGTCTTCGATCTGCTGCCTGACGCGCGCCGGCTCTGCCGCAGGCAGGTCGATCTTGTTGAGCACGGGGATGATCTCATGGTCGTTTTCGAGCGCCGCATAGACGTTCGCCAGGGTCTGCGCTTCGACGCCCTGGCTGGCGTCGACCACCAGCAACGATCCCTCGCAGGCGGCCAGCGAGCGACTGACCTCGTAGGAGAAGTCGACATGACCCGGCGTGTCCATGAGGTTCAGCGTATAGGTCTTGCCGTCCTTCGCCTTGTACAGGAGCCGGACCGTCTGCGCCTTGATCGTGATACCGCGTTCGCGTTCGATATCCATCGAATCGAGCACCTGGCTCTTCATCTCGCGCGACGCCAGACCGCCGCACATTTCGATCAGCCGGTCCGCAAGCGTCGACTTGCCGTGATCGATATGCGCGATGATCGCGAAATTGCGGATGGTCGTTTGATCGGTCATGGGCGCCGTTCTGGATGATGCGGCGTCGCTATAGCACCCGTCATGCGGCGCGCCAAGGTCGATGACGCCGCAACCCCTTGATCCGGCGTGGGCTCACCACCGCGCGCCGGAACGGCCCCTCTCCGCGCCCGGCCGCCACCCCGTGGCCGGTGCGGAGTCACGACCGGCCCCGACACAATGGGGCCGCCGCCGCGCCGTCAGCAGGCGAAATGGGCCTGTCGTGCGTCCGCCATCAGCCGCTTGAATCCGCTCTGGTCGACGTGAACGAGCGTGCGGTGGTCGCCGCCCTCGAACCAGATCTCCGGCTTGCCGTCGAGGCTTTCGTCGACGACGGTCTGCAGATCGTACGCGGCGCCAGTCGGCGGGATCGCGCCGGTCATGCAGTCATCGAACAGCCGCTCGACGTCCGACTCGCTGGCGAGATCGAGTGACCGGCCCAACACCTTGCCCAGCGCATCGACGTCGACGAGCTGGGTGCTCGGCAGCACCGCCAAGAGGTAGGCGTCGCCGTCGCGCAGCAGCACGCTCTTCGCGAGGCAGTCGCCCGGAATATGGGCGGCGTGGGCCGTGTGGCTGCTGCCCTCGCTGCGCGCATGCTCGACGAGGTCGTATTCGACGCGTGCGTCGGATAGATATTCCTTGAGTTTTCGCCCGATGGTCATGGCACACCTCCGTTCGTTGCGCCGCGGCCGCGGCGTATCGGGAGGCGGCGGGGAGGTGTTGCGTTCGGCCTTTGGCCCGCGGCCGGAGCGCCTCGTACAGCTGCCCGGCATCGCGTGTCGCTGACCGCCCCCCGCCGCGGGGACGGCCGCTCCTGGTGACGCCCCAGAATAGCATTTTTCGGGCGGCCTGCGAACATGCGGCGGTCCGTCGCAGCCTATCTGTCGGCCTCGAATTGCTCGCGCAGCGCCTCCAGCGCCAGCCACTCGTCTTCCGCCGCCGCGAGCGCGACGCGGGCATCGGCGAGCTGCTCCGCGAGCCGGTCGAACGCGGCCCGATCGCGCCCGTAGAGGTCGGGGTCCGCGAGCTCTTTTTCGAGACCGGTGATGGTGGACTCGAGCTCGGCGATGCGACCGGGCAGACGCTCGAGCGTGCGCTGCTGCTTGTAGCCCAATCTTCGTCGGGGCAGGGCCGTCGCCGTCGCACCGGCCGCCGGCGGCACGGGCCCCGCGCTGGGTCCGCGCCTCGCCGTCCGTGGCCGTTGACGCAGATAGTCGGTGTAGCCGCCCGCATACTCGGCCACGGTTCCATCGTCTTCGATGACGATGGTCGACGTGACGATACGGTCGAGGAAATCCCGGTCGTGGCTGACGAGCAGGACCGTTCCGCTGTAATCGGCGAGCAGCTCCTGCAGCAGGTCGAGCGTGTCCATGTCGAGATCGTTGGTCGGTTCGTCCAGCGCCAGCAAGTTGGACGGTCGTGCCAGCGCCCGCGCGAGCAGGAGCCGGTTGCGCTCGCCTCCCGAGAGGCTCTCGACCGGACTTCGAACCTGCTGCTCGGCGAACAGGAAATCGCGCAGATAGGAGACGACGTGGCGCGGCCGGTTTCCGACCATCACCTGGTCGCCGCCATCGGGGCACAGGACTTGCCACGGGGTGCGCCCGGGATCGAGTGCCTCGCGGGCTTGGTCGAGATAGACCATTGCGATATTCGTGCCCAGCGTGACGCGCCCGGAATCCGGCGTCATGTCGCCGACAAGCAAGCGCAACAGGGTGGTCTTGCCGGCGCCATTCGGTCCGATGATACCCACGCGATCGCCGCGCAGGATTCGCGTCGAGAATTCTTCGATGACGGTCCTGCCGCCGAGGCGCTTGGCGATGCCGTCCGCCTCTATCACGCGTCGGCCGGTGAGCCCGGCCTCGGCCGGAAGCATGCGGGCCCGACCGGTCGGGACGCTCCGTCGCGCCCGTTCGGCGCGCAGCTCGTGCAGGCGACGCAGGCGACCCTGATTGCGCCTGCGCCGTGCGGTGATCCCTTCGTGTGACCAGGCCGTCTCCCTGGCGATCAGCTTGTCGAGCTTCGCGGTCTCGACCGCCTCGCGCTCGAGGATCGTCTCGGACCATGCTTCGAATGCGGCGTAACCCTCGTCGAGCCGCAGCAACCGGCCGCGATCGAGCCAGAGGGTGGCGTTCGTCACGCGCTCGAGGATGGCGCGGTCGTGGCTGACCATGACGAGCGCGATCCGGCCGCCGCCGAGCCGCGCCTCGAGCCATTCGATCGCGCGCAGATCCAGATGGTTTGTCGGCTCGTCGAGCAGCAGGATGTCGGGGTCGCAGACGAGGGCGCGAGCGAGGGCCGCGCGCCGGGCCTCGCCGCCCGAGAGGCCCGCTGCATCGCGCGATCCGTCGAGCGACAGCGCGTCGATCAGCGGGGCGGCGCGGTGGGGCTCCGCGGCAAGGTCTGGGGGCAGGCCGCCGACAACGTAATCGTGCACCCTGCCCTGTCCCGACATGTCGGGTTCCTGGGGCAGGTAGGCGACACTGGCACCCTGCCGTAGCATGCGCGACCCGGCATCCGGTTCGATGAGGCCGGCCGCGACCCGCAGCAGGGTGGACTTGCCCGACCCGTTGCGGCCGACGAGCGCGATACGGTCGCCGCGGGCGATCGTCAGCTCGACTCCGCTGAACAAGGGCCGCCCGCCGAAACCGAGCGTGACGTCCTTCAGGGTTAAGAGCGGCGCCGCCATGTCACCGGATCTCCATCGACCGTGCCTATCGACGCTCGTCCGTCATCTCGCAACGGTTGCGCCCGCCCATGTCCGTCCCTACGGCTCGCGCAGGATGCGGACGGCGGCGTTCAGCTGGCTCATGCGTCGGTGGTCGCCATTGCCGCTGTCCGGGTGATGGATCGCCGCCAGCGAGCGATAACGCCGGCCGATCGCCTCGCCGTCCGGGTTCGATCCGGGCGGGAAGCCGAGCACGTGCAGGGCGTCGGCGCGGGACCCCACGGCGCGGGGCAACGGCTCGAAAGCCGTCGCCCGAAGCTGTTTCCTCAATCGCGCGACTTCCGCTTCGGCGCGGGCCAGGCGCTCGTCCGCGCCGGGACCGCGGCCCGCCTCGACGCGCAGCGCCAGCTCGCCCTCGTCCATGGCGAGCGCGAGCGCCAGGATCCGGCGAATCGACGCGTTCGTGAGACCGCTCGCCATGCGTACCTGCAGACGGGGCTTGCGGCGCCAGACCTTTCCGGCGCTCGGTCCCGACTTGAGCGTCACGGTTTCGCGGTCGCCGGAAGCGGGCTCACCGGGATCGGACCAAAGCGCCACGGTCTCGGGCGGCAGCAGCAGCATGACCGCGCGGGCAAGGGCGCCGACATTGACGTGCTTGCGGCTTGCGAGGGCGAGGACAGCATCGCGGAAATCGGTCGAACACGGTACCACGTAGGAGCGGCTGCGCTCGCTCCGCCGCCGGCGCGGTGCCATCCGCCCGCTATCCTCCCTCTCGCGCTCAGCCATCGCTGCACCCGCCGGCTCGATCCGCGACGGTTTTTCGCGACGGGCCCGTCGCCAGCCCCCGGTGCGGACCGTCAGCCGCGCAGCGTGCCGCCGGTCTGCCGGGTCACCGCGGCAACGACCGCGGCGGAGACCCGCTCGATATCGTCGTCGGTGAGCGTCCGCTCCTGCGGCTGCAAGGTGACGGCGATCGCCACCGACTTGCGCCCGTCGCCGACATTCTTGCCCTCGTATACATCGAACACGGCGACGTCGCTGATGAGTTTCTTGTCCGCCCCTTTCGCCGCGCGCACGATGGTCTCCGCGGCAACGTCGGCATCGACGAAGAAGGCGAAATCGCGGCCGACCGGCTGGAACGGCGACGGCCGCAGCAATGGCCTGGTCTTGCCGCCCTTCGCGCGCGGCAGCGGCACGCGGTGCAGGAACGCCTCGAATGCCGCCGTCGGTCCCCGGTAGCCCAGTGCTCGGAGTACTTTCGGATGCATTTCGCCGAACCAGGCCAGCACGTTCGGCCCCAGGCGCAACGTGCCCGATCGCCCGGGGTGGTACCAGCCCGGCGCATCCCGCGTGACCTGAACGTTGTCGACGGGCGCGCCGCACGCGGCCAGCACCGCCAGCGCGTCGGCCTTGGCGTCGAAGGCATCGACCGGGCGCGGCTTTTCGGCCCAGTGCCGCGGCCCGGTGTTGCCGGCGCGCAACCCCGTAGCGACGATGTCCTCGCCTTCCGGCGTATCGTCGCGCCAGGACGGACCGACTTCGAACAGGCCGAGGTCGGGGTAGCCGCGGTCGGCGTTGCGTTGCGCCGCGGTAACCAGGTTCGCCAGGATCGACGGACGCATGACCGCGAGATCGGCGCTGATCGGGTTTTCAAGGCGCAGTTCGGAGGGCACGTCCCCGAACAGCGCAGCCGCGTCCTCGGCCATGAACGACCAGGTCACCGCCTCCAGCATGCCGCGGCCAGCGAGGACCTTTCGGGCAAAGCTCTCGCGCCGCTGGCCGACGGTGAGGATCTGTGCCGGCAGGTCGCTCTCGCGTTCCAGCGGCACCGCAGGAACGGCATCGAATCCCTTGACCCGGAGAATCTCCTCGACGAGGCACGGCTCGATGGTGATGTCGGGGCGCCAGGACGGGGTGGTAACGATGATCGTGTCCTGGCTCATCTCCGTCTTGAAACCCAGGGCCTCGAGGATGCTGCGCTGTTCGTCGACCGACATGTCGACGCCGCCCAGCGTCTTGACGCGGTCGGACCTGAGCGCAACCTCGTGCGTCGTTTCGGGCATTTCGCCGGCGATCGACAGATCGCTCGCCTCGCCGCCGCAGATATCGAGCACCAGCCGCGCCGCCACCTCCGCGCCCCACAACGCCGATTCCGGGTCGACGGAGCGCTCGAAGCGGTAGCGCGCATCGGATTCGATCCGAAGTTTGCGCCCGGTCGCAGCGGTGCGGATGGGGTCGAACAGCGCCACCTCGAGGAACATTTCGGTGGTCGCCGGCGTGCAGCCCGTCGTTTCGCCGCCCATCACGCCGGCGATGCCGTGCACGCCCTTGCCGTCGGCGATGCAGGTCATGCCGTCGTCGAGCTCGTACTGCTTGCCGTCGAGGGCGAGGATCGTCTCGCCCGCACTGGCGAGGCGCATGGTGAGCGTGCCGCCCTCGAGCTTCGCGGCGTCGAACACGTGCAGCGGCCGGCCGAGGTCGAAGGTTACGTAGTTGGTGATGTCGACCAGCGCCGAGATCGGCCGCAGACCGATCGCCAGCAGGCGGCGCTGCATCCAGTCGGGGCTGGGACCGTTCGTCAGGCCGCGGAAGTAACGACCGACGACCATCGGGCACGCGTCCTCCTCGCCTATCGGGAACTCCCTGCGCCACTGGATCGGGCTCTCGAAGGCAGGCGGCACCGGTTCCGCCGCAGTGAAGGGTTTCAGGGTGCCGATGCCGGCGGCGGCAAGGTCGCGGGCGACGCCGCGGACGCCGAGGCAGTCGCCGCGGTTCGGGGTGATGGCGATCTCGATCACCGGATCATCGAGCCCCATGACCTGCGCGAACGGCGCACCGACGGGGGCATCCACCGGCAACTCGATGATGCCCTCGTGCTCGTCCGAGAGGCCCATCTCGCGCTCGGAACAGAGCATGCCGTTCGACTCCTCGCCCCGGATAACCCCCTTCTTGAGATCCAGACCGGTGCCCGGAATATGCGTGCCGGCCGGGGCGAACACGCCCTTCATGCCGGAACGCGCGTTCGGCGCGCCGCAAACGACCTGGATCTTCTCGCTACCGGTATCGACGATGCAGACGCTCAGCTTGTCCGCGTTCGGGTGCTTCTTCGCCTCGACCACGTAGCCGACGGTGAACGCCGCCAGGTCCTTCGCCGGGTCGTGCACCCCCTCGACCTCGAGGCCGAGCGAGGTCAGCGCGTCCGTGACCGCGTCGAGCGACGCCTCGGTGTCGAGATGGTCCCTCAGCCACGACAGCGTGAACTTCACGGTGTCAGCCCCCGGATCAGCGTCGGCACCTCGAGCGGCACGAAGCCGTAGTGCTTCAGCCAGCGCAAATCGGCGTCGAAGAACGTGCGCAGGTCGGGAATGCCGTATTTGAGCATGGCGATGCGTTCGATCCCCATGCCGAAGGCAAATCCCTGGAATTCCGCGGGATCGATGTCGCAGGCGGCGAGCACGTTGGGGTGCACCATGCCGCAGCCGAGGATCTCGAGCCAATCGTTGCCGGCCCCGATCCGCAACTCGCCGCCGTCACGGCTGCATCCGATGTCGACCTCGGCCGACGGCTCCGTGAACGGGAAATGGCTGGGCCGAAAGCGCACGGGCACGTCCGGGATCTCGAAATAGGTGCGGCAGAACTCGATCAGGCAGCCCTTGAGATGCCCCATATGGGTCGTCCTGTCGACGATCAGCCCCTCGACCTGGTGGAACATCGGCGTGTGCGTCATGTCGCTGTCGCAGCGATAGGTGCGCCCGGGGGCGATGATGCGCAGCGGCAGGCCATTGCCGCCCTCGGCGCGGGTCACCGCCTGCATGGCACGGATCTGCACCGGCGAGGTGTGAGTCCGCAGCACCATGCGGCTGCCGTCCGGCTTTTCCGACAGGTAGAACGTATCGAACATCTGCCGGGCGGGATGCTCGGGCGGGATATTAAGGGCCGTGAAATTGTGGAAATCGTCCTCGATGTCCGGCCCCTCGGCGATCGCGAAGCCCATCTCGCCGAAGATCGCGACGATCTCGTCGAGCGTCTGGCTGATCGGGTGCAGGCGGCCTTCCGGTTGCGGTCGCGCCGGCAGCGTGACGTCGACCGACTCCCCGGCGAGCCTGGCGTCGAGCGCGGCGGCCTCGAGCTCCGCTTTGCGGGCGTCGATCGCCGCCACAACCTCTTCCTTCAGAGCGTTGATCGCCTGCCCGCGTTCGCGACGCTCTGCGGGAGGAATCCGGCCGAGCTCCTTGAGGAGACTCGTGACCGCCCCCTTCTTGCCGAGCGCCTCGACCCGAACGACTTCAAGCATATCGGGCGACGTCGCAGCGGCCGTCGCTTCGACGATGCGCTCTCGGAGTGCCTTCAGGTCGCTCATCGGATCCTCGCCACCGTGAAGCGGCGGCGCTCCGCTCTCTCCCCTACTTCGCGGCGGCGGCCAGCGCCTCGCGCGCCTGGCCGACCAGGGCCTCGAAGGCGGCCGGCTCGTTGACCGCGAGCTCCGCCAGGATCTTGCGGTCGAGATCGATCTCCGCCTTCTTCAGGCCGCTCATAAACAGCGAATAGGTCAGGCCGTGCTGCCGCGCGCCGGCATTGATGCGCTGGATCCACAGGCTGCGGAAATCGCGCTTGCGCGTGCGGCGGTCGCGGTAGGCGTATTGCAGGTCCCGCTCGACCCGCTGGATGGCGGCACGAAACGTGTTCTTCGCGCGCCCGCGCGACCCCTTGGCGAGCTTGATGACCTTCTTGTGGCGGGCGTGCGTCGTGACGCCCCGCTTGACGCGTGCCATGTCTCTAACTCCCTATCCGGTGTCAGGCGTTGGGCAGAAAGTGGCGCTTGACCACTTTCGCGTCGCTCGCGGCCATGATCTGGGTGCCGCGATTGGTGCGTTTCATCTTTTGCGGGCGCCGCCTCAGCATGTGGCTGAGATTGGCGCTGTTGAACCGGACCTTGCCCTTGGCGGTCAGGCGGAAGCGTTTCTTGGCACTGCTTTTCGTCTTCAGTTTGGGCATTTCATGTCCTTTCTTGATTGCCGGTCGGCCGGGCATACCCAATCGGCCCGGACGCGCCTGGATGCATGGCCCGTCGACCACGCCGCGCGGCCTTATAGCCGCCCCCGCCGCGCGATGCAAGCGGCGCTGCAACGCGGGCCGTGCACCTGCAAATCGTGCCTGGCGGTGTAGGGGAGTCGGATGGCATCGCCCCGCGCGGGAGGGACGGACACGATCCTATTTCGAGGGCGCGAGCACCATGATCATCTGGCGGCCCTCCATGGTCGGCGTGTGCTCGACCTTGGCTTCTTCCTCCATATCGACGCGCACCCGCTCCAGCAGCTGCATGCCCAGCTCCTGGTGCGCCATCTCGCGGCCGCGGAAGCGGATGGTCACCTTGACCTTGTCGCCTTCCTCGATGAATTTGTGGATCGCCCGCATCTTCACGTCGTAGTCGTGCGTGTCGATGTTGGGGCGCATCTTGATTTCCTTGACCTCGATGACCTTCTGCTTCTTGCGCGCTTCGCTCTTCTTCTTTTGCTCCTGGTATTTGAGCTTGCCGTAATCGAGGATCTTGCACACCGGCGGTTCGGCGTTCGGCGAGATCTCGACCAGGTCGAGGCCGGCATCTTCGGCGCGTTGCAGGGCATCTTCGAGGGGAACGACGCCGACCATCTGTCCCTGCTCATCGACGAGGCGGACCGGATCGGCGGTGATCAGTTCGTTGACGCGCGGCCCTTCGCGGACCGGCGCTGCCGCAAATCGTGGTCTGGCTATAGAAACCTCCTGCAGTTCATTTCAAATGGGCGAAAAACAAGCCTGCCCCGCCCGACCCTTCAGGCGTCGGGCGCCGCCGCTTCCCGTGCAAGTGTATGTGATGCCTCGTCGAGCGCAAGGATTTCCTGTTCCTTGCCGCCGAGGCGACGAATCGCGACGGTTCTCGCCCCGGCTTCCCGCGCACCGACGACAAGAATTGCGGGCACTTTGGCGAGGCTGTGTTCGCGGACCTTGTAGTTGATCTTTTCGGGGCGCGTGTCCAGCTCTGCGCGAATTCCCGCGGCGACCAGAGTCGCGTGGACCTCCGCCGCATAGTCGTCGGCGTCGTTGGTGATCGTCGCGACGACCGCCTGCACCGGCGCCAGCCACACCGGGAAGCGCCCGGCATACTGCTCGATGAGAACGCCGATGAAGCGTTCGAACGAACCGAGAATAGCCCGGTGCAGCATAACGGGGCGGTGTTTGGCGCCGTCCTCGCCGACATAGGACGCGTCGAGCCGCTCCGGCAGCACGAAATCGACCTGCAGCGTGCCGCACTGCCAGTCGCGGCCGATCGTATCCTTGAGCACGAACTCGAGCTTCGGTCCGTAGAACGCGCCTTCGCCGGGGTTCAGGGAGAAATCGAGCCCCGCCGCCTCGGTCGCCTCGAGGAGCGCCGCCTCGGCCTTGTCCCAGATCGCGTCTTCGCCGGCCCGCACCGGCGGCCGGTCCGAGAATTTCACGGTCACCTCGTCGAAGCCGAAATCCCGATAGATCGAGAGCAGGAGCTCGCAGAACGCCCGGGTCTCCGACGTGATCTGGTCCTCGGTGCAGAAGATATGGGCGTCGTCCTGCGTGAAGGCCCGCACTCGCATCAGACCGTGCAGCGCGCCGGACGGTTCGTTGCGGTGGCACGAGCCGAATTCGGCCATGCGCAGCGGCAGGTCGCGGTAGCTCTTGATGCCCTGCCGGAATATCTGCACGTGGCCGGGGCAGTTCATCGGCTTGAGCGCGAGCATCTTGCGGTTGCCCGTGCCGACGCTGTCCGCCTCGTCGACCTCGGCGACGAACATGTCGTCGCGGAACTTCTCCCAGTGGCCCGATTTCTCCCACAGCGTGCGGTCGATCAGCTGCGGCGTCTTGACCTCGATGTAGCCGGCCGCCTCGAGCCGCCGCCGCATGTAGTCCTGGCAGATGCGGTACAGCGTCCAACCCTTCGGATGCCAGAAGATGCTGCCGGCGGCTTCTTCCTGGATGTGGAACAGGTCCATCTCGCGCCCGAGGCGGCGGTGGTCGCGGCGCTCGGCCTCCTCGAGCCGGTGCAGGTAGGCCTTGAGCTCCTTGTCGTCGCGCCACGCAGTGCCGTAGATGCGTTGAAGCTGCGTGTTGCGGGCGTCGCCCCGCCAGTAGGCGCCGGCGAGTTTCATAAGCTTGAAGGCCTTGCCCAGCTTGCCAGTCGACGGCAGGTGCGGGCCCACGCAGAGGTCGAGCCACTCGCCCTGCCGGTAGATCGAGATGTCCTCGTCCCTCGGCAGCGTCTCGATGTGCTCTGCCTTGAAATGCTCGCCGCGCTCCTTGAAAAAGGCGATCGCCTCGTCGCGGTCCCAAACCTCGCGCGTGATCGCTTCGTCGCGATCGACAATCTCGCGCATGCGCCGTTCGATCTGCTCGAGGTCGTCGGGCGTGAAGGGCTGCTCGCGATAGAAATCGTAATAGAACCCGTCCTCGATCGCCGGACCGAACGTGACCTGCGTTCCGGGGTACAGCTCCTGCACCGCCTCCGCCATGACGTGCGCGGCATCGTGCCTCAGCAGTTCCAGCGCCGCTTCGTGGCTGCGCGTAACGATTTCCACGCGGGCGTCTCGCTCGACGACGAACGCGAGATCCCGCGCCTCGCCGTCGACGATCATCGCGAGCGCCGCCTTGGCCAGGCCGGGCCCGATCGATTCGGCCAGCTCGACCCCGCTGACCGCCCCGTCGAACTCTCGCACGCTGCCGTCGGGAAGCGTTATTGCCACCATCTTTCGCCTGATTGCCGAAATCGTTCGCTGTCTGTTGCCGTGCCGCAATGCGCACGGGAGCCCTGATCTAGCGCAAGCGCATGGCGGCTGCAACCTCGCTGACTCGCAGCGTGTCGAGATTGCCCCGGCGGATGTTGACCACGTAACGTCCGCGCGGCGCGCTGGCGGACGGATCGGCGCTGCCCGGGAACAGGACGACCGAGGGACAGCCGACCGCAGCGATCAGGTGCATCGGGCCGTTGTTGCTGCCGACCGCGACGCTTGCATGCGCGGCCAGCGTCGCGATGTCGAACAAGGTGGTCCTGCCGGTGAGATCCATCGCGTCGGGCGAGGCGGCGGCGATCCGGCGATTGATCGCCACGTCTTCGCGGCCGCCGAGCACAACCGGGCGCCGCCCTTCGATGCCGACGCGGCGCGCGAGGTCGGCGAAGCACTCGGTCGGCCAGCGCTCACCCGCCCTGCCGCCGAGGCCGCCGGCAACCATGAGCACGTAGCCGTCGCTGAGTCCGAAGCGCCCGCCATATCCTCGCGTCAGCCAGGACAAGTCGGGCCGCGACGTCTCGCGCACCCCGGCCGCGGCGAGCTGGCGCGCGTAGCGCTCGACGAAATGCTCCTGCGGGACCGCGGCGTCGACGGGCAATGCGCCCTCGTCGCGCGACCACGGCGCCTTGTTGCCCCAGACATCCTGCATGAGGAGACGGTAGCGGTCGGTTCGGCGCGAATTCTCGAGGTCGTACACCCGGTCGACGCCACTCCGCCGCAGGTGCCGGACCAGGGTCCAGACCTTGCCGACGCGCGACCAGCGCGGCCGCCCGTCGGTCCAGACCTCGTCGAACCAGCCGCTCTTGCGGGCGAGATCGGCATAGGGCTGGGTGGTCAACAGGGTGACGTGGGCGTCCGGATGGTGGCGGCGGATGGCGGCGAACGCTCCGAAAGCAAGAACGAATTCAGCGAGATCGCCCAGCTTGATGACGAGGAGGCGCCGGACCGGCCCGTCGGTCACCTGACGCTGCCGGCGTCGACCGGTCCTTCGGCAAGCAGTTCACGGTAGATGCCGAGCGTCGCATCGCACATGCGGCGCTTCGTGAAGTGGGCATGCACGCGTTCGATCGCCCGGCGGCCCAGCACCTCCCGCTCGATCGTGTCGAGATCGAGCGCCCATTCCAGCGCCTCCGCAAGCGCCGCCGGGTTGCCTGGCGGCACGAGCCAGCCGGTGACGTCAGGGATGATGATCTCCGGCGCCGCTCCGTGGTTGGGGGCGATGACCGGCTTGCCCATCGCCTGCGCCTCGGCGACGACCCGGCCGAAGGCCTCCGGCTCTGTCGACGCGGAGACCACGACGTCGGCGATCTTGTACGCGGCCGCCATGTCGCGACAATCGCCGACGATATGCACGACACCCTCCAGACCCAGCCGGCGGACCTGCGTCTCCAGTTCCCGCCGGTAACCGGTGCGACCCTGTTCGCCGCCGACGATGAGGCAGCGTACCGGCCGGTCACCGAGCCGCGCCAGCGCCTGCAACAGTACCTGATGTCCCTTCCAGCGCGTCAGCCGAGCCGGCAGCATGACGGTGGGCACGCCGTCGGGAAGCCGCCACTGCTCGGTCAGCTGGATGACACGTGCCGCGCTGACCTTCGCCGGGTCGAAGATATCGGTGTTGACGCCCCGATGGATCAAGCGCACGCGATCGGGATTGACCTTGCGGTAATTCTCGACGATGTAGCGGCGGATGAATTCGGAGATCGCGATCACGCGATCGCCGCGGACCATCACCGAGTTGTACAGGCGCTTGAAAGGGATGCCGAAACTGTACGGGCCGTGCACCGTGGTCACGAATCGTGCACCGGTGCGCCGCGCCGCGCCGAGCGCGCTCCACGCCGGAGCGCGGCTCCGCGCGTGGATGAGATCGATGCCGTGCCGGCGAACGAGCCTAGCCAGCCGACCGACGTTGCGCTGCATGACGAACGGGTTCTTGGAATGGACCGGCAGCTCGACGTGCAGAGCGCCTGCGCGTTCGAGTTCACGCACCATCGGGCCGCCGCTGGAGACGACGATCGATGTCCAACCCGCCTCGGCCAGGGCCTCCGCCATTTCGACCGTCCCGCGCTCGACGCCGCCGCCGACGAGCCCCGGCAGCACCTGCATTACGGCCGAGCGGCGGCTGTCTTCCGTCGTCGCCGCCATGGTAAGACTTTCCGGGGTTGTCATCTCGACGCCAGCGTCTCCTCGGGACCCGAGCGGCCCCGCTTGATCACGGGACATACCAAGTGGACACACCGATTTCAATGCTGGACGCGACCGACGGCACGCTTATCGCCTACCGGCAGCGTGCCGGGGCGGGCATCGGCGTGCTGTTGTGCGGCGGCTTCCGCTCGGACATGAGCGGGACCAAAGCGGTCGTGGTCGACCGCTGGGCCGCCGGCCACGGGCGCCCATTCACGCGGTTCGATTACCGTGGTCACGGCGAGTCCGGCGGCACGTTCCGCGATGGCACGATCGGGCTCTGGCGCGACGACGGGCTTGCCGTGCTCGACCGGGTGACGACGGGACCGCTCGTCGTTGTCGGCTCCTCGATGGGAGCGTGGATCGCCCTGCTCCTGGCGCTTGCGCGCCCGGAGCGGATCGCCGGGCTCGTTCTGATCGCGCCGGCGGTCGATTTCACCGAGGCGCTCGTGTGGCAACGCCTGCCGCCGGATGCCCGTGCGACATTGCTGCGCGATGGTATCTGGTTGCGCCCATCGGACTATTCGGACGAGCCGGACGAGATCACGTGGCGGCTGATCGAGGAGGGGCGCGAGCACCTGCTGCTCGACGGACCGATCGATTTCGGGGGTCCGGTGCACATGCTTCACGGCACGGCCGACGCGACGGTGCCGTGGCGACATGCGGTGCGCACGATGGAGGCTCTGACGTCGACCGACGTGATCCTGACGTTGATCAAGGGCGGTGATCACCGTCTGTCCGATCCCGCCAATCTGGAGCGCATCATTACCGCGACGGACGAGCTCGTGCGGGCGCTCGATCAGAGCAGGCCGGCCAGTCCCTCGCGATAGGTCGGCCATTTGAGCCGCACGCCCAGCTCTTCCTTGATACGCCGGTTGGCGACGCGCTTGCTCTCGCCGTAGAAGCTTTGCGCCATCGCCGACATCGTCGACTTCACGTCGTCGAAATTCTCGAGCGGCGGCGCCGCGACACCCAACAGCTCGCAGGCATGGGCGATGACCTCGTCCGGCGGCGCCGGTTCGTCGTCGGCCACGTTGTAGGCGTTGCCCGGATTTGGTCGGGCGATCGACGCGACCAGCGTCGCGACGATATCGTCGACATGGATGCGGCCGAACACCTGGCCGGGTTTGTGGACGCGTCGGGCCCTGCCCTGCCTGACCGTCTCCAGCGCGTTCCGCCCCGGCCCGTAGATGCCGGCGAGCCGGAATACATGCACGGGGACGCCCTTATCGCGCCAGAGCGAAAACCACCGCCGCTCGGCCTCGACCCGGCGGCGGCCACGCTCGCTCGACGCTTCGAGGCGCGCGGTCTCGTCCACCTCGGCGCCCTGCCGATCGCCGTAGACGCCCGTCGTCGAGAGGTAGCCGGCCCACGCCAGACCCCTCAGTTCGGCGATATCTGCGGCGTGATGTTCGACGACCGCGTCGCCCTGCGCATCCGGTGGAACCGACGACAGAAGGTGCGTCGTGCCGGCGAGCGCGGCGGCGGCATCGGCGAGCGACCGCCCTCTGTCGAACAGGTGGATGGCGTCCCAGCCCGTGGCGACGAGTGCGTCGCGCGTTTCCGGTGTCCGCACGGTTCCGGCGATCGACCAGCCTTCGCCTCGGAGCCGCCGGGCGAACGCCTGCGCCGTATAGCCGAAACCGAAACAGAACAAACGCCCCGCTCGCGTCATGTCGGCGCTCCGTATGCGGGGCTTACCAAGGCGGGTAGCCGGCGCCGGTTATGCCACTTTAGCAATTTATCAACCTCTTTGATCGTACCCTTGATCCCGAGCTCTAGCCGGACCATCGAACCAGCTGTTGGCGGGACCCCGACGGTGCTTTTGAAGGCAGTAAATTTCCTGTTTGAACTGAGTCTGGTCAACCTTCTGCTGATCAAGTTCGTTATCCTCGACAGTCTCTTGCTTTCGGTGCGCATGCGCAGACGCAAGGAAGAGGCGGCGGCGGTCCGGAAGCAGCAGGAGGCGGACCAGCGTGCCGAGCAGGAACGCATAAAGCGAGACCAGGCGTGGGCTGCCGACCGCAGCGTGATGCACGCGAAAGAGGCCGATGTCGTGGTGGGCTGAAAGCGCCGCCGCTCAGACAACAATCCGGCGAACGAGACGCCACCGACGATTCGCGGCGGCGGCCACGTTAGCGGCAGTGACGGCGGTGCGGCGCTGTAGCATTCCGTTAATATTTTGTCGCTAGCCTCAACGTCGGCAACGTCTCGCGGCAAACCTTGGAGACGGGATTCGATGATTGATTTCTTGCTGCTGATCTTCCTGATCACGTTGATGATCAGCCTCTACGCACTGATTATCTCCTATCGCCGCCGTACGCGCAGCGATGAGAACGTCTATTACACCGCCGAGGAAAACGAGACGGAGAAGAGCTGACGGCTCCGTCCGGCCGCGCGTGCTCCCCCGCCCCGACCCCGGGGACATCATCGACATCAGCTCTTTTTGGCACGCAAGTGCCCCGCGGCGCTTTGCGCCTCGATGAAGATGCGTTTCACCTCCGGATGAGTACTCTTGACCGCCTGTTCGAGGTCCGAGATCGCCGCCTCGACATCGTCCGCGGAAATGCCGTCGGCGAAATCAAGGCTCAGATTTACGAGGACGTCCTCGGGGCCGAGATGCATCGTCAGCACCTCGTTGATGCTCTTGATTCCGGCCTGCTCGCCAACGAGCTTTCGTATGTTGCGAACGACCGTCGGCCGCGCCGCCTCGCCGATCAGTAGCCCCTTGCACTCATAGGCCAGCAGTACCGCCGTCGTGGCCAGGATGACGCCGATGACCGCGGCCGCCACGCCGTCGAGCACCGGCATGTCGAGAATCTGCGCCCCGGCGATGCCGAGCATGGCGACGATGAGGCCGAGCATCGCCGCGGAATCCTCGAACAACACGGTGAATTTCGCCGGATCCTTGCTGTGCCGGATCTCGGCCAGCCAGCCGCGCTTGCCGACGGTGCGGCTGAACTCCTTGAAGGCCACCCACCAGGCGGCGCCCTCGAACAGCATGGCGAGGGTGAGCACGATGTAATTGATATGCGCGTCGGCGATCACGTGCGGGTCGAGGATGCGCTGGATACCCTCGTAGAACGAGATGCCGGCGCCGAGCCCGAATATCAGGATGGCGACAACGAAGGCCCAGAAATACTCCTCCATGCCGTAACCGAACGGGTGCTGCGCATCGGCCGGGCGCTGCGACCTCTTGATGCCGTATAGCAGGAGTCCTTGGTTACCGGTGTCGACGAGCGAGTGGATCGCCTCGGTCAGCATTGCCGAGGAACCGGTATAGGTGCTTGCGGCAAACTTCGTGATCGCGATCAGCATATTGCCGACCAACGCGGCATAGATGACCTTTTTTGAACTGCTCGTGGCCAACGCTGCCCCCTAAAAGTCGAGATCCGCGTAGTGTTTCGGCGGCGGGCAACCGGGAATGCGATCGGCCAGCAACGGACGGAACGCTGGCCGCGACTTGATCCGTGCATACCAGTCGCGGGCGCCCGGGTGGTCGTCCCACGGCACGTCGCCGACATAATCGACCGCCGAGAGGTGCGCCGCCGCCGCGATGTCGGCCAGCGAAAACGCGTCGCCGGCAAGCCAGTTGCGTCGCTCGCACAGCCAGCCCACATAGTCGAGGTGCGCGTGGATATTGGCCTGACCGGCGCGGATCGCGGCCGCGCTCGGCTGTCCGAGGCCGAGAAACCGCTTCATGATCTTCTCATCGACCAGGTTTGCGGTCACTTCGCGCTCGAACTTGTCGTCGAACCAGCCCACGAGTCGCCGGACTTCCGATCGGGCTGCCAGGCCCGTGCCGAGCAACGACCGGTCGGGGTACACCTCTTCGAGATATTCCGTGATGGCATGATGGTCGCAGACGGTCGACCCGTCCTCCTCGACGAGGACCGGAACGCTGCCCGCCGGATTCATCGCAAGGAAGTCAGGCCGGCGCTCCCACGTCTTCTCGACCCGCATTTCGAATTCAAGCTCCTTGGTAGCGAGTGCGATGCGGATCTTGCGGCAGTGGGGGGATAGCCAGAGGTGGTAGAGCGTACGCATGGGCCGCAGTTATAGCTGCAACCCGGTACGCTGCGCCAGCCCGCGCAAAACGCGCCGCGTCCGCCAATGCCGGCGTAGCGGCGGCGCGCCGCTCAGGCGGTCTTCGCGGCCTTCTGCGCCGCCGATACTGGGTGCTCGAGCAGGGTGAGCATCTCGCGTGGCACGATCTGCCAGAACCGGTCTTTCTCGTTGTCCCAGTTGCGCAGGATCTGCTCGGCCCAGCGTGACTGCGTTCTGGCGACGTGTTCCGAGATCAATTCGTGGCAGCGCTCTTCCCAGTATCCCGGCTCGATGCGCTGCCAGACGACGGAGTCGGGATTGACACGTATCTCGAAATCGCCGTCCACATCATAAACGAACGCCATCCCGCCGGTCATGCCGGCGGCGAAGTTGTCGCCGACCCGCCCGAGAATCACCGCCGTGCCCGCGGTCATGTACTCGCAGCCGTTCGAACCGCAGCCCTCGATGACCGCGTCGGCGCCCGAGTTGCGCACGGCAAATCGCTCGCCCGCCTGGCCGGCTGCGAACAGCTTGCCCGCGGTCGCGCCGTAAAGCACGGTATTGCCGATGATCGTGTTCTCGTGCGAGACCAGGTGGCTCGACACAAGCGTGCGGACGATTATCTCGCCGCCCGACAGCCCCTTGCCGACATAGTCGTTGGCGTCGCCGAAGACTTCCAGCCTGAGGCCCTGTACCGCCCAGGCGCCCAGCGATTGTCCGGCGGACCCGCGCAGGCGCACCGTCAAATGACCCGGCTTGAGGCCGGTCATGCCGAACTGACGCGTGATCGTGGAACTCGTCTTGGTGCCGACCGCCCGGTCCGTGTTGCGGACGTTGTAGGTCAGCTGCATCTTTTCGCCGGCCTCGAACAGCGGACCCGCATCCTCGATGATTCGTGCGTCGAGCGTCTCCGGCACCTCGTTGCGGCCCTCCAGCGAGAAATGGCTCGGGAATCCGCCCGTGTCGGCCTTTACGAGCAGCGGGTTGAGGTCGAGATCGTCGAGATGCTCCGAACCGCGGCTGACCTGCGCCAGGAACTCGGTGCGGCCGATGACCTCGTTGATCGATCGAACGCCGAGCGAGGCGAGGATTTCGCGCACCTCCTCGGCGACGAAGCTGAACAGGTTGACCACCTTCTCCGGTGTTCCGCGGAAGCGGGAGCGCAGCTCCGGTTTCTGGGTGCAAACGCCGACCGGGCACTTGTTGGTGTGGCATTGCCGTACCATGATGCAACCCATTGCGACCAGCGACGCGGTTCCGACGCCGAACTCCTCGGCCCCGAGGATCGCCGCGATGACGATGTCGCGACCGGTCTTGAGGCCACCGTCGGCGCGCAGCCGCACGCGGTGGCGCAGGCGGTTGAGCGTTAGCACCTGGTGCACCTCGGCAAGACCCATCTCCCAGGGTATGCCGGCGTATTTGATCGACGTTTGCGGCGACGCGCCGGTGCCGCCGTTATGCCCGGAGATCAGGATCACGTCGGCGTTCGCCTTGGCGACGCCGGCCGCGATCGTACCGATGCCCGAACGCGCCACCAGCTTCACGCACACCTTTGCCTCGGGATTGATCTGCTTCAGGTCGTAGATGAGCTGCGCCAGATCCTCGATCGAGTAGATATCGTGGTGCGGCGGCGGCGAGATCAGCATCACGCCCGGCGTCGAGTGGCGCAGCCGCGCGATCATCTCCGTGACCTTGAAACCGGGCAGCTGCCCTCCCTCGCCCGGCTTTGCGCCCTGCGCAATCTTGATCTCGATCTCGCGGCACATGTTCAGATACTCGGCGGTGACGCCGAAGCGGCCCGACGCCACTTGCTTGATTGCCGAGTTCGGATTGTCCCCCTCCGCGTTCGGCTTGAAGCGGGCCGGATCCTCCCCGCCCTCACCCGAGTCCGATTTCGCACCGATCCGGTTCATTGCGATGTTCAGCGTCTCGTGCGCCTCGGGGCTGAGCGCGCCGAGCGACATGCCGGGGGTCACGAACCGCTTGCGGATCGCGGTGATCGATTCGACCTCGTCCTCCGAGATCGGCTCACCGGTCACGTGGAAATCGAGCAGGTCGCGCAGGTGGATCGGCAGCAGCCCCCGCAGTATCTCGCAGTATTTCTTGTAGGTGCTGTAGGAATCGCTCTCGACGGCACGCTGCAGCGTGTGGATGGCGTTTCCGTCCCAGGAGTGCGGCTCGCCGCCACGGCGATAACGATAGAAGCCGCCGACCGGCAGGGTCACGGCATCCTCGCCGAACGCGCGGGTGTGCTGCGCCGCGATCTTTCGCTGGATACCGTGCAGACCGATGCCGGAAATCCGGCTCGGCAATCCGGGGAAGAATTCGGCGACCAGCGAGCGCGAGAGTCCGACCGCCTCGAAATTGTAGCCGCCGCGGTACGAGCTGATCACGGCGATGCCCATCTTGGACATGACCTTGAGCAGCCCGTCCTCGATCGCCGTCTTGTAGCGTGTGATCGTCTCCGCCAGCGTCAGCGAGCCGAACAGGCCGCGGCGATGACGCTCGGCGATCGCGGCCTCGGCGAGCCACGGGTTGATCGTTGTTGCGCCGACGCCGACGAGCACCGCGAAATAGTGCACGTCGAGACATTCGGCGGAGCGCACGTTGATCGAGGTAAACGTGCGCAGCTCGCTGCGCACGAGATGCGTATGAACCGCGCCGGCGGCGAGGATCATCGGCAGCGGCGCGTTTTCATCGTCCATTGCCGTGTCGCTGAGGATGACATGCGTGCAGCCGCCGCGCACCGCATCCTCCGCCTCGCGCTGGATGCGGGTCAGCGCGTCGGCAAGCGAATGGGGCCCGTCGTCGGGCCGGAACGTGCAGTCGATCTCGACCGCGGTCTTGCCCATATGATCGCGGATCGCCTCGAACTCGGCGTTCGTCAGCACCGGCGACGGCAGCTCGATGATGTCGAGCTGGCTTTCGTCCTCGTCGAGGACGTTGCCGAGGTTGCCGAGGCGCGTTGTCAGCGACATCACCCGGCGCTCGCGCAGCGAATCGATGGGCGGGTTCGTGACCTGGCTGAAGTTCTGCCGGAAGAAATGATGCATGCCACGATAGGCCGCTGAGAGCACGGCGATCGGCGTGTCGTCGCCCATCGAGCCGATGGCCTCCTTCGAGTCCTCGACCATCGGGTGGAGGATCAGCTCAATGTCCTCCAGCGACCAGCCGACGCACACCTTGCGCCGCATCAGCGCTTCCGCCGACATGTCGAGCGCCGCTACGGCATCCGTGCCGACCAGCTTGTCGAGCCGGCGGATCTTCTGGCCCCAACGCCCGTAAGGGCGCTGGGCGGTGACCCGGTCCTTGAGGTCACGGTCGTGGTAGAGCTTGCCGTCCTTGAGATCGACACCAATGATTTGGCCCGGACCGAGGCGCCCCTTCTCGACGATCTCAAGCTCCTTGATCGGGACCATGCCGGCCTCCGAACCGGCGATCAGCAGCCCGTCCTTGGTGATCGTGTAGCGCAGGGGCCGCAGGCCGTTGCGGTCCATCCCCGCGATCGCCCAGCGGCCGCCGAACGCGCAAATCGCGGCCGGGCCATCCCACGGCTCCATGACTGCGCTCGCATACATGTAGAATTCGCGGTGCGCCGTCGGCATGCTCGCACTGTTCGACCACGCCTCCGGGATCATCAGCGACTTGACCATCGGCAGGTCGCGGCCGGCCCGGACGAGCACCTCGAACACCGCGTCGAGGGCCGCCGAATCCGAGCTGCCCTTCTGGATGATCGGTTTCAAATCGTTGACGTTCTCCCCGAAGGCAGGGTCGTCGAGCCGCGTCTCGTGGCTCTTCATCCAGTTGATGTTGCCGAGCAGCGTATTGATCTCGCCGTTGTGGGCGAGGACGCGGAACGGCTGCGCAAGACGCCAGGTCGGGAACGTGTTGGTCGAGTAACGCTGATGGTAAATCGCGAAATTCGAGACGAAACGGTCGTCGAGCAGGTCAGGATAGAAGGCCGTGAGCTGCTCGGCGAGGAACATGCCCTTGTAGATAACCGAGCGGCAGCTCAGCGAGCAGATATAGAAGTCGTTGATATTCTCGAGCATCACCGCCTTTTCGATGCGTCGCCGGATAATGAAGAGGTCGATCTCGAACTGCCCGTCGTCGACGTGCCGCTCGTTGGAGATCATGACCTGTTCGATCTCGGGACGCGTCGCGTTCGCCTTCTCGCCGATCACCTCGACGTCGACCGGAACCTGGCGCCAGCCGTAGATGCGGTGCCCGAACCGCAGGATTTCCGACTCCACGATCGAACGGCAGCGCTCCTGCGCCGCAAGATCGGTGCGCGGCAGGAACACCATGCCGATCGCGAGGCGTCCGCGGCCGGGCTCGTGCCCGGTGCGCCGGATGTGCTCCTTGAAGAAGTCCTGGGGTATCTGGACGTGAATGCCCGCGCCGTCGCCGGTCTTGCCGTCGGCGTCGACGGCGCCGCGGTGCCACACGGCCTTCAAGGCCTCGATCCCGGCCACTACGACCTCGCGGCGCGGCGCGCCGTCGATCGCAGCGATTAGGCCGACGCCGCAGGCATCGTGCTCGTCCGTGGGGGCGTATGCGTGCGCCGATTGAAGGCGCTCTACGTTCTCGATCCAACTTCTGACGAAATCGTTCATCTCACTGCTTCCTGCCGCGTGGTCACGACGCCAGCGCCAGCTTCTCGTCGCGGCGCTGCTGCAGCCAGACATGGATGCCTTCCGCCGCGTCCCGGCCGTCCCGGACGGCCCAGACCACGAGGCTCGCGCCGCGCACGATATCGCCGGCGGCAAACACACCCTCCATCGGCGTCATCTGGCTCAGATAGTTGATCTTCAAGGTTCCCCAGCGGGTGATCGGCAATTCCGGCTCGCCGAACATGCCCGGCAGATCTTCGGGATCGAAGCCGAGCGCCGTGATCACTAGGTCGGCCTTGATGTTGCGGGCGGAGCCTTCGATGATTTCCGGGGTCTGGCGCCCCGAGGCGTCCGGCGCACCGAGCCGCATCGCTTCGGCCCGCACGGCCCGAACCGTATCGTCGCCGAGGAATGCGACGGGCTGCGTCAGCCAGACGAACTCGATCCCCTCCTCCTCGGCGTGCGTCACCTCGCGCTGCGAGCCCGGCATGTTTTCACGATCGCGGCGGTACAGGCACTTGACCGATTTCGCTCCCTGGCGCATCGCCGTGCGCACGCAGTCCATCGCCGTATCGCCGCCGCCGATGACGACGACGTGCTTGCCCTCCGCGTTGAGACGGCCGGAGTCGAAATCGGGTACCTCGTCACCCAGTCCCTTGCGGTTGCTCGCGGTCAGATAGTCGAGCGCCGGAACGATACCGTCGAGACCCGAACCCGGGGCGTGCAACTCGCGCGCCCGGTAGACGCCGGTCGCGATGAGCACCGCCGAATGCCGCCGCCGCAGGTCGTCAAGCGTGGCATCGCGACCGACTTCGAAATCCATGTGGAACGTCACCCCGCTGTCGCGCAACAGTCGGGCCCGTCGCTCGACGACGTCCTTCTCGAGCTTGAAGTTCGGAATGCCATAGATCAGCAGGCCACCGATGCGATCGTAACGGTCGTAGATATGGGCCTGATAGCCCTTCTTGCGCAGCTGCTCCGCCGCCGCCATTCCGGCCGGCCCGGCGCCGATGATGCCGATCGACTCCTTGCGCTCGCGCACCGGCCTGATCGGCTTTACCCAGCCGTTCTCCCACGCGGTGTCGGTAATGTATTTCTCGACCTGCCCGATCGTCACCGTGCCGTGCCCCGACTGCTCGATGACGCAGCTGCCCTCGCACAGGCGGTCCTGCGGGCAGATGCGGCCGCAGATCTCGGGCATGTTATTGGTTGCCGATGACACCGCGTAGGCTTCCTCGAGTCGCCCCGCTGCCGTCAGCATCAGCCAGTCGGGAATGTTGTTCTGCAGCGGGCAGTGGACCTGGCAGAACGGGACGCCGCACTGCGAGCAACGTGCGGCCTGCTCGGCGGCCTGCGCCGGCTTGAACGGACGGTAGATCTCGTCGAAATCATGCCGACGCCGCTCCGCGCTGCGCTTGTCCGGCATGCGCTGCTCGGTCTCCACGAAGCGCAGCATGCCTTCCCATTGAGGGGCGGCCGCCTTGGGGGTTTCTCTGCCTTTCCTGGTCGATTTTGCCATCTGTCCGTCCGGTAATTCGCGATGATTTCCTAGTTTTCTTGTCCGGAAGCGGATGCAATGCCGACCCTTGAGGCGCATGCACCTCCCCCCACGGCCGCCCTGCCCGGGGCGCTGGATGGTCACCTATAGCGGAACAGGCCGCACCATGCGAGAAAAAACCGCCCAATAGGTCAAAATATTTGACCTATTGGGCTGGCCGGACGACCGGATTGGAGCGTTTCCAGGATGTTGTCGGAACAGGGCGGGGCAAAACAAGGTCCGTTTCGGCCATTTTATCACGGAAATCAGCCTCCACCGGGCCTCTCGTGGCGCGCGCGGTCAACGGTGGATAGCCACCGCGGACTGTGGCATAAGCGATGGCACAGGCAGGAACGTCGGGAGGAACGGGCCGGTGCCCCTTTTTCACATCCTGGTGCTGGCGGCGGTCCAGGGAATCACGGAGTTCCTGCCGATCAGCTCGTCGGGGCACCTCGTCGTGACGTCCAGGATCATGGGCTGGCCCGACCAGGGCATCGTCATCGACATTGCCGTTCACGTCGGCACACTGCTTGCCGTCGTGCTCTATTTCTGGCGTGATGTCGCGCGCGTCCTCGTCGGTACCTTGCGGCTCCTCGCCTTCCGCGGCGGGGCGGACGCGCGGCTGGCGCTGCTGCTGCTGGTTGCGACGCTGCCCATCGTGGCGGCGGGGCTCCTGGCGCGGGATACGCTCATCCCGCTGTTCCGGAACGTCGAGGTGATCGCCTGGGCGACGATCGGCTTTGCCCTGGTGCTGTGGGGCGCGGACCGCATCGGCATGACCCTTCACCGCATCGAGCATCTTACCGCCGGCTCGGCCTTGATCGTCGGTCTGGCGCAGGTGCTGGCGCTCATTCCGGGCACCAGCCGGTCCGGCATTACGATGACGGCGGGCCGGTTCCTCGGCATGGAGCGGACCGAGGCTGCGCGCTTCTCGCTTCTGCTGTCGATTCCGACCATCGCCGGCGCAGGTCTTCTCGCCGGTTCCGAGCTTTGGCAGGCCGGCAACGTGCAGCTGGGTATCGATGCCGGTTATGCCGCGGCCCTGGCGTTCGTCGCCGGGATTGTCTCGATCGCCGCGATGATGCGCTGGTTGCAGAGCGCGGGCTTCGGGCCGTTCGTGCTGTATCGCCTGGCGCTCGGTGGCGCGCTTCTTTACTGGATCTACATTTGACGCGGACCCGCACAGCAGCACCGGACGACATCAGCACGGTGCGACGCGACATCGAGCATCGCCTGCGGGCACTGGGCAGCCCGGAGCACGCCCGGACGCTGCAGCGTTTCTTCAAGACCGGCCCGGGCGAATACGGTGCCGGCGACATCTTCCTCGGGCTGCGCGTGCCCGAGGTGCGGCGTCTCGCAGCGCACTACCGCGCGCTGTCGCTGGACGAGATCGCGGAACTGCTGGCATCGCCCTACCACGAGGCGAGGCTGCTGGCGCTGGTTCTCATGGTCGACCGGTTCCGGGCCCGCGGCCCAGCGGACCAAGCCGACGTCTACCGCCGCTACCTCGAGAACACGGACCGCATCAACAACTGGGATCTCGTGGACGTCTCGGCACCGCACATCGTCGGCGCCCACCTCATCGATCGCGCGCGGGCCCCCCTGTTCCGTCTCGCCCGCTCGGCGAGCGTCTGGGACAGGCGCATCGCCATCATGGCGACGCTGGCCTTCATCAGGGCCGGCGACTTCAGCGATACGCTGAAGCTCGCGCGCCTGCTGCGGGACGATCCGCACGACCTGATCCACAAGGCGGTCGGGTGGATGCTGCGCGAAGTCGGCAAGCGCGACCGGCCGGCCGCCGAGGCGTTCCTGATCGAAAACCACCGACGCATGCCCCGCACGATGCTGCGCTATGCGATCGAGCACCTGCCACCGCAACGTCGCAGAGCATATCTCGAGGGAACGATCGCGTCGTAAACGCCCGTGCGGCGGACGCCGCGGGGCGAAGGGGTTGGCCCCGTCACGCCATACGCACGCCGCCGAAACGCCCCCCGCGCCGATAGCGCGACAGGTAGGTCGGGATGATCGCCTCGGCGCCGGTCGGTTCGATCCCCAGATCCCTAAGCCCGGGCAGGTCGCCGCTGAGGATGTTGTCGCGCTTGAGCAGCTCCACCTGATCGGGGGTCAGCGGCGGCACCGGCAGCAGCTGCAGGAAGGTCGCCTCGAGCGTCGCCAGCCAATAGGGAACGGGCAGCAACAGCCGGCGGCGCCCGGTCTCGCGCAGGACCATCTCCATGATCTCGCGGATGCCGTAGACCGCCGGACCGCCAAGCTCGTAGATCTTTCCGTCGGTAGACCGGTCGGCGAGGCACGCCATCATCGCGTCGGCCACGTCGCCGACATAGACCGGCTGAAACTTCACGCCGCCGCCGGGGCAGACGTCGAGGCGGCCGTCGCGATATTGCGGCCCCTCGCAGCCGAACAGCGGCAATACCGGGCTGAACCGGGCGAGCGAGGCGAAGCGGTTGAAAAACCCGTCATGCGGTCCGAACACGACGCTCGGCCGGACGATCGCCGCCTCGGGAAACGCCGCCAGCACCGCGGCCTCGCCCGCCGCCTTGCTGCGCGCGTATTTCGACTTCGACGCGGCGTCGGCGCCGAGCGCGGACATCTGCACCATGCGTTGCACGCCCGCGGCCTTCGCCGTCCGCGCGACGTTCTCGGCACCCTGGCGGTGCACCGCATCGAAGGACCGGCGCCCCTTCTCGTACAGGATGCCGACCAGGTTGACCACCGCATCGGCGCGGGCCAGGGCCGCCCGCATCGAGCCCTCGTGCGTGACGGACGCGCGCATCGCCGCGATCTGTCCGACGTCGCCCAGCGGCTGCAGGAATTCCGCATCGCGCGGATGGCGCACCGCCACGCGGACCCTCGCCCCTGCGTTCGCGAGGCGCTGCACGAGAAACCGTCCGATGAACCCCGATCCGCCGAATACGGTAACCAGCTTGCCCTTCATCATGACACCCCGTCGCTCCTCTGGCTTGGCCGCCCGCCGTGTTGCGGTGCAACCTACACCGGTCGCATGCCGCCTTGCCAGCCGAAACGAACGGGTGCGATACGGGCACGCTCGGGGGCCGCCGAAAATTCGCCGCCGCCGGAAAACATCGTTGACAAGCACCGCCGTTTTCAAGAGATTCCCGCCACCCGGAGCCCAGGTGGCGGAATTGGTAGACGCGCAGGTTTCAGGTACCTGTGGCCGCAAGGCCGTGGAAGTTCGAGTCTTCTCCTGGGCACCATAGCCACCGCGGCGGCCGTTACTGGAGCGGGGACTTCGCTTGGACATCCAGCTTTATCGTGGCGATCTGCCGTCCGACCTGGAGCTGGGTGATGCCGTCGCCGTCGATACCGAGACGATGGGCCTGGACCCGCATCGGGACCGGCTGTGCCTGGTGCAGCTCTCCGGCGACGGCGACGCGTGCCATCTCGTGCAGGTCGCGCCCGGTCAGCGCAAGGCGCCGAACCTGAGGGCGTTGCTCGAAGCTCCGGACGTTCTCAAGCTGTTTCACTACGCGCGTTTCGATATCGCCATGCTGCGCCACCATCTCGGCATCGAATGCCGGCCGCTTTACTGCACGAAGATCGCGTCGCGACTGGCGCGCACCTTCACCGACCGACACGGGCTGAAGGATCTCTGCAAGGAGTTGCTCGGCGTGGATCTCTCGAAGCAGCAGCAGAGCTCCGACTGGGGGGCGGAGGAGCTGACGCCGGCACAGCTCGAATATGCGGCCGCCGACGTGCTCCACTTGCATGCGCTCAAGGAGCGGCTCGACGGCATGCTGGCGCGCGAGGGACGCGGACATCTGGCGCAGGCGGCGTTCGCTTTCCTGCCGGTCCGTGCCGAGCTTGATCTCGCCGGCTGGGCCGGCGAGGATATCTTTTCGCACGGCTGATGCGCGGTCCCGCGGCGCACACCGGCTGCTCGCACCGGCCCGGATCGGGCCGCCCGCCCTATCGCTGCCGCCTATCTGGGAGTCTGGCACCATGACGAAGACGACGCGGATCATCGTTTCGGCCGCGCTGATCGCGATCGCGGCCGGCCATGTTGCGGCGCTGGCCGATGACGAAAGCCGGCGCCGCGGCGGTGACGAGCAGGAATACAGGATCAAGTCGGAGCGTGGCGGCTGCGAGTACAGATTCAGGGAGACCCGCAAAGGCTATACGGAATCGCTCAAGTGCGACGGCATCTGGCGGGACATCGCCCGGCAGAAGTACGAACACGAGGCGGGCGGCTGCAAGTACAAATACAAGGCCGACCGGCACGGCTACGAGGAGAAGTACGAATGCAAGAAGGGCTGGTCCGGCTACGGGGCACCGCCGCGCCGCGGACCGGCGAACGTCTACGAGGCGCCGTCGAACGCCGCGCTCGGCGTGCCGCTTGGCCGCTGCGACCATGAGCTGCTCGGCAAGATCCTCGGCGGGATCGCCGGCGCCGCGGTCGGCTCGCGCGTCGGCAAGGGCGATGGCCGCACCGCGGCGGTCATCGGCGGCACGATTATCGGTGTGCTCATCGGCGGCAACATCGGGCGCACCATGGACCAGACCGACCAGCACTGCGTCGCGCAGGCGCTGACGCACGCACCCGACGGCCAGACCGTGCGCTGGGACGATCCGGACGGGCGCGCGCAATATGCGGTGACGCCGACACGGACCGAGGCGAGCCGTGCCGGACGCTACTGCCGCGAGTACCTCACCGAAGTGATCATCGATGGTCGTGCGCAACAGGCCTACGGAACGGCCTGCCGACAACCGGACGGTTCGTGGGAGAGAGCCGAATAACGACGCTTCCGCCGCCGACGGCACAATTTTTGCTAGGCGGGTTAACAATCTCTCCACGTTTGTCCTATATCTATGGGCGCAGCGGGTCGTATGGCGATCCGAACCGGAAGCGCGTCTTCCGGCAAAGATAAGGATGGGACCTGCATGACAGCCGCCAACGAGACCGGCGCCGCGAAACGCGATACGGTTGCCTCCGGCAGCCGTCCCGACGTGGCGTCCGCGCGTCGGGTCCTGCGACTCGAGTCCGAGGGCATCGATGCGCTCGCCGCGTCGCTCGGCGACAGCTTCGTCGCTGCGCTCGACCTGCTGGCCGGTGCCAAGGGCCGGGTCATCGTCACCGGCATGGGCAAGAGCGGCCACATCGCCCGAAAGATCGCCTCGACGCTGGCCTCGACCGGAACCCCGGCGCAGTATGTGCACCCGGCGGAGGCGAGCCACGGCGACCTCGGCATGATCACGCCCGACGACGCCGTGCTGGCGCTTTCCAATTCCGGCGAGACGCAGGAGTTGCGCGACCTTCTCGAATATACGCGACGCTTCTCGATCCCGTTGATCGCCGTCACGGCGCGCGCGGGCAGCTCGCTCGACGAGACGGCCGACGTCACGCTGCTGCTGCCGCCCAGTCCGGAGGCGTGCCCCATGGGGCTGGCGCCGACGACCTCGACGACGGCGAGCCTCGCGCTCGGCGACGCGCTGGCGGTCGCTCTCCTCGAACGCAAGGGGTTCTCGCCGCAGGATTTCCGCGTCCTGCACCCGGGCGGCAAGCTGGGCAGCAGCCTGCTGCGCGTCGCCGACCTGATGCACACCGGCGACGCCGTGCCGCTGTGCGGCCTCGATCTGCCGATGGCCGAGGCGATACTCGTGATCACCGCGAAAAGCTTCGGATGCGTCGGCGTCGTCGACGGCACGGGCCGGCTGGCCGGGGTCATCACCGACGGCGACCTGCGACGTCATATGGGCCGCACGCTGTTCGACCAGACCGCGGGTTCGGTGATGACCGCGAACCCGAAACACATCCGGCCGCAGGCGCTTGCCGCCGAGGCGGTCGCCCTGATGAACCAGTACTCCATTACCGGGCTGTTCGTTGTCGAAGACGGCCGGCCCGTCGGGATCCTGCATATTCATGACTGCCTTCGCGCCGGAGTCGTCTGACATCGCCGGGCCGGCCGGCGGACCGGACCCGCTGGCGATCAACGCCGGCGAGGGCACGCGTCGCCTGCTCGCCGAGTATTTCTCGGTCGACGATCAGCGTCGCGCGGGGCGACGCTACGGCCGGTTCGTCGGCTTCGCGAAGCTGTTCCTGCTGACCCTGGCCGCGGCGATGATCGCCGCCGTCGTGATCTGGCCGCAGCTGCGCAACGACGAGGCGGTGTTCAATATCGGTCCGGTCCGCATCGAGCAGGAGGACGTGGAGTCGCTGCGCGTCGTCAATGCGCGGATCAGCGGTTCGAGCGCCGAGGGACGGCCCTACGCGGTCACGTTCGACAACGCGAGCCAGACGCGCAAGGATGCCGATCTCGTGACGCTTGCCCTGCCGAAGGCCGATATCGTCCTACGCGACGAATCCTGGCTCGCGGTGGAGGCGCCGAGCGGTCGCTACCATCGCGAAAACCGCGTCCTCGAACTCGACGACTCGGTGACCCTGTTCCACGACAGCGGCCTCGAACTGAGGACCGGCGGCGTCAGCTTCAACCTCGCGAAGGGGACGGGTGCCGGGTACGACCCGCTGGAAGCGCAGGCGCCGTTCGGACAGCTGCAGGCACAGGGCTTCCGGATCCGCGAGAAAACGGCGGTGTTCCATTTCGTCGGCCCGGCCCGCGCGATCCTGTTTGCCGCCCCGGGGTCGGTTCCGTGAGCTGCCGATCCATGACGCGCGTGGTTGCGCTGGCGGCGGCGTTGGCGCTCGCCGTCGGCGGCGCGTTGCCGGCGGCGGCACAGGGTGACGTGGTGCCGCTCGAAATCACGGCCGAAAAGGGCCTCGAATGGCGGCGCAGCGAGAATTCGCTGCTCGCCCAGGGCAGCGTCGTGGTGACCCGCGGGCCGACGCGGCTCGAGGCCGAGTCGGTGAACGCGTATTATCGCAAGGCGGACGAGGGCGGCAGCGAGGAGATCTATCGC
>JBFHDX010000032.1:0-32774 GCA_041584475.1 Alphaproteobacteria bacterium
GTAGTCGATGAAACCGTCGATCCCGCGCCGTTCGGGCCCCAGCGAGCCACGAAACGCGATTTCGGGATGCAGGATCTCGCGGGCGACCGCCTCGTCGGCCCGGTTCCAGGCCTCGTCGTAGAAGCGACGGACCAGGGCCGCCGGATCGCCGGTCATGAGGTCACCTCTCGCTGCGGGCGCAGGGCCCTTGCCGCTGCCCATTCCGCACGCCATGATGCCGCGACATTCAACGGCCGCTCAAGGCCATCGAACGGCAGGAAGTGTAAGAATGAGCAAGAATTGCGTTGCAGCCCACACGTCCGGCGAGGTCCGGAGAGGGAAGGTTTCACGGCGCCTGATCGTGGCGGCATCGGCGCTGCTGCTGGCGTCGGCGCCACCCGGCGCGAGCGCCGACGGCCCGGAGAAGATCCCGAGCGATCCGTCGCTGCTCGGCCACACGAAGGAAGGCGGGGAAGTCAAGCGGTTGCGGCAGACCGGCAAGGGCATGCCCTCCATTCTCGGCCCGTTCCCGGACACGCTGAACCTCGAATTCCTCGGCCAGGTGACGAACGCCGAACTCGGCGCGACGCGCCTCGTCTTCACCGGCGCCACCTTCCTCTCCGACATCTGGGGCTGGACGTCGCCCGCCGGCGAGGAATACGCCATTGTCGGCCACAATTCCGGCGTCGCATTCGTGCGCGTCACCGACCCGCGCAACCCGCTGTTCCTAGGCTACATACCCACCGTCGACCGCAACACGCTGCGCAATTTCTGGTGGGACATGAAGACCTACAACGACCACGTCTATTTCACCAGCGAGGTGCGCGGCAACGGCGTCGGCATCTTCGAGCTGACCAGGCTCGACCGCATGCAAGGGCCGCCGCCCGGCGGCACGCTGTCGGTCGACGCGCGCTATCTCGGAAACGGGCTGCTCGCCGCCCACAACATCTCGATCAACGAGGAGACCGGCTTCGCCTACCTCAGCGGCGTCACGAAGGACGCGACCGTCGACCCGGCCTTCGTCGAGGAGGGCATGGTGATCCTCGACCTCTCACGCGACCCGCTCGCTCCCGTCGAGGTCGGGCAGCTGCTCGGGCGCGACACGCACGATACGCAGGTCGTCGTCTATCGCGGGCCGGACAGGCGCTATCGGGGGCGCGAGATCGCCTTCGTCTTCAACGGGATCGATCTGACGGTCGGCATCTACGACGTCACCGACAAGGGTGTCGTCGATGTCAGGTCCGACGACTCGATCACCATCTCGGAGAGGAGCTATCTCGGCGCATCGTTCACGCACCAGGGCTGGCTGACCGAGGACCACGCCTTCCTCGTCGTCGGCGACGAGGAAGACGAGCTGTTCGGGGTCAAGGACCCGCGCAATCCGAATCTGCCGGACACGGCGCGCACTTACGTCTGGAACGTCCAGGACCTTGAGAACCCGGGCGTCGTCAGCACGTTCGACTCGCCGGCGGCGTCGATCGACCACAATATGTTCGTTCGCACGGACGCTTCGGGCCGGGAGTTCGTCTACCACGCGAACTACACCGCCGGCGTCCGCGTCACCGAGCTGACCCGCGGTCCGGGCAGCGGCCCGCGGCAGACCGCGACGCTCGCCGAGGTCGCGCACATGGACACCGAACCGCGGCTGCCGAACAACCACCTCAACTTCAACGTCAACATCTTCGAGGGACCGTGGGGCGTCTATCCGTTCTTCCCCAACAGCGACACGATCATCGCCAGCGACGGCCTCAACGGCCTCGTGCTGATGCGGCTCGATCTGCCCTAGGCGGCAGACTCTTTACGGAACGGCCGGTCCCCGGTTTCGGGGGCCGGTCTTTTCGATGCATCCGCCACGTCGGCTTTCGGCGCGGGCCGCGGCGCGGCGGAGCGCCTGTGAACGGGTAATCGCCGGCCGGCGTCAGCACCCCGCCGGCGGCTCCTCGAAGCCGGTCACCGTCCAGCCCGCGGGACCTTCGAGCTGGTTGTTCGCACGCTCGGCGTAGATCACGTAGTTGCACGTCGTGCTGTACGTCTCCGGCGGCTCGATCGTCGTCGTGTAGGTCCAGATATCCGCGTGCCGCGGCCTGGCCGGGTCGCGCGACGCCGGGTGGCGCATGACGGTGGTCCGCGCGTAGCCCGGCGTCGTGAAGGTGTTGATGCGCGACCACAGGAAGGCGCGTCGGCCGTCGCCGACGTCGAAGGCGCCCGAGGGCATGCCGAATTCGACGACGACGTCGCTGACCGGCCGGCCGATATAGCCCTGCAGGATCTCGGTCGTGCTCGTGCAAGCCGCCAGCAGCAGCAACCCCGACCAAGCTGCGAAATTCTTCAGCGCCGCCCGCTGCCGCATGATCCGAGCACCCTTGAACGTGCAGGTTCGCCGCCGCCCGCAGGATGCGAAAGCGTTGGCGATTCGGCATCTTGGCAGGCCCTCGCACGCCGGGCAAGCGCCCGCGACGGCACCTCACGAGCCGTTGACGGGGGCCACATGCGGGCGCCTGCCCTCGAGCAGCGGCCGCTCGCCGCGCAGCGCATCGGCGAGGAAGTTGATTAGCGCACGCACCCGGGCGACGCGTCGCATATCCTCGTGCGTCAGCAGCCACAGTTCGCTGACGAGTTCGGGCACCGGTGGGCCGAGGCGCCGCAGACCGGGCTCGGCGTCGCCCATGAAGCAGGGCAGGACCGCCAGCCCGATCCCGGCCTTTGCCGCCTCCAGCGCGCCGACCAGCGTGTTGACCCGGTAGACGGGCCGCCGCGCGGCGCCCCGCTCGGCGAGCCACTGTCGTGCCGGCAGCTGCGCGAGACTCTCGTCCGGGACCACCCACTCGCGATCGGCGGGATGCGGCGGCGCGCCGTCCGCCGGCTCGCCGTCCCGTCCATAGACCGCGCTGGCGATCGCCGAGATGCGCCGCCCGACGAGCGTGCCGCCCGGACTTAGGGTCGGCCGGATGGCGATGTCGGCGTCGTGCCGTGTGAGGTCGAGGAAACGGTTCGAGACGACGACGTGCAGGTCGATCTCGGGGCAGCTGCGCCGGAACGATGCGAGGTGCGGCGTCAGCAGCCGGAACAGCAGGGTGTCGGTCGTCGTCAGTCGGACCGTGCCGCTGGGCCGCGTGTCGCGCCCGGCGATGCGCCGCTCCAGCTCGGCGACTTCCTGCTCGATCGGCTCGGCCACGGCGAGCAGCTCCTCGCCCGCCGCGGTGGCGACGTAGCCCGACGGCCGCCGCTCGAACAGCCGCACGCCGATGTTCCTCTCGGCGGCGTTGAGTCGGCGGAACACGGTAGCCGGATGCACGCCCAGCCGTGCCGCGGCACGCCCAGCGCTGCCGGCCCGGGCGATCTGCAGGAGGACGCGGAGATCGTCCCAGCTGAGCACGCGGCGTATCCTCGCATTTTTGCGAATTTGATTCGCTATTCTGTCACTTCAATAAGCACGTTTGCAAACCAATTCGGTGGGTGACGGGCCGGCGCGGTGCGCGTCCGGCCCCGGGAAACCGGGCAATAACGCCCAATGAACGAGGAGAATCTGCAATGGTCGAGCGAATCTGGCGCGACGAGCTGAAGTCGAAGCTGAAGAAGGTTACCGTCGTCGAGGCGTTGCCGCCGCGCTACTTCGAGGACGCCCACCTGCCGGGCGCCATCAACATCCCGCACGAGCAGGTCGAGACGCTGGCGCCGACGCTGCTCCCCGACAAGGACGCCGAGATCGTCGTCTACTGCGCCAACACGGCATGCCAGAGTTCGACGCTGGCGGCGCGCCGGCTGGAGCGTCTCGGCTACACCCGGGTGCGCGAATACGAGGAAGGCAAGGAGGACTGGATCGGGGCCGGTCTGCCGACCGAGAGCGGCCCGGCGCCGGCCGTCGCCGCGACGGTCTAGGAGCGCCCGCCGGCCGCCCACCGGGACCGTCCGCGCCGCGCGCGGACGGTCCCGCCCCCGCCGCGACGAAATACCGGGCGGACGAGTGCCTTAGCGCAAGCTGCTGAGATTCGCGATCAGCGCCACCTGCGCCTGCTCGATGCCCTCGGCGATCTTGTGCGCCAGGTCCGCTTCCGGCCCGCAGCAGCGCACCGCCGCGTTGACGCAACGCTGCGAGGTGCGCGCGACGACGTCGACGATCGCCTCCTCGATGATGCGGTTGATTGTCGCGCGAACCTCTTCGCCGACCTCCGTATCGAGCGATCGACAGACCGCATCGGTCGTTCGTTTCGAGATCTCGCCGAATTCCATCCTGCCCTCCAGACCCCGCCGCTGCGCCGGGGCCGGACCGCCGGTCCTCGCCGCACTGCTATTCGATCTATGTCGTCGAGTCCCGCGCGCCACCCCGAACGCCCGGAATCATTGGCGTCACCGGCGCCGCATCTGTTCAGTGTCCGGTCGTCGACCGGCGGCCCCGAATGCCGATTTTCCGCTTCACCGCTGGCGCGGAATGTGTATAGTGCGCCGCTTCGACAACTCCTTGCCGGTCGACGCAGCGTACGGCCGGCTAGATCCGGGTCGGTCGGTCCGCGAGCGGTTCGCGGCGACGCCGGGTCGCGAACAGCCAGAGGGAGTCGCACCGACGATGCCTTATTACGAGAATGTCTTCATTGCCCGGCAGGACGTCTCCGCCGCGCAGGTGGACGGTCTGGCGGACGGTTTCGCCGAGATCGTCACCGGTGGCGGCGGCAAGGTCCACCGCCGCGAGTATTGGGGACTCAAGACGCTCTCCTACCGCATCAAGAAGAACCGCAAGGGCCACTACGTCCTGTTCAACATCGAGGCCGCGCCGGACGTGCTGCACGAGATGGAGCGCCAGATGCGCCTCAACGAGGACGTGCTGCGCCACCTGACGATCCGCACCGACGACCTGCCCGAAGGTCCGTCGGCCGTCATGCAGGGCCGCGGCGAGCGCGAGCGCGCCCACCGCGACGGCGACGACCGATCCGGCCGCTCGGAGCGGCCGTCCCGCGGCAAGAAAGACGACGGAGGCAGGAAATGAGCGCCGATGCCGCCCCCCGCCCTGCACCCGGCGGACGTCGACCGTTCTTCCGCCGCCGCAAGTCGTGCCCGTTCGCCGGCCCGAACGCGCCGGTGATCGACTACAAGGACACCAAGCTGCTGCAGCGCTTCGTCTCCGAACGCGGCAAGATCGTGCCCAGCCGCATCACCGCGGTGTCGAGCAAGAAACAGCGCGAGCTGTCCCGCGCCATCAAGCGTGCGCGGTTCCTGGCGCTCCTGCCCTACATCGTCAAGTAGGGGCCGGCACCGGCAGCACACGGGGCCCGCGGCGGTGCCGCGGGAGACATTGAAATGTTTCGGTACTGGCTCCTGGTGGCGGTGGCGGCCGGCCTGTTCAGCGCGGCGGTCTACCTGGCGAGCCTGAGCGGCACGCTGGCCGGCATGATACTCGCCTATCTGGCGCCGGCATTCCTGTACGCTGCCGGGCTCGGGCTCGGTGCGCTCGCCGGCGGCGTGGCCGGGCTCGGCGGGACGCTGGCGGCGGCGCTCACCGGAGGCGTCGCCACCGGTCTCGGCTACTTCCTCGTGTGCGCCGTCCCGGCGGCGTTGCTCGTCCGCCAGGCGATGCTGTCGCGCCGGATGGCCGACGGCACGGTCGAATGGTATCCGCCCGGCCTGCTCGCGGCGTGGCTGACCGGCATCGGCATGGCCGGCCTCGTCGTCATGTCGCTGCTGCTGCTGCGCGAGGGGGCGGGCATGGAGGCCGCCGTCCACGGCTTCACGCTGAAGGTCGGCGACATGCTCGATGCCGCGGATCCCGAGCTGTTCGCGCGCATGGTGACGCCACTGCTGCCCGGCACCATGATCGCGGTCTGGCTGCTCATGCTCACGGTGAACGCGGCGCTGGCGCAGGCGGTTCTCGTCGGCACGGGGCGCAATCTCCGGCCGTCGCCCGATATCGCCGCCCTCGAGCTGCCGGCGTGGCCGGCGCCGGTCGGCGCTGCGGCGGCGCTGGCCGGCGTGTTGCTCTCCGGCGACCTGGGTTATTTCCTGCGCAATTTCGCGGTCGTGATGGCGGTCCCGTTCTTCCTGCAGGGGCTCGGGGTGATCCATGTGCTCAGCCGCCGGACGGCGGGTGGCCGGCCGATGCTGGCGATCTTCTATGCCCTGCTCGTCGTGCTCGGCTGGATCGCCATGCTGATTACCGTGCTCGGCCTGGTCGAACAGCTGCTGGGCCTGCGCCGCCGGCTCTCCGGCGCGCCGAACGACGGCGAAGGGTAGCGTTGCCTCGAGCCTGATTTGCCGCTAAACGAATGACCAATCGGCTCCGCCCGCCGGAGCAAAGGAGGATGGAACAATGCAAGTGATTCTGCTCGAGCGGGTCGAGAAGCTCGGCCAGATGGGCGATGTGGTGAAGGTCAAGTCCGGCTTCGCCCGGAACTTCCTGCTGCCGCGCAAGAAGGCGCTGCGGGCGACGAAACAGAACCTCGAACTGTTCGAGACCCAGCGCAAGCAGCTCGAGGCCGACAATCTCGAGCGCCGGCAGGAGGCCGAAAAGGTGGCCGTGCAGGTCGAGGGCCGCAGGGTGGTGATCATCCGCAGCGCCGGCGAGAGCGGTCAGCTCTACGGCTCGGTGACGGCGCGCGATATCGCCGGCGCCCTGACCGAGGACGGCGTCACCGTCGGGCGCAACCAGGTGGTCATGGACCGGCCGATCAAGACGCTCGGCCTGCATGACATGCGCGTCAGCCTGCATCCGGAGGTCGCGGTCACGGTCAGCGTGAACGTGGCCCGTTCCGCGGAGGAGGCGAAGCGGCAGGCGGAGACCGGCCGCGCCATGACGCGCGCCGACGAGGAGGCGGCCGAGGCCGAAGCCGAGGCGGCGGCGGCGGCGGCCAAGGCCGCCGCGGCGATGCTCGAGAGCGCGCCGGTCGAGGATCTGGTCGAGTCGGCGACGCACGCGCTCGACGACGTCGAAGAGGAAAAGCAGGCCGAGCCCGCCGCCGAGTCGGCCGCGCCGGAGGCCGAAGAGGCCGCTGCGGAGGCGCCCGCCGAACCCGGGGACGACGCGCAGGAGAAGGCGTAATCGCATGATTCAAGCGGCCCTGCCGACTTATCCCCGTTATCCTCTCGATTGAACGGTTACGCCCGCCGCGGGGCGGGTGTAGTCTCTCGCGCATGATCGAAACAGCGACCGACGGGACGGTCACGCGGCTGCGTGACGAGGGAGCCGATTCACCTGGCTACCGGACGCCGCCCCACAACGCGGAACTCGAGGCGGCGCTGCTCGGCGCGATCCTGACCAACAACCGCGCCTTCGAGAAGGTCGCCGACTTCCTGCTCGCCGAGCATTTCTACGAGCCGGTGCACGGTCGCATCTACGAGGCGGCGGCGCGGCTCATCGAGCGGGGGCAGGTGGCGAGCCCGCTGACGCTGCGGCACTATTTCGAGAAGGACGAGTCGCTCGAGGACGTCGGCGGCGGGCAGTACCTGTTCGACCTCGCGGCCTCGGTGGTCAGCGTCGTCAATGTTCAGAATTACGGCCGCACGATCCACGACCTCTATCTGCGACGGCAGCTGATCGGCCTCGGCGAGGACGTCGTCAACGAGGCCTATCGCCACGATCTCGACGTGCCCGCGGTCGCGCAGATCGAGGGGGCCGAACAGCGGCTCTACGACCTGGCGACGGTCGGCGAGGCGGAGCGCGGCATCGTCTCGCTGAAACAGGCGGCGCTCGTCGCCCTCGAGGAGGCGGAGCAGGCCTACCGGCGCGAGGGGCACGTCGTCGGCGTCACCAGCGGACTGGTCGACCTCGATCGTCGGCTCGGCGGCCTGCATCCGTCCGACCTGATCATCCTCGCCGGGCGCCCGTCGATGGGCAAGACGGCGCTCGCCACGAACATCGCCTACAACGCGGCGCGCGCGGCCAGGCCGAGCGACGACCGGCACGACGGCGAGGCGCGCAACCATCGCGTCCTGTTCTTCTCGCTCGAGATGTCGTCGGAACAGCTGGCCACGCGCATCCTGTCGCAGCAGTCGGGCATCCCGTCCGACCGCATCCGTCGCGGCGAGATCAACGCGGAGGAGTTCCAGGCCTTCGCCGTGGCGAGTCAGGAAATGCACCGCGTGTCGCTGTTCATCGACGACACGCCGGCGCTGTCGGTCTCGGCGATGCGCACGCGGGCCCGGCGCCTCAAGCGCCAGTCGGGTCTCGATCTCGTCGTCGTCGACTACCTGCAGCTGCTGCAGCCGTCCACCGTGCGCCGCCAGGATAACCGCGTGCAGGAGATCTCGGAGATCACGCGCGGCCTGAAGACGCTGGCCAAGGAGCTCGGGGTTCCGGTGCTCGCGCTCTCGCAGCTCAGCCGCCAGGTCGAGAACCGCGAGGACAAGCGGCCGCAGCTCGCCGACCTGCGGGAGTCGGGGTCGATCGAGCAGGACGCCGACGTCGTCATGTTCATCTACCGCGAGGAGTACTACCTCGAGAAGGGCGAGCCCGTGCACGGCATCGACGAGAAGGGGGACCGCTTCGAGGAGCGCCACGCACGCTGGCAGAGCCGGATGGAGGAGGTCCGCAAGACCGCCAGCGTGATCATCGCCAAGCAGCGCCACGGCCCCGTCGGCACGATCGATCTCTATTTCGACGGTGCTCTGACCAAGTTTGACGATCTCGACCGGTTGCACGGCAGCGAAGACCAGCTTTGACACGATGGGCACGATCGCGGAGTCCGGTGCGGTTCACGGCGGCGCCGTCCTGACCGTCGACCTCGCCGCGATCGCCGCGAACTGGCGCCTGCTGGCCGAGCGGGCGCGCCCCGCCGCGACAGGCGCCGCGGTCAAGGCCGACGCCTACGGTCTCGGGCTCGAGCCCGTCGCCCGCACGCTCTGGGACGCCGGTTGCCGCAGCTTCTTCGTGGCCACGCCGGATGAGGGTCTGGCCCTGCGCGGCCTGCTCGGAGAGGCGGAGATCTGCGTGCTCAACGGGCTGATCGCCGGCGAACCGGCGCTGTTCGAAGCCGGCTCGCTGCTGCCGGTGCTCAACGATCTCGGGCAGGCCGAGGCCTGGGGCAGATATTGTACTTCGTCGAAGAAGCGCCTGCCGGCGGTCCTGCACCTCGACACCGGCATGGCGCGGCTCGGCCTGCCGCCGCAGGAACTGGCGCGACTGGTCGCCGACCCGGCGCCGCTCGAGGCCTTCGAGCTGCGCGGCGTGATGAGCCACCTGGCCTGCGCCGACGACGCGGGACATCCGCTGAACGCCGCGCAGCGGACGGCCTTTGCCGAGGCCGTCGCCGCGCTGCCGCCGGCGACGGCGAGCCTTGCCAACTCCTCGGGCATTTTCCTCGGTCGCGATTTCCATTTCGATCTCGTCCGGCCGGGTGCCGCGCTCTATGGCATCAACCCGCAACCGGGAACGCAGAACGCCATGACCGCGGTCGTGCGCTTGCAGGCAAAAATCCTGCAAATCCGGGACGTTGACACCCCCCAGACCGTTGGATATGGTGCCACGCACCGCTTCGCCGGGCCGACTCGCGTGGCGACCGTTGCAGCCGGCTACGCCGACGGCTATCTGCGGAGCCTCGGTGGTCGCGGCAGTGCTCGCATCGGCGATGTCGCCGTCCCCGTCATCGGCCGCGTGTCGATGGACCTGACGACCCTCGATGTGACGCGGGTCCCGGAGGCCAAGCCCGGTGACATGGTGGATCTGATCGGACCGCATCACGATGTCGACGCGCTCGCGGCGGAGGCGGGCACCATCGGCTACGAGATTCTCACCGGCCTCGGCCACAGGTTCCGCCGCCGCTATCGCGCTGACGACGGAGACGCTGCGTGAACGTCTTCCAGGCGATCGGCAGCGCGTTTCTGGCGTTCCTCGCCGCGACCGGCCGGCTCGCGCTGTTCGCGGTGGTCTCGACCTCGCACTGCGTGCGGCCGCCGCTCTATCCGCGCCTGCTCGGCCGCCAGATGCTCGAGATCGGCTACTACTCGCTGCCGGTGGTCGGGCTGACGACGCTGTTCTCCGGCATGGTGCTGGCGTTGCAGAGCTATACGGGGTTCGCCCGGTTTTCCGCCGAAGGCGCGGTGGCCACGGTGGTCGTGCTGTCGATGACGCGCGAACTCGGCCCCGTGCTCGCGGGGCTGATGGTCGCCGGCCGCATCGGCGCGGCCATGGCCGCCGAGATCGGCACCATGCGCGTGACCGAGCAGATCGACGCGCTGGCCACGCTGTCGACCAACCCGCTGAAATACCTGATCGCGCCGCGCCTGATCGCCGGCTTCACCATGCTGCCGTTGCTCGTGCTCGTGGGCGACGTCATCGGCGTATTCGGCGGCTACATCATCGGCGTCTACAAGCTCGGCTTCAATCCGGGCGTCTACCTCAAGAACACCTGGCAGTATCTCGAGTTCGTCGACGTCTTCTCCGGCATCGTCAAGGCCGCGTGCTTCGGTTTCATCGTCGCCCTGATGGGCTGCTACAACGGATACCACAGCCGCGGCGGCGCCCAGGGGGTCGGGGCGGCGACGACCAACGCCGTCGTCTCGGCGGCGATCCTCATTCTCATCTCCAACTACATCATCACCGAGCTGTTCTTCGCCAAATGAATGCCGCGCAACCGCCTCCGAAGATCCGCATCCGCAACCTGTGCAAGCGGTTCGGCGACAATATCGTGCTCGACGGTCTCGACCTCGACATCGGCGTCGGCGAATCGGTCGTCGTCATCGGCGGATCCGGCTCCGGCAAGTCGGTGCTGCTCAAATGCGTGCTCGGCCTGCTGGAGCCGGAAGACGGCAGCATCGAGATCGACGGCGAGTCGGTGATCGGCCTCAATGCCGGCGAGCGCGAGCGGATCAACCGCAAGTTCGGCATGCTGTTCCAGAGTGCGGCCCTGTTCGACAGCCTCAAGGTATGGGAGAATGTCGCCTTCGGCCTGACCCAGGGATTGGGCAAGGAGCGCGGTGCGGCGCGCGAGACGGCGCTGGCGAAGCTCGCCGACGTCGGACTCACGGCGGAGGTCGCGGAATTGTGGCCGGCCGAGCTGTCGGGCGGCATGAAGAAGCGCGTCGGTCTCGCGCGCGCCATCGCCACCGAGCCCGCGATCATCTTCTTCGACGAGCCGACGACGGGGCTCGACCCGATCATGAGCGACGTGATCAACGACCTGATCGTCAAATGCGTGCGCGAACTGGGCGCGACCGCGCTCTCGATCACGCACGATTTGGCGAGTGCGCGCAAGATCGCCGATCGCATCGCGATGCTTTACAAGGGCCGGATCATCTGGCATGGCCCGACGGCCGAGATCGACCGGTCCGGAAACGAATATGTCGACCAGTTCATCCACGGCCGGGCGGAAGGGCCGATCAGGATGGAGGTGCGCGCACGGTGACGAAGAACGGGGCGACGCCGCCGCGATCGCTGGCGATCGCGTAACGGCACGGTAACGAAGAACTGGTATGAACGTTGGATCAGCCAATCGCTGCCGGGGCGCCTGACATGGCCCGAACGTCGAGCAGATATGTCTGCCAGTCCTGCGGCTCGGTGCATCCGCGCTGGAGCGGCCGCTGCGACGGCTGCGGCGAGTGGAACAGCATCGTCGAAGAGCTCGCGGAGTCGGGCCCGCTCGCTGGCAAGGCGGGGCGCCGTACCGGCGCGAAGCGAAAACCGCTCGAGCTGGCGGCGCTGGAAGGCCGGACCGAGAAGACGTCGCGGCGGCGCACCGGGATCGAGGAGTTCGATCGCGTCGTCGGCGGCGGGTTGGTACCCGGTTCGGCGTTGCTCGTCGGCGGCGACCCGGGCATCGGCAAGTCGACGTTGCTGTTGCAGGTTGCCGCCGCCAAGGGCGCCGCTAGCAAGGCCGCCTATGTCTCCGGCGAAGAGGCGGTCGAGCAGATCCGCATGCGGGCGGCTCGGCTCGGCATCGCCGACGCCCCGGTCGGCCTCGCCGCGGCGACCGATATCGGAGAGATCCTGGCGACGCTGAACGGACCCGATGCGCCCGACCTCGTGGTCATCGATTCGATCCAGACCATGTACGTCGATGCGCTGGAATCGGCGCCGGGGACGGTCGCCCAGGTCCGGGCCTGCGCGCACGAGCTGATCCGGGCCGCGAAACGGCGCGGGTTCGTGCTGCTGCTGGTCGGCCACGTCACCAAGGAAGGCGCGATCGCCGGGCCCCGCGTGCTCGAGCACATGGTCGATACGGTGCTCTATTTCGAGGGTGAGCGCGGACACCAGTTCCGCATCCTGCGCGCCGTCAAGAACCGTTTCGGACCGACCGACGAGATCGGTGTCTTCGAGATGACCGGCAGCGGACTCGTCGAGGTCGCCAATCCGTCGCACCTGTTCCTGTCCGAGCGCGACGAGCCGGTCTCCGGCGCGGCGGTCTTCGCCGGCATCGAGGGCTCGCGGCCGATGCTGGTGGAGATCCAGGCGCTGGTCGCCCCGTCGCCGCTGGGAACGCCGCGGCGCGCCGTGGTCGGCTGGGACGCCGCTCGCCTCGCGATGGTGCTCGCCGTGCTCGAGGCGCGGGCCGGGGTGCGTTTCGCGGGCAGCGATGTCTATCTGAACGTCGCCGGCGGCCTCCGCATCGCCGAGCCGGCCGCCGACCTCGCCGTCGCGGCGGCGCTGGTGTCGTCGCTGACCGACCGCCCCGTCCCCGCCGGAAGCGTGGTGTTCGGCGAGATCGGACTGTCGGGCGAGGTGCGCCCGGTGGCGCAGGCGGCTGCGCGCCTCAAGGAGGCCGCCAAGCTCGGCTTCGCCTCGGCGCTGACGCCGCCGCAGCGCGGCGGCGGAGCGACCGGCGAGCTGCGGCGACGCGAGCTCGCGGATGTCCGGGCGCTAGTCGAGATCTTCGCCGACGCGCGCGCGCCGGCCCGCGCCGTCGAGGGGGCCGAGGCTTGATCGCGGACATCATCGTCGCGGCGGTCCTGATCGTCTCGGGCATCCTTGCCTATATCCGCGGGTTCGTGCGCGAGACGCTGACCGTGAGCGCCTGGATCGGCGCGGTGTTCGCGACCTTCTACGGCTGGCCGCACCTGTCCGAGCTGCTCGGCATGATGATCGACACGGTGTGGATCGCGCAGGTCGTCTCGGCGGCGCTGCTGTTCCTGGTCACGCTCGTCGCGCTGACGATCCTCACGCACGTCGTCGCCAACCGCGTCAAGGGCAGTGCGCTTGGCCATCTCGATTACGCGCTCGGTTTCGTGTTCGGGCTGCTCAGGGGGGTCGTGCTCGTGGCGTTGCTGTACATAGCCGCGACGCTGTTCGTCGACGAGCGCGAATTCCCCGAGGCGATCACCGAGGCGCGCACGCTGCCCCTCGTGCGCACGACGGCCGGCCTGCTGGTCCGGCTCGCGCCGGAGGACTCGCTGCCCAACCGCGACATGCTCGATCGCAGGGTGGGCAACCCGGTCGAGGGCATGGAGGGCGCCGCCAAGGAACGGCTCGAGGAGATCATCGAGGAGATCGACGCCGAGGAGCGGCTGCGGCGACTGACCCAACCGCAGCCGGAGGCGGAGCCGCCGGACGCCGAAACCCCGCCCGAGCAGCCGCAGGGCTACGATGATGCCGAACGGCGCGACATGCAGCGGCTGATCGAGAGCAACCAGTAGGAGGTTCCCGCCGTGATAACGGGCACGCATCCGTTCGACGACGACCACCTGCGCGAGGAGTGCGCCGTGTTCGGCATTCACGGCCACCCCGACGCCGGCGCGCACACGGCGCTCGGGCTCCACGCCCTGCAGCACCGCGGCCAGGAGGCCGCCGGCATCGTCACCTTCGACACCAACCAGTTCAACGCGCACCGCGGCCTCGGGCTGGTCAGCGATATCTTCGCCAACAGCCGCGTGATCAGCCGGCTCAAAGGGTCGGCCGCGGTCGGCCACACACGCTACTCGACGACGGGCGAGCCGTTGCTCCGCAATGTCCAGCCGCTGTTCGCCGAGTTCGAGTTCGGCGGCCTCGCGATCGCGCACAACGGTAACCTGACCAATGCCCGCACGCTGCGGCAGGAGATGATCCGGCGCGGCTCGATCTTCCAGTCGACGACCGATACCGAGATCTTCAACCACCTGATCGCCACCGGGCACGGCGCCATGCTCGATCGCATCATCTCGGCGCTGCGTCAGGTCGACGGCGCCTACTCGCTGATCGCGCTGACGAAGGACGGGCTGATCGGCGTGCGCGACCCGCTCGGCGTTCGCCCGCTGCAGCTCGGGCAGCTCGGCGATGCCTCGATCCTCGCCTCCGAGAGCTGTGCCTTCGACATCATCGGCGCCCGCTTCGTGCGCGACATCGAGCCGGGCGAGCTGGTCGTGATCGACGCGGACGGGGTGCACAGCCACCGCCCCTTCCCGCGCGTCAAGCCGCGCTTCTGCATCTTCGAGTACATCTACTTCGCGCGTCCGGACAGCCTCGTCGAGGGCACCTCCGTGTACGAGGCGCGCAAGCGCATCGGCATGGAACTCGCGCGCGAGACCCACGTCGATGCCGACGTCGTCATCCCGGTCCCGGATTCGGGGGTCCCGGCAGCGCTCGGCTACGCCGCGCAGTCGGGCATCCCGTTCGAGCTCGGAATCATCCGCAATCACTATGTCGGACGTACCTTCATCGAGCCGTCCGACGAGATCCGCCACCTCGGCGTCAAGCTCAAGCACAACGCCAACGCGGCGTACATCAGGGGCAAACGCATCGTGCTCGTCGACGACTCGATCGTCCGCGGCACGACGTCGAAGAAGATCGTCGAGATGGTCCGCAACGCCGGCGCGGCGGAAGTTCACATGCGGGTCTCGAGCCCGCCGACCATGCATTCGTGCTTCTACGGCGTGGACACGCCGGAGCGCGACAAATTGCTCGCCGCGCGGCACGATGTCGACGGTATCCGCGAAGCGATCGGCGCCGACAGCCTCGCCTATCTCTCGCTCGACGGTCTCTACAGGGCGATGGGCGAAAACGCGCGCGATGCCGAAGCACCGCAGTACTGCGATGCCTGCTTTTCGGGCGACTATCCCATTGCGCTGACGGATCAGCTCAACAAGGACGACGGCGCGCAACTCTCGCTGCTGGCGGAATTCGGCCGATGACTGCCGGCCGGCTGAGCGGCCGGATCGCGCTCGTCACCGGAGCCAGCCGCGGGCTCGGCGCATCCGTGGCGCGGCACCTGGCGGCGGCGGGGGCCCATCTGGTCCTCGTCGGGCGCACCGTCGGCGCACTCGAGGAGATCGACGACGAGATCCGCTCGGCCGGCGGCAGCGCGACGCTCGTGGCGCAGGATCTTAACGAGTTCGATGCGATCGACCGCCTCGGGGCCGCGCTCTACGAGCGATTTCAACGCCTCGACATCCTGGTCGGCAACGCCGGTGCGCTCGGCACGCTGTCGCCGGTAAGCCACATCGACCCGAAGGTCTGGGACGAGACCTTCGCCGTCAACGTGACCGCCAACTTTCGCCTGGTACGCAGCTTCGACGCATTGCTTCGCCGGTCCGATGCCGGCCGCGCCATCTTCGTGACCACCGGCGCGACGCGGGCGCCGCGCGCCTACTGGGGCGCGTACGGGGCATCCAAGGCAGCGCTCGAATACATGGTGCTGAGCTGGGCCGAAGAGGTGGCGCGCACGTCGCTGCGCGTCAATCTCGTAAATCCCGGCGCCACGCGGACGGCAATGCGCGCGGCGGCATTCCCCGGCGAGGATCCGCTGACGCTGCCGCATCCCGACGAAATCGCGCCGGTCTTCGTCGATCTGGCGGATCCCGACTGCAGGCGCCACGGCGAGATCGTCAACGCGCAGTAGCGGTTGCCGTCGCGGCGGGCCGGTCCGGGCCGGACCGGCGCGTCGGCGAAAAAGAAAGACGCCCCTTGAGGGGCGCCCTTGGCGACGTTCAAGCGACGGTCGAACGTCAGTTATTCGCCGCCTGCATCGCGTTCGAGCTCGCGTTGAACACGTTCTGGATGTCCGCACCCATCGCCATCAGCGCAAAGATCGCGACAACCGAAACCAGGGCCCCGATCAGGCCGTACTCGATCATCGTGGCCCCCGACTCGCCGTTGCAAAATGCCCTAAACATAAGTCTTCCTTTCGCAATCCCAGTCAAAATGCAATCGTGGCCCGGAGGCCGTATCCCCGCCGCTGCCGTGTCCGGTGCCGGTGCGCCGGCTGGCCGCCGACGGGTGAAAATCGGTCGCCATGAACAAGCAAGACCCATGCCAGTTCGTGACCAGACGGCGCAAATCCGGGTCTTGCGGCGTCGGGTCGACGGAACAGGCTAGCAGCATTCGATTAAGCGTTCGTTTACCGCCGCTTACGTGCCCTCCCCGCATACGGATTCTCGCCCTTGCGCAGGTGCACGCGGATCGGCACGCCGTCGAGCTCGAAATCGTCGCGCAGGCCGTTGACCAGATAGCGCGTATAGGAGTCCGGGAGTTCGCGCGGTCGCGAGCACCAGATGGCGAAGGTCGGCGGACGGGTCTTTATCTGAGTCGCGTAGCGCAGCCGGATGCGCCGGCCACCGGCTCCCATCGGCGGCGGGTGCGCGGCGGTGGCCGCGGCCAGCCAGTCGTTGAGCCGCGCGGTCGGGATGCGTGTCCGCCACAATTCGTAGACCCGGAAGACCGCCTGCATGAGCCGATCGAGGTTGCGACCGGCCAGCGCCGAGATCGTGACCACGGGAACGCCGCGGACTTGCGGCAGGGACTCGGCAAGCCGCTCGTGCAGGCCGGCCAGCGCCGCCTTGCGGTCTTCGACGAGGTCCCACTTGTTGGCGGCGACGACCAGCGCCCGGCCCTCGTCGACGACCCGGCGCGCGATCGTCAGGTCCTGCTTCTCGAGCATCACCTCGGCGTCGAGCACGAGCACGACGACCTGCGCGAAGCGCACCGCCCGCATGGCATCCGACCCGGACAATTTTTCGAGCTTTCCGGCGACGCGGGCGCGGCGCCGCAGCCCGGCGGTATCGACGAGCCGCAATGCGCGCCCGGCGAACTCCCAGTCGACGGCGATGGCGTCCCGGGTGATGCCGGCTTCCGGCCCGGTGAGCAGCCGTTCCTCGCCGATCAGGCGGTTGACGAGCGTCGACTTGCCGACATTGGGTCGCCCGACGATGGCGAGCTGCAGTGGCCCACCGGCCGTCTCGCCGGCGTCGCGGTCGCGCGCTGCGGACTCCGCCCCGTTGCCGCCGACCGCCTCCGCCTCGAGCGACGCATCGACGGCCTCCGCAGCGTCGGCATATGGGCGCAGCGCGTCGAACAGGTCGGCCATGCCCTCGCCATGCTCGGCGGAGACGGGTACCGGATCGCCGAGACCGAGCGCGTAGGCCTCGAGCAGCCCGGCCTCGCCCTGCCGCCCCTCGCATTTGTTGGCGACCAGGACCACGGCGGTTCCGCGCCGGCGCAAGAGCGCCGCGAAGTGCTCGTCGAGCGGTGTCACGCCGGCCCGCGCATCGATCAGGAAGAGCGCGACATCGGCCGCGTCGAGCGCCCGTTCGGTCTGGCGGCGCATGCGGCCGGCCAGCGTCGCATCGTCGGCGTCCTCCAGGCCGGCCGTGTCGAGGACGCGGAACACCATGCCCGCGATCCGTCCCTCACCCTCGCGCCAGTCGCGCGTCACACCGGGGGTATCGTCGACCAGCGCCAGCCGCTTGCCGACCAGACGGTTGAAGAGCGTCGACTTGCCGACATTGGGTCGCCCGACGATGGCGACGGTGAGGCTCATGATCGGTTTCCCGTCCCGCGCGGCCAGGTCGGCGTTGGATCAGCGATAGGCGAGCAGGTCGCCGTCCGCCGTCTGCAGATAGAGCGTCGCATCCGCGACCGCCGCCGCCATGACCTCGTCGGCGATGTCGAAGCGATCGACGACACTGCCGTCGGCGGGGTCGACGGACAGCGCCACGCCGTGATAGCCGAGCAGCAGCAGTCGTCCGGCAATGAGCATCGGCCCGGTCCAGTGGATCGGGCCCGAATGGTCCTCGGGGTCTTCGTAGCGGTCGAGTTGGGCGATCCAGCGCACGCGACCGTCGCGCCGCGTCAGACAGACGAGCTGGTTCTCGTTCGTCACGAGGAATACCCAGTCGCCGGCCAGCCACGGTGTCTGAACGCCGCCGAGATTGCGGTCCCACGCGCGCGCCCCGGTCCGCAGATTGATCGCCGCCGTCCGCCCCGAATGGCTCACCGCGTAGACGAGATTGCCGTCGGTCACCGGATGGGCTCGGATGTCGGCGAGTGCGGACGCCGCGTCGATGCGGCGTACGGACGCCAGATTGTCGGCCCATGTCGGGCGGCCGTTGGGTGCCCGCAACGCGAAGATCTCGCCCGAGGAATAGGGCGCGATCACGGTGCCCTCGAGACCCGCCGGCGCCGCCTGGCCGAGCAGCGCCGCGGGCTCGGCGAATCCGGCGTGACGCCAGGCGACGTCGCCGGTCTCCGCGGACAGGGCGACGAGCTGGTTGTCGAGCGTGACCACGAAAACCTGCCCGTCCATGACCAGCGGCGGGCCATGGACGGGGCCGTTCACCGGCCGCTGCCACACCAGCTTGCCGTCATCGGCCTCGAGCGCGGCCACTTCGGCGAAACCCGTGCTGACGTAGATTCGTCCGCCGTCATAGGCGAGTCCGCCGCCGAACGCCTCGTCGTCGCGGCCGGGAACCTCGAGCGCCGTTCGCCAGAGCCGCTTGCCCTTGCCGGCATCGAAGGCCGAGACGCGGAATTTCGTGTCCATCGTGAAGACGCGCCCGCCGGCCACGACGGGATTGCTCAAGAGCGGGCGGTAGCTGGCCGCACCGGCGCCGATGCTGGCCCTCCAGGCGGGCCTGGCGAGGCGAACCGGGCCCTCGACATGGCCGACCGCGTGCAGCGGCCCGCCGCCGGCCTGCGTCCACGACAGGTTGCGATAGGGCGGCGGGAGCACGACCGGCTGGCGGGCGATGCGCGGATCCGGAGCCAGCTCGGCGTCCTGCAGCAGGATGCTGGACCGCTCGCCAGGCAGCGGCGGATCCTCCGGATCGCCGAACCAGGCGCCGCAGCCGGCGAGCAGCGCGACCGCGACCATCAACAGGGGGACCCGCGCGGCCGGCCGCTGCGAGACCCGCGTCATCCCTGGCCGGCCCTCACGGCCCAATCGCGCGCAGCATCTCGGCGGCGCGCGCGCGCAACCCGTCGGGCGCCGAGAGATCGTCGGCGAGCGTGGCAAAACCCGTGCGCGCCGCCTCGGTGTCGCCGCTCGCCAGCGCGATGATCGCGGTCAGTTCGATCGCACTGTATCGCCAGGCGCTATCGGCCGCGGTCAGCGGCTTGAGCCGCGCCGTGAGCGCCGCGGGATCGCCGTCGTCGATCTGCAGACGGACGGAATAGAACGTCGCCAGCTGGCGCAGCATCGGCTTCGCTTCGTTCCCCGCGGCGATCGAATCGTAGAGCGCGATGGCCGCCGCCTTGTCCCCGGCATCGGCGCGAAGCTTGGCCTCGCGGAAGCGCGCGAGGACGGCATAACCGTCGGGCGCGTCGCTCGCGAAGGCCTGCAGGATGTCCGCCGCCGCCGCCGCGTTTCCCGCTGCATCGGCCTGCGCCAGCGTCGTTGCGAAACGCTCTGCCGCCTTCTCCGCGCGATATTCACCGAACGCCCGCAGCCCGACGATACCCGCGGTCACCATCACGATCGCGACCGCGCCGCCGACGACGAACTTGCCGTACTTCTTCCAGAGGTTTTCCCAGTGCTCGCGACGAATTTCCTCGTCGACCTCGCGGATGATATCGGACACGGCGGTCTCCCAACTCGAAATCGGCGGCTAACATAGCGATGCGACAACACGAGGGCAAAGGGGAAAAGACGGGCGTTCCGACGCTCCGCAGCGGTCGCCGACGAGAGCCTGTCCGCCGGCGCAAACGCGTCGGCGCGGTTCGGTCCGGCTTGTCAGGCCATCTCACGCCACTTGATCGAGCAGCCCATGCTCGGAGTCTGCTCCTGCGGGCCCTTGCCGGTCTCGGCGATCTGCACCATCGCCTCGAACAGTTCGCGCCGCACATCCGGCGGCGCCGCCTGCTTGCCCGACGAGTCCAGCCGGCCCCGATACTGCAGCTCCAGATCACGGTTGAACCCGAAAAAATCCGGCGTGCAGGCAGCATCATAGGCGCGCGCCACCTCCTGCGTCTCATCGTAGAGATAGGGAAACGGGAAGCCATGCTGCCGGGCGAAGACCTTCATCTTGTCGAAGGAGTCCTCGGGATAGGCAACCGTGTCGTTCGACATGATCGCGACCGAGACGATGCCGTGATCGCGCAGCTCACCGCAGTCACGGGCTATGCGATCGATGACCGCCTTCACATAGGGACAGTGATTGCAGATGAACATGACGAGCGTGCCGTTCGGGCCGCGAATCTCCGACAGGCGGTGGCGTTTGCCGTCGATGCCGGGAAGCTCGAAATCCGGGGCTTTCCAGCCGAAATCGCAGAGCGGAGCTTGTGCTGCCATGGGGACCTCCTTGGACGCAATGACTCGATGCCTGGCGGACAATTGTCCAATCTAGATGCGCGACCCGTCGCCGCAAGCCGAAACATCGGCCTCCCGCTACTTGCCTCCGCGCGGACCATCGGTCAAAATGACGTATGGTTCGCTGCCTCGGTTGGCAGCGGCTCGCAAGACCTTGAACGCGGGAGTGATCGCATTGGCCGCAACCAGCGCGGAGGATACCGCCGCGCCACATGACCGTCACCGGCCCGGCGCGGGCCGGTCCACGCAACCCGTCATCGCCGCCCGGGAGACGGCCGAATGACGGAGATGTTGCGCCTCGCTGATTTCCGCAAGAAGCGGGGACCGTACGTCTTCTTCGACCGCCAGGAACTGCGCAAGCTCCTCGACCTCTACAGCCGCCGGGTCGCGAGCGGCGAATGGAAGGATTACGCCATCGACCAGTACGGACCGATGGCGGTGTTCTCGATCTTCCGCCACAGCTTCGACCGGCCCCTGTTCGCGATCGCCAAGCGGGCCGCGGGCAAGGGTTGCGACTTCGTCGTCTTCAGCGGCCGGCACAAGCTCAAGCACGGCAAGACGATCGACGAGGCGCTGGCGGTCCTCGAACGAACCTTGCACGTCGTCTGATCCAGTCCCGGCGCGACCGCCGTGCTTCGGAACCGCGGTCGGCGACTCGGTGCTTGTATCGCCAAATCGTACCGAATATAGTGGTGGTAAGAAGCATGGCTACCACATGTATGTTGGCGTCGTTGGAGTCGGGCTGCGCCTTCGGACCCGGCCAAGACGCCCGAACAACGGTAGAGAGGACCTTCGATGGAATGGACTGAACAGCGCGTCGCTACCCTGACCCGGCTCTGGGAAGAGGGTAGAAGCGCCAGCCAGATCGCCGAGGCGCTCGGGGACGTGAGCCGGAACGCGGTGATCGGAAAGGCGCACCGGCTGGGGCTGAAGGGCCGGCCGTCGCCGATCCGGCGGCAGGCGTCGGCGCCGCGACCGCGGCCGGCGAAGAAGCGGCAGACGAATGTCGGCGACCGGCAGTGCCATTGGCCGATCGGTCATCCACGCGAACCGGGTTTCCATTTCTGCGGCGAACCGGCCGAGCCGGAGCGCCCCTACTGCGCCGAGCATTGTGCGATCGCCTATCGGCGGAGCGACAACTCGGCGGCCTGAACGCGGCCTGTCCGCGAACCCACACGTCCACTGCGGCGGCCCGTCGGGGCCGCCGTTTTTTGCCCGAGCGGCTATTCGATCGTCAGCGTGCCGGTCATGCCGAAGACGGCGTGGAAGGGTCGCTCGCATTCGAGCCTGTACGTGCCGGGCCGTGCGCCGATGAATTCCAGGGTCTTGCGCTCGCCGGCCGCAAGGCTGACGGACTCGAGCAGCGGCGAACGTTCCACGCCCTGCGCCGAGATCAGCGCGCGCACCGCCACTGCGCGAAAGAACCCCGGTGACGTGAAGGTGTGGGCCGCCTCGCCCTCGTTCATCAGCGTCAGCGAGTAGGGCTGCCCGGACCGGATGACCAGCGCCTCCGGTTCGTATTCGTACTCGCCGAGCGACAACGTGACCTGCTCCGCCCGCGTCCAGTCCGCCGCGGCGACCAAGGCGGCGGCATCGCCGACATAGCCGGAGGCCGCGTCGCCGTACCGGTCGCCGGCTCCGGCGCAGGCCGCGAGGCCGAGGCAGAGCACGAGGAGAGCCGTCGGGCGCACCCCGTACCGCGATATCTCGAACCTGTGTTTCATGGCCGCTGATCCCCGCGCAGCAATGATCAGCAGCATACACCGACGCAGCGGAAAAATTCCGTACAACGCGCGACACGTTTGTGTGAGCGCGCCGACGTGGCGAGCGGTGAGCCGGGGCTCCGGCGATGCGGATCGTCGTCAGTTGACGATCTGCCAGGCTCCGTCGGGCTGGCGGCAGGCGGTGCCGTAGACCTGCTGCACCTGGCCGCCGATCGTTGCCGTGGTCTGATATTCGCGGCAGTACCGTCCGTCCCGATCGGCGTAGGGCTCGGCGGGAGTCACCTGGTAGCGGGAGCCCTGCGCGTCGTTCCACGACACGGTCGTTTGCGGTGGCGCATGTTCGAGGATCTGGCCGATGCAGTTCTGGTCGATCTCGTCCATCGAGCGGCCGATATGACCGCCGACCATCACGCCGATGATGGTGCCGCCGATCACCGCCGCGGTCTTGCCGGCGCCGCTGCCGAACTGGTAGCCCGCCGCCGCGCCGGCGATGCCCCCCAGGGCGCGGCCCAGCTCCTCGCGGTAGCAGGCGTTGCGGGCAATCCCGAACGGTGCCTGGTACCCGTAATAGGTGCCGCGATGCTTCTTGCGGTAGTTGTATTTCCCCGCCGGCGGCACCCAGGGGGGCCGGTGGCCGTACTCCCAGGCGACGGGAGTCCCCTTCTTGGCCTGCCCAGGCGGCACGCCGCCGTGGCCGGGCGGCGGGTTGTTGCTGCGGCCCGGCGCATAGACCGCGGCGCTGTTCGGATTCGCCGGCGGCGGCGCCTGCTGCACGACGACCGGCCCCGCCGGCCGGGTCACGGCGCCGGGCGGCACGTGGCAGGCCGCCGCGGTCAGGGCCAAGAGCGTCGGCAACGCCAACCTCGCGACAACGGATCTCATCGCCGGTTCACTCCTCCGTGGCTCACGAATTGTCGCGCCGCCAGTCCTGCATGAAGCCGCGCACGAGCTGACGGATGACGGCGCCCACCTCGGGCGCGTGCTCGCCGCGCCGCGTGACGAGGATCGTGCCGTTCGACCACAGCTCGACCTTCGCTTCGGCGCCGGCGCGACGGTCGCTGCGGCCGAGTACGCCGAAATAGTAGGCCTCGATGTCGACCGACGAGAAGCAGTTGCCGTCCTTCGGCAGCGTGCTGACGCGCAGGTAGAGCGTGACCCCCTTGCCGCCGGCGCCGAGCGGCGCGCCGGCGGTCTCGCTCTCGATCGCCTCGGCAAGCGCCTCGCCGGTGATGCCGCAGGCGGCGCTGTCCTCGTCGAGATGCTCGATCATGACGGTGAAATCCCGGACACCCGCGAGCGGCCGTTCGGCGGCGGCTGCGTCGCCAGGCGGCAGCCCCGCTGCGATGCACAGCAGCAAGGCAGGAACCGCGGCCCGATTGATGCAATTCTTCATCGCCGCCTGACCGCACCCTTGTCCGAGGTACCGGCATCCGCGACCGCCATGACGGAACTCGCGCGCGCACCGGCTGACCGGTTCCGAGTGTCGCACACAGGCCTTAAGCAATCGTGACTCGCGCCCGCCGGGACGACAGGCGGCCGGTCGAAGCCTTCCTATTCCGCCCGGATCCTCTCGCCGCTGGCGCGGTCGAACAGGCACGCCTTGCCGGCGTCGACGGCGATGCCGACCGGCGCATCGACCCGGGCCTCGAAGTCCTTGTCCATCTTGACCACGACCTGGATGTCGGCGGCGGCGTCGATGCTGCAGGTGACGATCGTCTCGTTGCCCGTCATCTCGCTGGCGAACACGCTGGCTTCGATCGCGCCCGTCCCGGGGTCGACGATGCGGCAATCCTCGGGCCTGAGGCCGAGCACCGCATCGCCGCGATCGCCGAATCCCGGCGCCGGGACGGCGACGTTCGCGGCGACGAAGCGGCCGCCCTCGACCCGGCCGTGCAGATGGTTCATCGGCGGCGAGCCGATGAATCCGGCGACGAAGATATTGTCCGGATCGTCGTAGATCCGGGCCGGCGTGCCGATCTGCTGCACGACGCCCTGGTGCATGACGGCGACCCGGTGCGCCAGCGTCATCGCCTCGATCTGGTCGTGCGTGACGTAGATCGTCGTCACGCCGAGATCGCCTTGCAGGCGCTTGAGTTCCGAGCGCATGCGCCCGCGCAGCTTGGCGTCGAGGTTCGACAGCGGCTCGTCCATCAGGAACAGGGCCGGCCGCCGCACCATGGCGCGGGCCAGGGCGACGCGCTGGCGCTGGCCGCCCGAGAGGTGGCGCGGCTGACGATCGAGGAAATCGAGCAGATGCACCTTCTCCGCGGCCTCGCGCACGGCGCGGTCGAGCTCGACCCGCGGCGTCTTGCGCAGCTTCAGGGGATAGCCGATGTTCTGCGCGACCGTCATGTGCGGATACAGCGCGTAGGACTGGAACACCATCGCCACGTCGCGGTATTTGGGCAGTTCGTCGGTGACGTCGCGCTCGCCGATGAGGATGCGGCCCGACGTCACCGGCTCGAGCCCGGCGACCATGCGCAGCGCCGTCGTCTTGCCGCACCCGGACGGTCCGAGGAGCACCAGGAATTCGCCGTCCTCGACGACGAGGTCGAGCCCCTTGACGACCTCGACGCTGCCGAAGGACTTGCGGATGTTGTCGAACGTGACGCGCATTGCCGGCCGCCTCAGCCCTTGACGGCGCCGATCAGCAGGCCGCGCGCGATGTATTTCTGTAGCAGCACCGTTATGGCGACGACCGGGGCGATCATGATGACGATGAGGACCGACATGTACCACCATTGCGGGCCGCGCGTGGCGTTCTGCGCCGCGACCAGCAGCGGCATGGTCTGCGCGTTCGCCGTCGAGAGAAAGAGCGCGAGCAGATATTCGTTCCACGACAGGATCAGCACCAGCAGGAAGGTCGCGGCAAGCCCCGGCTTGGCGAGCGGCAGCACGATGCCGAAGAAGATTCGCAGCTTCGACGCGCCGTCGATCTGCGCGCTCTCCTCGAGGTCGACGGGAATCGTCGCGAAGAAGTCGCGCATCAGCCAGACGACGATCGGCAGGTTCACCGCCGTATAGGTCGCGATCAGCGCGACATGGGTGTCGAGCAGGCGCAGCTGCTGGAACATGACGTAGATCGGTAGCACGGCGACGACCGGCGGCAGCACGCGGTTCGAGATGATCCAGAACAGGATGTCGTTGTTGCCGAGATGCCGTCGCAGGCGACGCGCGAGCGTCACCATGAACAGCACGAACAGGGCGCCGCCGATCGCCGCCGAGAGCGTCCACGGCAGGCCCTGGACCGCGATCGCCCAGACGACGCCGGCAAGAATGACCAGGAAGGCGACGACGGCGCCGACCTTGACGCGATACTCGATGCGCACCAGCGCATAGGCGGCGAGCGAGCCGATCAGCACCGCCAGCAGGGTGGCGCCGAGGGCGATGATCACGGAATTGAAATAGGGGCGCAGCGTGTCGTTGCCGAGCTCGACGAAGATGTACCGCCAGGCGTGACCCGACGGCGCGAAGTCGATGAACGGCAGGTAGTCGGGCCCGTCATTGACCTGCACCGGCAGCTTGAACGACGTGATCAGCAGCCAGTAGAGCGGAAACAGCACGACCAGCGTCCACGCGAACAGGCCGGCATAGGTCAGGAGCTTCGTCACCGGCGCCATCGAGACGAGGTCGCGCGGCTCGAACAGCCGCTGGCGCAGGCTGCGGTCGTGTCGCGCCGTCATGTCTCGAGCACCCGGGTTCGGCGCACGACGAAATGGAAGAACGAGAGGCAGGTCACCGTGGTCACGAACAGCAGCATGTAGCCGACCGCCGCGGAGCCGCCGAGATCGAGCGTCCGCCAGGCGATGAAGGCGTGCAGCGTCATCGACTCGGTGGCGATGCCGGGGCCGCCATTGGTCAGCACGTTGGGCAGGTCGATGATCTTGAACGCCTCGATGAGGCGGATGAGCACGATCGTCGCCGCCACCGGCGCGATCGCCGGCCAGGTGATGTCGCGGAACACCTGGTACGACGAGGCGCCGTCGATCGTCGCCGCCTCCATCTGCTCACGCGGCTGGTTCTCGATCGCCGCAAGCAGCACCAGGAACAGGAACGGCGTCCACTGCCAGGTGTCGCCGATCATGACAACGAGGCGCGCCGACCAGGGGTCGGTCGCCCAGGCGAACTCCTGGAACCCGGCGAAGCGCCAGATCGGCGCGAACGGTCCCTTGTCGGTGTCGGCCAGCATGCGGAACGCGTAGGCGATGCCGACCGGCGTCACCATCAGCGGCACGAAGAAGACGACGCGGAAGAAGTTGCGGGCGCGGATCGGCCGCGCGCAGAGCAGCGCCAGCCCGAGCCCGAGCGCGAACTGAACGGCGACGCCGCCGACGACGTAGATGATCGTCACCCCCAGCGAGCCGGGGAAGCCGCCGCCGGTCACCGTGCGCACGAACAGCGTCGCGACGGCGAGCGCCAGCGCCGCGGCGATGAGCCGGCCGACCACGCCGATCGCGCTGACCCTTGCGCCGCGCAGATAGCGGACGAAGCCGTAGGCGACGGCGATCGCGACCAGCGCCAGCGCGGCGCCGCCGACAAGCCCGAGCTCACCGAACGTGCCCAGGAAATGGTACTGCTGCGAGCCGAACAGCAGTTTGCGGAAATTGCGCAGACCGATGAACCGCAGGTCGAAACCGCCGGCCGAGAGCGCGAACCGGGTAAGCGCCAGATAGGCCGACGTGATCAGCGGAAAGATCGCGAAGGCGAGCAGGATGACGACCGCCGGCATGATCATCAGCCCGCCGGAGCGGCGGTCGAACCACTCGCCGATGCGCGCCGCGGGGTCGCGCGACGGCTCGGTCATCACGGCGGTCGCGGTCATGTGCGGCTGCTGGCGATGTACGGCGGGCGCGCCGGCGGGCCGGGGCCGAGGACGGCCCGCCGGTGCGGCTGCCGGTTCACTTCTGTCCGAGCGTGCTCTTGTACAGCGCCAGCTGCTCGTCGACGCCGTTTTCTTCGTTGAGCTCGTTCCAGCCGTCCTCGATCGCCCTCATCGCCTGTGCCTTGTTGATCTCGCCGGCGAGCAGACGCGCGATCGCCGTGTCGAGCACGACCTGCTGGTAGGCCTGGTTCTTGGCGATGCGCAGGTCGAGCACCATGTTCGGGCTGTTCAGGCTGGCCTGGATGGCGCCGAGATAGTCCTTCGCCGCGGCCGCGCTCATGCCGGCCTTGGTCCAGTTGTCGAGCCCCTTGAACTGCGACAGCCGGTAGGGATTGAAGCCGGTCTTGCCAATCGTCACGTCGACGTTGGACTGCGCCGGCTGGCTCATATACGAGAAGAAGGCGTAGGCCGCGTCCTTGACCTTGGGTCGGGCCGCCTTGTTGATGCCGCCCGACCAGCCGCCGAACGCCGCGAACGGCGCGTGGTTCACGCCGTTGACGGCGTGCGGGCAGGTCTTCGCGTCACAGGGCACGAGCTTGCCGCTGTCGCGATCGAGCACCCTGGTCGAGCCCGGCAGCACGACGGCGCCGACCTTGTCGATCACCTTCGAGGTCTGCGGATCGATCGCCAGCGTGCCGATATCGCCCCAGTCGATGGTCAGCGCGCAGCGCCCGGACGTGAACAGGCTGCGCGTGTCGCCGACATCGAGGTTGATCTCGTCCGGCGGCGCGTATTTCGTCGTCTCGGTATAGACGTCGAGCGCCGCGGCGAACGCCTCGTTGTTGACCAGCGGCTTCATGTCGCGGGTGTCGAAGAAGGCGCCCTGGCTGGTGCCCTGCGACTGGATGAAGGCGGCCGCGATCGAGGTCACCGCCCAGTAGGCCTGGGCGTTGCGCTTCTTCGATATGCAGGAGCCGAAATCGGGGCTGCCGTCGCCGTTCATGTCCTTGCCGTGCAGGGCCTTCGCGACGGCGATGTAGTCGTCCCACGTGGCCGGCGGCTGCAGCCCGGCATCCGCGAGCACGTCCTTGCGGTAGTAGGCCATCTGGAAGTCGCCGTCGAGGGTGATCATGTAGGTGCGGCCGTTGTACTGCTGCGAGAAATCGCGGAAGAACGGCGCGATATCGCCGGCCTGCAGGGCGCTGTCCGCGGCGACCCGGTCGGTCAGATCCTCGAGATAGCCCGGCGCCACGTAATCGACCATCCACTGCGGCGCGAACACCGCGGCGTCGATCGAGTTGGTGCCCGCGGCCCAGTCGGTCAGCAGCTTCGTGTAGAGATCCGAGAACGGCACCGTGATGACGTTGATCTTGGCGCCGGTCAGCTTCTCGAACACCGGCGCGCGGCGTTGCAGCGGCTCGGCGATCTGCGGGCCGGTGAAGGTCATGATGTTGACGGTGACGCCGTCGAACTCCGCCGCGTTCGCGGCCGTGGCGCCGGCCAGCACGGCACCGGCCAGCGCGCCCGTCGTCAAGGCTCTGGTGATACGCATTGTCTGTTGCTCCCTGTTGCCCGGATTCTGCGCACCGGCGCAGTTCGATTTTTTTTCCGGGTTTCGTGCGCCACGTTAGCACAATCGCTGCCGCTTGGCATGGCCTGTCTGGCGGCACGCGGGGCGCGGCGAGCCGCCGCGTCCCGACGTGCACGGGTCGGCTAACACCCTACTCCCACTCGATCGTCCCGGGCGGTTTCGAGGTGACGTCGTAGACGACCCGGTTGATCCCGCGCACCTCGTTGATGATGCGGGTGCCGGTGCGGGACAGGAACTCGTGGTCGAACGGATAGGAATCTGCGGTCATGCCGTCGGTCGAGGTGACCGCGCGCAGGGCGCAGACATGGTCGTAGGTGCGCGCGTCGCCCATGACGCCGACCGTGCGCACCGGCAGCAGCACCGCGAAGGCCTGCCAGATCGCATCGTACAGGCCGGCGTTCTCGATCTCCTCGCGGAAGATCGCGTCGGCGCGGCGCAGCATGTCGAGCTTCTCGCGGGTCACCGCGCCGGGGATGCGGATCGCCAGCCCGGGGCCCGGGAACGGGTGTCGGCCGACCAGCGCCTCGGGCAGGCCGAGCTCGCGCCCGAGATCCCGCACCTCGTCCTTGAACAGCTCGCGCAGCGGCTCGACGAGCTTCATGTCCATGCGCTCGGGCAGGCCGCCGACATTGTGGTGCGACTTGATCGTCACGCTCGGCCCGCCGGTGACCGAGACCGATTCGATGACGTCCGGATAGAGCGTGCCCTGGGCGAGGAATTCGACGCCGCCGATCTTGCGCGCCTCCTCCTCGAAGACGTCGATGAACAGGCCGCCGATGATCTTGCGCTTCCGTTCCGGATCGTCGACGCCCTCGAGCCGGCCGAGGAACAGTGCCGATGCGTCCCGGTGCACGAGCGGGATGTTGTAATGGTCGCGGAACAGGCGGATGACCTGTTCCGCCTCGCCCTCGCGCAGCAACCCGTGATCGACGAAGATGCAAGTCAGCCGCTCGTCGATCGCACGGTGCAGCAGGACCGCGGCGACGGACGAGTCGACCCCGCCCGAGAGACCGCAGACCACCCTGCCCTTCGGGCCGACCTGTTCGCGGATGCGGGCGATCGCCTGCTCGCGGAACGCCGCCATCGTCCAATCGCCGGCGCAGCCGCAGACGCCGTGCGCGAAATTCGCGAGAAGCCTGGCGCCATGCGGCGTGTGCACGACCTCCGGGTGGAACTGCACGCCGTAGAAGCGGCGCTCGTCGTCGGCGATCGCCGCGAAGGGGGCGCCGTCGCTGACGGCGACGGTGCGGAAGCCCTGCGGCAGACGCACGACGCGATCGCCGTGGCTCATCCAGACCTGTTCGCGGTCGCCCTTGCGCCAGACGCCGTCGAACAGCCGGCAGTCGTCGATCACGTCGACGAAGGCGCGGCCGAACTCCTGGTGGTCGGAGCCCCGGACCTCGCCGCCCAGCTCCGCGCACATGGTCTGCTGCCCGTAGCAGATGCCGAGGACGGGAAGTCCGAGCTCGAACGTCCCTTCGGGCGCGCGCGGCGACTCGGCGGCGGTCACGCTGGCGGGCCCGCCGGACAGGATTATTCCCTGCGGCGCGAACGCCTCGATTACGGCGCGGTCCAAGCGGTTGTAGGGGTGGATCTCGGAATAGACCCCGGCCTCGCGCACGCGACGCGCGATCAGCTGCGTGACCTGGCTGCCGAAATCGATGATCAGGATGCGGTCCGTCATGCAGGCCATTTAGAGGACACAGGCCGGCAGCGCAAGACGCGCGCGGCACTCCGGGGGCCGGCGGCGGTGCCGCGCGATGGCCGATCTGTCGCCCATCTGACAATTAGGTTCGCATCGGCCCAAGCCGGCGGTATCGATTCGCTGTGATCGTTGCGCATCGGGTGAGAGACCCGGCGTCGCGAGAGCAAGACAAGAACCGGGCCGACGCCCCCCGGCGAGGAAACAGAGAGGTCCTGTCATGCCTGACCGCTACCAGACCGATTTCGAGCTCGGCCAGCAGAATGTGCAAAAGTTCGGGCTCGACGTACACCATCCCGTCTTCATGATCTCCAGCATTCTGGTGCTGTTCTTCGTCGTCGCGACGCTGATCGCACCGGGTGAGGCCAAGGTCGCGTTCGACGGCGCCAAGGGCTGGTCGATCGCCAATTTCGACTGGCTGTTCATGGTCGGCGGCAACATCTTCGTGATCTTCTGCCTGATCCTGATCTTCATGCCCGTCGGCAAGATCCGCCTCGGCGGCGCCGACGCGAAGCCCGAATATTCGACCATCTCCTGGTTCGCCATGCTGTTCGCCGCCGGCATGGGGATCGGCTTGATGTTCTGGAGCGTCGCCGAGCCGGCGGCCTACTACACGGACTGGTACGGTACGCCGCTGAACGCGCCGGCCCGCTCGCCCGAGGGCGCGCGCATGGCGATGGGCGGCACCATGTATCACTGGGGTCTGCATCCCTGGGCGATCTACGCGGTGGTCGGCCTGTCGCTGGCCTTCTTCACCTACAACAAGGGCCTGCCGCTGACGATCCGGTCGGGCTTCTATCCGCTGATGGGCGACCGGTCGTGGGGCTGGTTCGGCCATGTCATCGACGTCGTCGCGGTGATGGCGACGATCTTCGGCCTGGCGACCTCGCTCGGCTTCGGTGCGCAGCAGGCGGCCAGCGGCCTCAACTTCCTGTTCGGCGTCGAGGCGGGGATCGCCACCCAGGTCGCGATCATCATCGGCGTCACCATGGTGGCGATCTTCTCGGTCGTGCGCGGCATCGACGGCGGCGTCAAGCTGCTGAGCAACATCAACATGCTGATGGCGGCCGTCCTGCTCATGTTCGTGATCCTGTTCGGCCCGACGCTGGCGATCTTCACGACGATGTTCACGACCGCCGGCGCCTACATCGAGAACATCATCCCGCTGAGCAACTGGATCGGCCGCGAGGACGACAAGTTCTTCCACGGCTGGACCGTCTTCTACTGGGCCTGGTGGATCTCGTGGTCGCCGTTCGTCGGCATGTTCATCGCCCGCATCTCGAAGGGCCGCACCGTGCGCGAGTTCATCATCGCCGTGCTGCTGGTGCCGACGTTCGTGACGCTGGTGTGGATGGCGGCGTTCGGCGGCTCCGCCCTGGCGCAGATCCAGGCCAATGTCGGGACGCTCGTCGACGGCATCGGCGAGGTCTCGCTGGCGCTGTTCCAGATGCTGCAGAACCTGCCGCTGACCAACGTCACCTCCTTCGTCGGCATCTGCCTCGTGCTCGTGTTCTTCATCACGTCGTCGGATTCCGGCTCGCTGGTGATCGACAGCATCACGTCTGGCGGCAAGGTCGACGCGCCGACCTCGCAGCGGGTGTACTGGGCGACGCTGGAGGGCGTGATCGCCGGCGTGCTGCTGTTCGGCGGCGGCGGCGATGCGCTCGGTGCGTTGCAGGCCGCGGCGATCACGGTGGGGCTTCCCTTCACGCTCGTCCTCATCGTGATGTGCATCGGGCTCTATCTCGGTCTGAGCCACGAGAAGAAGTTCGCGGCGGAGGCGACGGCGGAATAGGTCGCGCGGGGTCCCGGCTGCGATTGCCGGGGCCCATTTGCCTGTCGACCCCGCCGCTACCGATGTACCAGCAAGAGGCGGGCCGTGCCTCGGCCAAGCACGGCCCGCCGCGTCGCTTGATCCAGATCATTGCGCGCACGCTGCGGCTGTGGAACATCTGTCCCAGTGAGCGCGGCCCCGATTCCGGAGGGTCGTCATGCCCGTCTCTGCGAAAGAGAAGGAACTGGCCGCCGTTGGCCTATCGGTTGCGGCCGGATGCAGGCCCTGCACAGACCATCACGTGACCGTCGCCCGCAAGGCGCGGGCAACCGATGACGAGATTCGCGCCGCCGTCGCCGACGCAATCGCCGTGCGCAATCAGGCGACCGGGATTATGCACGCGCACGCGCTGTCGCATTTCGGCATGGCCGCAGCGCCGAACGTCGTTGACGCCCTCGAGCGGGCAGAGCGGATTCGGGCCTACGTGCGCCTCGGCGCGGCCTTCGCCGTCAATTGCACGTCCAGCCTCGAACACGCCCTCGCCGCGGCCGGGCGTAGCGGCATCACAGTGGATGACATCACCCAGGTCTGCGAGCTGGCCGGCTTCATCAGGGGCCGCGCGAAAGCGCATGTCGAAGACCTGGCGAAGACGGGGGCCGCCGCGGGGGTCTGACGCGGCAGGTGCGGGGCCGGGGCCGGCCGCATTCGGACGGGAAGGAGCGTATGATGGCAGAAGCAACCCCGATGCCGGAACCGACCGCGAGGCCGGAA
>JBFHDX010000033.1:0-31931 GCA_041584475.1 Alphaproteobacteria bacterium
CGGGCGAAGCCGGCGCATACCGCGATATCGTCTTGCTGAATGCGGCGGCGTCGCTCGTCGTTGCCGGCAAGGCGGCTGATCTTCGGGAAGGGGCGGTCATTGCCGCCCGCTCGATCGATTCCGGCGCCGCCAAGGCGACGCTCGACAAGCTGGTTTCGATCACCGGCCTCGGGGCAGCAACGGAATGAGCGACGCCCTGGCGAGGATCTGTGCCGACAAACGCGCGCACGTCGCTGCGGCTCGGGCGAAAACGCCTCCGCCGGAGATCGAACGGCGCGCCCGGACGGCGCCTGCGCCGCGTGGTTTCGCGAACCGACTCGTCGGCGCCGTCCGGGCCGGCGGCTACGGGCTGATCGGGGAAATCAAGAAGGCGTCCCCGAGCAGAGGCCTCATCCGCGCCGATTTCGACCCGCATACGCTTGCCCTTGCCTACCAGAAGGGCGGTGCGACCTGCCTCTCGGTCCTTACAGACGAGCGCTATTTCGAGGGGCGGGACGAATATCTCGTCGCCGCCCGTGCCGCGACCGACCTGCCGGTCCTGCGCAAGGATTTCATGATCGACCCGTACCAGATCAGTGAATCGCGGGCGCTCGGGGCGGACTGTATCCTGCTGATCATGGCCGCGCTGGAAGATGCATTGGCGGCGGAACTCGAGGCGGCAGCGCACGAACGGGACATGGATGTGCTGGTCGAGGTCCATAACGCCACGGAAATGGAGCGTGCGCTGCGCCTCAGGTCCCCGCTCATCGGCGTCAACAATCGCGATCTGAAGACGCTGACCGTCGATCTCGCCACGACGGAGGCGCTGGCGCCGATGGTGCCTCCTGATCGCACGCTCGTCTGCGAGAGCGGCCTACGGACGCCGGACGATCTTGCCCGCATGGCTGCGGCCGGCGCTCGTTGCTTCCTGATCGGTGAATCGCTCATGCGTCAGGCCGATGTCGCCGCCGCGACCGCCGCGCTGTTGTCCGATCCGCATCCCGCGACCTGAGTGAATGGGAGGTTGCGCATGGCCAAATTCACGCATTTCGACGATGGCGGCAGGGCGGTCATGGTCGACGTCTCGGACAAGGACGAGACCGAGCGCACGGCAACGGCCGCGGCGACGATCATCATGCGGCCCGAGACGATCAGGATGATCGCCGCGGGTGGCGTCAAGAAGGGTGACGTTCTCTCGGTGGCACGATTGGCCGGAATCATGGGCGCGAAACGAACCGCGGATTTGATCCCGCTCTGTCACCCGCTGGCGCTGACCTCGGTCTCGGTCGACCTTGCCGTGGACATCGAGCGCGACGCGATAGACATCACGGCAACGTGCAAGCTCAAGGGCCGCACCGGCGTCGAGATGGAGGCGCTGACCGCGGTCTCGGTCGCCGCCCTGACCGTGTACGACATGTGCAAGGCCGTCGACCGCGGGATTCGTATCACGGATGTCCGCCTTGTTCACAAGGCCGGCGGCAAGTCCGGTGAATTCCGGTCGGAATGATGCTCTCGGTCTCGGACGCGCGCGAACGTATCCTCGCCACCCTGGAACCGCTGCCGGCCGAGCAGGTCGGAGTCGCTGACTCCTTGGGACGTGTCCTGGCGCACGACGTCGCGGCGCGGCGCACCCAGCCGCCGGCCGCCGTTTCCTCGATGGACGGATATGCCGTGCGGTCGAAAGACGTACAACAGGTCCCGGCGACGTTGCGGCTCGTCGGACAGGCGCCCGCAGGACAGGATTATACGGGACGTGTCGGCGTCGGCGAAGCGGTGCGGATCTTTACCGGCGGCCCGCTGCCGGACGGCGCCGACGCCGTTGTCATCCAGGAGAACACAAAGCCGGCCGAAGATTCCGTCACGGTCCTGCGGGCCGCCGTGCATGGTCAGTACGTGCGCGACGCCGGCCTGGATTTCCGGGCGGGCGATGTCCGGCTGAAGGCCGGCACGGTGCTTTCGGCTCGCGACGTCGGCCTCGCGGCGGCAATGAACGTGCCCTGGCTCATGGTACATCGCCGCCCCAGGGTCGCGATCCTGGCGACCGGCGACGAAATCGCCATGCCGGGCGATCCTCTCGGACCCTATCAGATCGTCAGCTCGAACAGCCTTGCGCTCGCGGCCACCGTGCGTGTATTCGGCGGCGATCCCTATCTGCTGGGAATTGCTCCGGACGATCGACAGTCGCTGGCCGCGATGGCGTCGGGTGCAGCCGGCGCCGACCTGCTGCTGACCAGTGGCGGCGCGTCCGTCGGTGACCACGACCTGGTTCAGAGCGTCCTTGGGGAGCTGGGTTTTTCGCTCGACTTCTGGAAGATCGCAATGCGGCCCGGCAAGCCACTGCTTTTCGGCCGGATCGGTGCGACACCGGTTCTGGGCCTTCCCGGCAATCCGGTTTCCGCGCTGGTCTGCTCGATGGTGTTTCTGGGCCCGGCAGTCGCCCGCCTGCTCGGTATCGAGGGTGAGCTTCCAGGAGCGCTGAGAAAGGCACGTCTGAGCGATCCGCTGGCTGCCAACGATGAACGAGAGGATTACCTGCGCGGCGTCCTCGAAGACGGCGACAATGGCGAACTTCTCGTAACGCCGTTTCCGCAGCAGGACAGTTCGATGCTCGCGACCCTGGCGGCATCGAATTGCCTGATCGTCAGGGCGCCGCACGCCGCCGCTCTTGGCGCGGGCGAGGCCGTCGACATCATGCCGATTCCGGGCGGGCTCCTGCGGGTCTGAACGAAGGCCGAAAACATGACGCCTTTGCGCTTGACCGGTGATGCGAACCAAACTAGAACAGACGGTATGTTTTTGTTTTGTTCTATATGTAGTGTGTGAGGGGTCGATCACCACCTAGCGGATCGGGTCAGCGATCTGCCAATCGGTGACCCGAATCGGGTCCACACATCGCAGTTGGACGGGCGTAGGGGGCGACACAGTGATGCTTACGCGCAAACAGCACGAACTCCTTTGTTTCATTCGCGATCGGCTCGAGTCGACCGGGGTGTCACCGTCCTTCGACGAGATGAAGGACGCACTCTCCCTGAAGTCGAAATCCGGCATTCACCGCCTGATCTCCGGGTTGGAGGAGCGCGGTTTCATTCGCAGATTACCGCACCGCGCGCGGGCGCTCGAAGTCCTCAGGCTTCCGGAAAACATGGCGGTGCCGACTTCCGGAAACGTTTTGCGGCCGAATTTTGCCGGCAAGGCAGAGCAGACGGTTGAGGCCAGCGAACGTGTCGTGCTGCCGCTGTACGGCAAGATTGCCGCCGGCACGCCGATCGAGGCGTTGCGGGACGACGCCGACAGCGTTGACGTTCCGGCTTCGATGCTCGGCTCCGGCGAGCACTATGCGCTGAAGGTCGAGGGCGATTCCATGATCGACGCGGGGATCTTCGACGGCGACACGGTATTGATCGAACGCTGCGATACGGCGGAAAACGGTGCCATCGTCGTCGCCCTTGTCGACGACAACGAGGTGACGCTCAAGCGACTGCGGCGGAGGGGCAAGTCGATCGCGCTCGAGGCCGCGAACTCCGCATACGAAACCCGGATTTTCGGACCGGATCGCGTCAAGGTCCAGGGCCGCCTCATCGGTCTGATGCGGTCGTACTGACGTCCTCGAAACCCGCCTGCACTCGGGTTGCCGCCGTCAATCGTATCCCCGGCGCGGTGTCCAGGGACGCTGGCCTTGCGATCCGTTTACGGTCCGAACTCTCACCTCACCCGTGTCCAGCCACAGGGCGTGGGCGCCATGTCGCCACATGTCGAAACGGTCGATGATCAGGCGCGGACCCGAACAGCCACGACGCACCGGAACGGCGCTGATCAGTATGGTCGCGATGCGGCAGTCATCGTCGAGGGCGCGCCCATCGCGAACGAGCGCCACCCGATGGCCGTCGACGCGATAGATGCAACCAAGCGGGTCGCACATCAGGCGGCCGTCCGACGTTGCTCCCGATCTCGGCCATAACGGGCCTTCCTCCTGTCCGTTCGATTCGAGCCAGAGCCGGGCCGCGTATCGTTCGCGGCGTCCGTCGGAGAGGCTCAGTGTTCCGTCCGCGAGCCGGACCGCCATCAGCCGTCCGCTGTCCGCCACGAGTATGTCGGGTCTGGCCGTTAGCGGCACCGTGGCAAGCCCGCCGAGGATTCCCAGGATCCCGGCGTACCGCCATGGCTTGCGCCAAAGGCCGAGCCAGAGGCCGCCGGCGGCGACGAGGCCGAGTCCGATGCCGGACATCGCGGGCACGAGACGAACGGCTCCCGGCCAGGATGCCACCGTCCGGGCCACCGCCAGGACTGCATCGATTCCCCACCCCATCGCCCAGAGCGGCCAGCTTTCGAGCCCGAGAGGCATCAGAATCGCCGCGACGACCGCCCAGGGCATCACCCACAGCGCCGTCATGGGAACCGCCAGAAGGTTGGCCGGGAGGCCGTACACGGCAATGCGGCCGAAATGATGCAATCCGATGAGACCGGTCGCAATACTGGCGATCAACGTCGTTGCCGCGACCCCGCCGATATAGAGCAGAATGCGGCCACCGGTGAGCGCCCTGGCGGTCGCCGCAAGTTCCCGAATCCTGACGCGGCGCGACTCGTAGAACGCAACGAGCGCGACGACGGCGGCGAACGACATCTGGAAGCTGGCGGTCAAGAGGCTTTCGGGCGTTGTCAGCAGAATCACGACAGCGGCCCAGGCCACAAGACGCATCGAGATCGCTTCGCGATCGAAGACGATGGCCAACATGACAAGGACGGTCATGACGAACGCCCGCTGCGTTGGGATCGTCATGCCGGCCAGGAGCAGATAGGCGAAACTGCCCGCGATCGCCAACGCGGCGGCCCATTTCTTGATCGGATGGTGCAGCGTCAGATATTCCGAGAATGCGAGGATGCTCCGCGCGCCGAAGAACAGGATCGCGGCAACCAGTCCGAGGTGGAGGCCGGATATCGCCAGCAGGTGCGCGAGCCCGGAATTCCGCATGGCAACGAGGGTCGGCTCCGAAATGGCGCTGCGGTCGCCGGTGATGAGGGCCGCCGCTATGGCGCCCGACTCACCCGGCAGTGCCGCGCGCACGCGCTCCGAGACGCTCTGACGCAGGGCCGCAAGTGCAATGCGGATCGTTCGGTCGTAACCGCCCGTCGGCACCGCTCGGTTCCGCTGCGCGAAGCCGAGTGCGAAACCGGTGGCGCCCAGCCCCTCGAACCAGGCACGTCGACTGAAATCGTAGGCGCCGGGGGCCACCGGAGGTCTGGGCGGAGACAATCGGCCAAAAACCTCGATGCGGTCGCCGACGGCGATTTGGTCACCCCGTCTCAGGACCACACGCACGCGGCCCGGCGTCTCCCGATTCGAGGCCAGCTCCCGCAGCATGACCCCCTCGAGGATGACGCGTTGACCGCGAGCGTGGCTCTCCACCTTGATTACGTGACCGGCGATGGTCGCCGGGCCGTAGTCGCGCTCCAGAACGGGTTGGGCGACAAGGTGCGCGCGGGTTTGCGCGACCGCGAGACCGGCCGCGAGGAGGCTCGCACCGAGCAGCGGAACTGCCCATTGGGTTCGCCTTCGCAGCACGCCGAAGCCTGCAAGCGTGCTGGCCGCAAGGGCCCCACCCAGCCAGACCGGCGGTTCGACGGGTAACGCGAAATAGATGGTGACGCCGGCGCCGATGAACACCGGGATCCAGAGCGGCCAGCGGTCACGTTCCGATGCGAAGAGTTCGCCTGCCCTCCGCAAATGGGCTGTGAGCATGGCGTGCAACCCCCCGCCTGATTTTCGACGCCAGTGGCGCCCGCTCAGCGCGTTCGCGATCACGGCACCGAAACCTTTTTGCCGACCGCTCGGCCGCTATGGTACATCCGGCGGCGCAGGGATCGCCAGTACAGCGCAGCTCGAGGTGTCACCATGACCGTCGTAACCCGGTTCGCGCCATCGCCAACCGGCTTTCTTCACATTGGGGGGGCGCGCACAGCGCTGTTCAACTGGCTTTATGCGCGCCACTGCGGCGGAAAATATCGGCTCCGCATAGAGGACACCGACCGCGAGCGGTCCACCCCGGAGGCCATTGAGGCGATCATCGACGGTCTCGAATGGCTCGGACTCGACTGGGATGGCGATGTCGTCTTCCAGTCGCAACGCCAGGAGCGGCACGTCGAGATCGCCCAGCGGTTGCTCGACTTGGGCGCCGCCTATCGCTGCTACTGCAGTCCCGCCGAACTTGCGGAAATGAGGGAGGCTGCCAGGGCTGCGGGACGGCCGGTTCGATACGACGGCAGGTGGCGGGATCGTGATCCGGCGGAAGCGCCGGCGGGGGTTGCGCCGGCGATTCGACTGAAGGCACTCGAGGCCGGCGAGACCGTGATCCCGGACAGGGTGCAAGGCGAGGTGCGCGTCGCCAATGATCAGCTCGACGACATGATCCTGCTGCGCAGCGACGGGACGCCGACATACATGTTGTCGGTGGTCGTGGACGACCACGACATGGAAATAACCCACGTCATTCGCGGGGTCGACCACCTGACCAACGCAGCCAGGCAAACACAGCTCTATGACATGCTGGGCTGGCCCGTACCGATGTTTGCTCACGTGCCCCTGATCCACGGGCCGGACGGCGCCAAACTGTCCAAGCGACATGGCGCGCTCGGACTGGAGGCATACCGCGACATGGGTTACCTGCCCGAGGCCATGCGCAATTACCTGCTGCGCCTTGGTTGGTCGCATGGCGACGAAGAGGTTATCAGCACCGAACAGGCGATTCAGTGGTTCGACCTCGATGCGATCGGACGCTCGCCGGCACGGTTTGACGCTGCAAAGCTCGAAAATCTCAATGGGCAATACATCCGCGGTGCAACCGACCAGCGCCTCGTGGATCTGATGGTCCCGCGCCTGAGCCGTGCGGTGGGCGCGTCGATCGACGATGCATCACGCGCACGGCTGATAGACGGCATGGATGGGCTCAAACAACGCGCAAAGACATTAGCAGAACTATCTGAAAACGCTATCTTTTATTTAAAGAGACCGACATTCCCTCTGGAAAACGAAAAGGCGGCAAAAGTGCTTGCCGGTGACGCCGCGTCACTGGTACACGAGGTGGCGGACTGCCTGTCCGAACTGGACGACTGGTCCGCGCAGAGCCTTGAAGATGCCGTGCGGAACATGGCCGACGCCAAGGGACTGGGCTTGGGAAAACTTGCACAGCCCGTGCGCGCTGCGATAACGGGGTCGACCGTTTCGCCTGGGATTTTCGAAGTGATGCAAGTTCTTGGGCGGGACGAGACATCCGCGCGTTTACGTGCCGTGCCACTTCAAGCCGTGTAACGAGCGAGCGCGTTTGCCCGCCTACGCCCGCCACTGTATAATGCAGTGCGGCATCGTCATGCTGCAGCGCACAAGATTCCTGAGCAGCGATCAGTTCTTGCAATGTACGGACCAACAAGTGTGAGGCCGAAATGAGCGAGGTATCCTCCGCAACAAAGCCCGCCGCATCCGGGGATGTAGTAGTCCTCAAGGACCAACGGACGGGACGCAACTTCGAACTTCCCCTCATTGACGGTTCGGTCGGACCCTCGGTCATCGATATTCGGAAGCTGTACGCTGATACCGGCTACTTCACATACGATCCGGGATACACGTCGACGGGCTCCTGCGAGAGCAGCATTACCTTCATTGACGGCGAGCAAGGCATCCTGCTCTACCGGGGATATCCTATCGAGGAACTGGCGCAGCACAGCGACTTCATGGAAGTCTGTTACCTGTTGCTCAACGGCGAACTGCCGAAACCAGACGAAAAGGCGACGTTCCTCAATAACATCACCTACCATACGATGCTGCACGAGCAGCTTCAGTACTTCTACCGCGGCTTCCGTCGCGACGCGCATCCGATGGCGGTCATGGTCGGTGTCGTCGGCGCGCTCTCGGCGTTCTACCACGACTCCACGGACATCTCCGACCCGAAGCAGCGGATCATCGCCTCGCATCGTTTGATCGCCAAGATGCCGACGATCGCGGCCATGGCTTACAAATATTCGATCGGCCAGCCGTTCATCTACCCGCGGAACGAATTGTCGTTCGCGGAGAATTTCCTGCACATGACCTTCGCGACGCCATGCGAGGAACTCAAGATCAAGCGGTCGATTGCACGCGCCATGGATCGGATCTTCATCCTTCATGCCGACCACGAGCAGAACGCATCGACCTCGACGGTGCGCATTGCCGGCTCGTCCGGGGCCAATCCGTTCGCGTGCATTGCCGCCGGTATCGCCTCGCTGTGGGGACCGGCGCATGGTGGTGCCAACGAGGCGGTGCTCAACATGCTGGGCGAGATCGGCACGAAGGAACGCGTGCCCGAGTTCGTAAAACGGGCCAAGGACAAGGACGATCCGTTCAGACTTATGGGGTTTGGTCACCGGGTCTACAAGAACTACGACCCGCGCGCGGCGGTGCTGCGGGAATCATGTCACGAGGTGCTCGAGGAGCTTGGAGTACAGCACGAGCCGCTACTCGATCTGGCGATGGAGCTGGAGCGCATCGCCCTCGAGGACGACTATTTCGTGGGCCGCAAGCTGTTCCCCAACGTCGATTTCTATTCCGGGATCATCCTCAAGGCGATGGGTTTCCCGACCTCGATGTTCACGGTGCTGTTTGCGGTCGCGCGGACGGTCGGTTGGATCGCGCAGTGGAGCGAGATGATCGACGACCCGGCGCAGAAGATCGGCCGGCCGCGCCAGCTCTATACCGGTCACACGAAGCGGTCGTACGTGCCCATGAACAAACGCGTCTGACGAGACGCAAACACCCGCCGCGGCGCTGCCCTCTCCTCCAGGCGCGCCGCCGTGTTCTCGATCGCGACGGTGGCGGCGTCAGGCCCGCTCGATGAGCTCGATCTTGTATCCGTCGGGGTCTTCGATGAAGGCGATCACCGATCCACCGTGCTTCATCGGGCCCGGCGGCCTCGGGATTTTCACACCCTCCTTTGCAAGCTGTTGGCAGGTACCGTAGATATCGGGCACACCAATGGCAAGGTGACCAAAGCCGGTACCCAGCTCGTAGGGATCGTTCTGACCCCAATTATGCGTGAGCTCGATGACGGTTGCCGAGGACTCGTCATCGTATCCGACGAACGCCAGGGTGAATTCTCCGCTCGGATAATCCTTGCGCCTGAGCAGCTTCATGCCGAGCAGACGCGTATAGAAATCGATCGACGCCTCGAGGTCCTTGACCCGGATCATCGTGTGGAGCAGCCGGAAAGCTCCGGCATCGATGGCGGCCGCTGCGCTCATTGCAATTCCTTTCCTGCCTGATCCTTCAAGGTGCTGTCGCACGAGGGCGTTGATGTCCCACCTGCGGCGACGATGTCAAGTACGGCCCGCGCCGCGCGGCCGCTCGGCGGAGGACCGCCGTATCCCAGCTGTTGCAACACGGGCTGCAGCGCTTTGATCTGCCCCGCGCCCTCGGGCCCGAGCAAGCGCGCGAGTGCTTCCGCAAGCCGGTCGGGATGACAATCTTCCTGTATCAGTTCCGGAACGATTTCATGCCCTTCGATGATATTGGCGAGGTGCGCAAAATCGACATGCAGCATCCGGCGCACGAGAAAATGCGTGAGGCTGCCGACGCGGTAGGCGACCACCGTCGGCACGCCGGCCAGCGCGAGCTCGAGCGCCACCGTTCCCGAAGCGGCCAGCGCGGCGTTCGAGGCGGCCATGGCGTCATGCTTTTCAGCCTCGCCATGCACCAGGATCGGTGATCCAGGCCACTGCCGCGCGACGTGCTCGACGATCGACGCCACCGCCGGCACCGTCGGGACGACAACACGGAATCCGGGCGCACGGTCGGCCACCAGGGCAAGTGCACGACCGAAATCCGCCGACAGCCGCTGCACTTCAGCGCGGCGGCTGCCTGGCAGGACGCAGATCACGGTGTCGTCCGCCCCGATTCCATACTTGGCGCGAAATTCGACACCGTCACCCTTGTCGGCGCCGGACTCGACGACCGGATGGCCGACGAACCGGCAGGGCAGCCCTACCGCATCGAACCAGGGCGGCTCGAACGGGAGCAGAGCGAGAAGGTGCGTGAAGTCCCTGGCAAATCCCCGGGCCCGCCACGGTCGCCATGCCCATACGGTGGGCGCAACGTAATGAATGCGTGGGATCGATCGAAGGCGGACGCGCCGGGCCACCCGCCGTGTGAAATCGGGAGCATCGATCGTCACGAGCGCGTCGGGTCTGGTTTCATCGACGGCGGCCGCGGTCTCGCGGATACGACGCAACAGTCGAGGCACATGCGGCAGGATTTCGGTCAGGCCCATCAGCGACAGCTCCTCCATCGGGAAGAGCGATTTCAGCCCTTGTTCCTGCATCCGGTCGCCGCCAACGCCGGCAAATCGGATCCTCCCGTCAGCCAGCCGAACCAGGGCCCGCATCAGCCGGCCGCCCAGCACGTCGCCCGAAGGCTCGCCCGCTATCACGAAGACCAGTGGTGCGTCGCTCATCGCTGCGGCGCTATGCCGACCACGAAGATGCCCGCCGTGTCGGCTCGATCCACCATTTCCGCCCGATCCACGAGAATTGTCGCGCCCGCCTCCACGGCGATACCGCGCAATCCGGCCGCGGCGACCCGGGAGACCGTCTCGGGACCGATCGTCGGCAGATCGACGCGGGTCTCCTGGCCGCACTTCGCAAGCTTCACGAGGACCCCGCCCGGGCCTTCCCGCCGCAGCGCACTGCACCGCTCGATCATTGCGTCGGTCCCTTCGACCGCCTCGATGCCGAGCACGATGCCCTGCTGCACGACGGCGGCTTGCCCGACGTCGACCGCTCCGAGCGCCATCAGGACTTTGATTCCGCGGGTAATATCGGCCTGCGCCTGCTCGTCCGGTCGGTGCTCGCCAAGAACGCCCTCGTCGGCGCGCAACGAGGGCAACAGGTCGTCGGCACCGACGACGCGGAAACCCTCTTGCTCGAGTTCCCGAATCACCGCGCGCAGGAGTCCGTCGTCGCCGAGGCCCCTGTGCCCAAGTCGCGCGAAAAACTTCATGGCGCGCAGATCGGGCCGGAGGTCCGCGAGCGATGGCCGCCGGATACGGCCGGCCATTACCAGATCCCGCACGCCCTGTTCCCGCAGAATTGCAAACCCTCGGCCTGCGGCGCCGATGCGGATCCATTCGTGCGGGACCGCGTCGACGACGGCCGGATCAGCCTGGCCCTTGAAGGCGAGGACGAAGAACTCCCTGCCGGCCTTGCGGCAGGCCTCGATCAACAGTTCCGGGAGCCGGCCGCCCCCGGCGAGGATGCCCAGCTTAGGCTCCATTCTCCGCCTTTGGCCGCGTCAACCCGCGCGACGATTCGGCACTGACGAAGGCAATGACCTGTTGCACCGCGTCATTGTCCGCATACTCCCCAGCGACCTCGGCGATGCGCTCCGCAAAGTTGCCCTTGCCGCCGAAAAGCCGGCGGTAGGCCGAGCGCAGACCGTGAATGGCATCGCGGTCGAAACCGCGGCGTTTCATTCCCACGATGTTCAGTCCAGACAGGCTGGCCCGTTCGCCCACGACCGAGCCGAACGGTATGACGTCCTGTTCTACCCCCGAAAGGCCGCCGATCATCGCGTGCGCACCGATACGCACGAACTGGTGCACGGCGGCGAGCCCGCCGATAACCGCACAGTCGCCGACCTGCACGTGCCCGGCCAGGGTTGCGTTGTTCGCCATGATGACCTGATCGCCCACCACGCAGTCGTGTGCGACATGAACGCCGATCATGAACAGGCCCTGGTCGCCAATTCGCGTTACAAGTCCGCCGCCCTCCGTCCCCGGGTTCATCGTCACGTGCTCACGGATCACCGTGTTCCGGCCGATAACCAGGCGGGACGTCTCGCCGCGGTATTTAAGGTCCTGTGGCGGCAGGCCGATCGACGCGAAGGGGTAGATCTGGGTTCCTTCGCCTACTTCCGTCATGCCGTCGACGACGACATGCGATCTCAGCACGACTCCGTCAGCGAGGACCACCTGCGACCCGACGACGCAAAAGGGTCCGATCACCACGTCTTTGCCGATCGTTGCACCTGGTTCAACGATCGCCGTGGAATGAATTGAAGACATCAAGGGTCGACCAGCATCGCAGTGAAGACTGCTTCGGCGACCACCGTGTCGTCGACGTGCGCTCTGCCGTCGAATTTCCAAACCGCGCCCCGGTTCTGCTTCTTCGTCACCCTGATCCGAAGCGTATCGCCCGGAACGACGGGTTTGCGGAACCGCGCATTTTCAATGGTCATGAAATAGACGAGCTTATCCATCACCGCATCGCCGATTGAGCGGACGACAAGCGCCGCCGCGGTCTGCGCCATCGCTTCGATGATCAGCACACCGGGCATGATCGGTCGTTGCGGAAAGTGACCCTGGAAATGCGGCTCCCCGATGGTAACGCACTTCAAGCCGACGGCGCTCTCGTTCGGCACGATATCGACGAGTCGATCGATGAGCAGGAACGGATATCGATGCGGAATCATCCGCATGATGCCGTTGACGTCAATCTCATCCTTAATGTGAGATTCTTTATTCATCCTGCTTCAGGGTTTCGCTTTTCCTGGAAATCTTCTCGAGCGTTGCAACCTCTCGAAAGAACTGTCGGAGCGGCTTTGCAGGGGTTCCCATCAAGCGCTCGCCAGGTGCGACATCCCGCAAGACACCGGTCTGTGCGGCGATCTGCGCGCCCGAGCCGATCTTGAGGTGTCCGGCTACGCCGCCCTGCCCGCCCATGATCACCATGTCCCCCAACTCGCTGCTGCCGGAGATGCCCACCAGACCCGCAATGACACAACCCTTGCCGATGCGAACGTTGTGCCCGATGTGGACAAGATTATCAATCATGGTCCCCGCGCCGACAAAGGTGTCGGAACCGGACCCTCGGTCAACCGTGGTATTAGCACCGATTTCCACATCGTCCTCGATTATGACGCGGCCGAGCTGCGGCACTTTGATATGTCCGGCCGGGTCGATTGCAAAGCCGAATCCGGGTTGGCCGATCCGGGCGCCCGGAAAAATAACGACGCGACTTCCGATGTGGCAATGGCTGAGCGAAGCGTTTGGTCCGACCACGCTGTCATCGCCTATGGTCACGTGATCGCCGATGACAGCGTTGGGGCCAATCCGACAATTCCTGCCGATTTCAACGCCGGCACCGATGACCGCACCGGCTTCGATGCGGCAACCTGCACCGAATACGACGCTGCCGTCGACGACCGCGGACTGGGCCACGCCCGCCTTGAAGGACGGTTCCGGGTAGAAGGCTTGTGCCACGAGCGCATATGCCTTGTAGGGTGACTTGCTCAGTAGCAGCTGCATACCCTGCGGCGCTCTCGCGACCAGTTCCGGATGCAGAATGCAGGCCGCGGCCGAGCTGCACTCCATCGCGGCGACGTATTTCCTGTTGTCGAGAAAGCTGATTTGGCCGCGACCGGCGGTCGCGAGCGGGGCCACATCCTCGATGAGCAGGTGCGGATCGGCACCGCTCGCCAGTTCCGCACGGCAGATTCCGGCTATCTCCGCAAGCCGAAACGGCCCGGCACGCCTGAAGAAACGCGGATCGGCCATCGGCCTACTGACTTGCGGGCTTCACCGCGACGGACGGCAGCTTCTGGTCAAGCCGCTTGACCGCCTCGTCCGTAATGAAAAGCTCGCGATTCGCCATGACGATCGTGCTGGTGCCTGGCCCCGCATTCATGACGATGTCGTAGCCGCGCTCCTTCACCAGCACCTCGAGAACGCCACGCAACGCCCTTTCGATCTCACCGAATCCCTTCGCCTGCATTTCGTCGAGCGATCGCTTGCGACTTTGGGCCGTGCGCTGCAACGCTTCGGCCTGTTGCTGGTACTCCTGGCGCTTGCGGGCGAACACATCGGCGGCAAGGACGGCCTGTTGCTGCTGCAATTCCTGCCGTGACTCCTCGAGCCGGGTCTGAATGCCTTTTATTTCGGCCTGGTAGATCGCGCGCTGCTTATCGACCTGTTCGCGCACGCTCTGCCCGGCCTTGGATTCGCGCATTGCCCGTGCGTAGTCGATCACGGCGATCACCGGCGCTTTGGCCTCCTGGGCGATTACCGGTGAAACACTTCCGCAGATAACCGCTGCCAGGGCAGCCGTAAGTAGTCCTCTTAACATGGCAATCCTGTCTAAAAACGTGTGCCAAAACGAAGTCGGAATACCTCGGTCTTGTCGAAGTCCTCCTTCTTGAATGCCCATGCGAAGTCTAGACTAAGGGGTCCGACCGGCGACTTCCAGTTCAACCCTGTCCCATACGACGCACGCATCGACTCGATATCCTCGATCCCCGGCCCGGATTCGTCGGCATCCCACAGCGAGCCGAAATCGCTGAACAACGATCCGCTTATACCGAGTTCATCGGGCAGGCCGAGCGGGAACCGCACCTGGACCGTACCCGCATACATCTTCTTGCCGCCGAGCGCGTCATCCGTCCCGGTATCGCGCGGACCGACGCCGGCTGTTTCAAAGCCTCGCAAATTGTCTCCGCCAAGGAAGAATCGGTCCGTAATCCTGACGCCCTGGCCGATCCCCTCGATGATCCCACCGCGTGCAACGATGCTGCCGATGACGTTGTCGGTGAACGGATAATATACCCCGGTCGTGACCCGCCCGCGGACGTATTCCAAATCACCGCCCAGACCAGCATAATCGAGGCCCAGTCGCCAGAAAAATCCCTTCGTCGGCTCGATCCTGCTGTCGCGGATATCGTACAGCAAATCCTGACCGATCATCGACGTTAGCGTCTCGCCCTCCTGCTGCTTGATCGCTTGCGAGGCGTCGTCTTCCACATCCTTGACCACGTCGCGCCTCAGCGTATAGCGGAGCGACTGCGACCACCGCTCGTTTATTTCGTAGCCGAGTCGTACTCCGCCACCCGTCCGCGTGCTGCTGAACGAACTCTCGATCGTATTGTCTTGGGTGATATGGAAGATATCGACGCCCGCCCGCAGGTTTCGGCCCAGGAAATAGGGCTCGGTGTAGCTGACGTCGAATTCCTGCCTGCGCTCGGACGCGGTTACGGTTGCCCTGATGTCTTGCCCTTTTCCAAGCAGATTTCGTTCGCGCAACACGACGTTTACGAGGGCGCCGTCGGTTGTCGAATATCCGGCACCCAGCCCGAGTTCACCCGTCGACTTCTCGGCCACATCGACGCTGATAATCGTCCTGTCCGGCGACGACCCTTGTTCGGTCTTCACGTCGACGCGGGAGAAGAATCCGAGGTTGCCGATACGAGTCCGCGACCGGTTGAGTTTCGCGGCATTGAACGCATCTCCTTCGACCAGCCGAAACTCGCGGCGGATCACGCGGTCCAGCGTTCGAACGTTACCGCCGATGTCGATCCGCTCGACAAAGACCTTTGGCGCCTCGCGAATTTCGAAAGTGATGTCGACGATGCGACTCTCGCGGTTGCGGTTTATCTGCGGCCGAATATCGACGAACGCATAACCCAATACGCCGACCTCGTTGTTGAGCGCCGCGACCGTCTCCTCGACCGCCTGGGAATCGTACCAGTCTCCGTCGGTTATCGTCACCGCTTCGGACAGGGCGCCGATATTGACTTCCTCGATCTGGGACGTGACGTCGATCTTGCCGAACCGGTAACGCTCGCCTTCCTCGATCGTGATGGTGATGTAGAACGCGTCCTTGTCCGGAGTGAGTTCGGCGATGGCGGATATGACGCGGAAGTCGGCGTAACCGTTCGTTAGATAGAAGCGCCGCAAGGCCTCCTGGTCGAACGACATCTGGTCGGGGTCGTATTTGTCGGCGGCACTGAAAAACCGGTACCACCGCGATTCCCGCGTGAATATCTCGCCCTTTAGCGTGCGATCGGAGAATCGCTTGTTGCCAATGAAACTGATCCTGTCGACGCCTGTTACCGGCCCCTCGTCGACCTCGAATACGAGATCGACGCGATTCTGTTCCAGCCGGATGATCTTGGGCTCCACGGTGGCCCCGAACCGACCGCTGCGACGGTAGACGTCGAGTATCCGCTTGACGTCCGCCTGGACGCGGGTGCGCGTGAAGACGACCCTCGGCCGAAGCCGGATCTCCTGCAAGAGCGCGTCATCCTTTATCCGGAGATTCCCCTCGAACGCGATTCGGTTGATGATCGGGTTCTCGACGACCCGGATGATCAGGACATCGCCCTCGCGTCGGATCGTGACATCCGCGAACAGGCCGGTCTCGAACAGTCGCTTCAGCGAGTCATTGATGTCATTGACGTCGAACCTGTCACCGCGCTGTACGGTAAGATAGGACTCGATGGTCTCGGGCTCGATCCGCTGGTTTCCCTCGACAATGACGGCGGCGAGAATCGGCTTGTCGGCATCGGAACCGGTTGCGGGTGCGGTGCGTCCGGGAAGCGCGGAGCCCGGCGTCGTCGGCACGATGATCGGCACACCCGTGCCTTCCTGCGCCCGCACGGGAACAGCAAAGCCCAGCCACACGCACAGGCCTAGCACGAGTGCGCCACCCAGAAATCGCAACACCGATGCCTCCCCCCTCCGGGGCTCGTTCAAATGCCTTTTCCGTGGCGCACGTTAGAAGACGCGGTGCAGAAGATCGTTGACGGTTACGAATATCATGAGGCTCAACACCAAAGCCAGACCGATCTTGAAGCCGAATTCCTGGGCTCTCTCCCCTAGCGGTCGCCCGCGAATTGCCTCGATCGCGTAGAATACGAGATGGCCCCCGTCCAGCACCGGTATGGGGAACAGGTTGATCAGGCCGAGATTGATGGAAAACAGGACCATGAACTCGACGAACGCAACGAGTCCGGCCTTCGCGATCTCGCCCGATACCATGGCGATCATGATGGGACCGCCCACTTCTTTGGTGTCTCGACGCCCGGAGATTATTTGCCCCAATGCCTTGAGCGTGTCGACTGACCGGTCGAATGCGGCGGTCGTCGCGTGCCAAATCGCCTCCGCAGGTCCGAGCCGAATCAGCGTGCTCGGACGCGCCGCGACGATGCCAAGCTGGCCGATGTTCTGGACCGAACCGTCTTCAGCGGTGACCTGCTTTACGCGTGGTGTGGCGACGAGTTCGATTTCTTGCTGGTTGCGCTCGACGGTGATCCGCAGTGTTTGACCTGAGGCCCCCCCGACGATCACCTGCAGTTGTTCAAACCGATCGATGACGGCGCCGTCAACCCGCAGGATACGGTCTCCAGGTTGGAAGCCCGCCGCCGCGGCGGCGCTGTCTTCAACCACGCGTCCGACGAGCGGCGGAATTCGCGGACGAATCCCGAGGTCACCGATGGTCTGGGTCGTGCCATCCAGGGCATTGATGGCGGTCGGGCGCGGCACTGCGACAAGCTCGATCAGCCGGTCATCGCGCATGACTACTATGCGCAGGCTCTCGCCAGGCCGCATGGCGACATAGCGGCTGAGGTCTTCGTACCTTTCGACCTCCTCCCCATCGATCCGGACGATGAGATCGTCGGCGTGCAAGCCGGCCTCGGCAGCGGCACTGTCACTCGGCACATCGCCGACCTGCGGCGGCGTGTAGTACTGACCGTAGGTGACGAACAGCAACGCGAGAGCAACGATAGCGAAGAGGTAGTTCGCCGCCGGTCCGGCAAACACGATGGCCGCCCGCTGCCCGAGACGCTTTTGGTCGAACGAGACGCTCTTCTCCGCCGCCGTCAACTCACGCACGCGTCCGTCACGATCCGGCTCGAGCATGTGCTCGCCGAACATCTTGATGTATCCGCCCAACGGTATGGCGCTGAACTTCCAGCGGGTCCCGGTGCGATCCGTCCAGCCGAACAGTTCCGGTCCGAACCCGATGGAAAAGACGTCGACCCGGACTCCATTCCAGCGCGCGACAAGATAGTGACCAAGCTCGTGCACGAAGACCAGCGGTGTCAAAAGAACGAGAAACCAGAAGAGCTTGTCGCCAAAACCTGTGAGAAATTCCATGGAGCCCTAACCGTTTAGCGGCGAGTCTGCCGTCCCGACGTCGATTGCTTCACGCGCCAACCTGCGAGCCTCCTCGTCGGCTGCGAGCACGGCGTCGAGTGACTCCGCGTCGTAACGCGGGATCTTGCCGAGAATATGTTCAACGATGGACGCTATGTCGAGAAATCCAATGCGTCCGTCGAGAAATCCCTCCACCGCGATCTCGTTGGCGGCATTGAGCACGGTGGGCATCGTGCCGCCAGCACGGAGCGCGTCGCGCGCAAGCCGCAACGCCGGAAAACGCCGCTCGTCGGGCGCCTCGAAGGTAAGCGTGGACAGCGTCGCCAAATCCAGGCGGTCGACTGGTGCCGCCATGCGCTCGGGCCAGCCGAGGGCATAGGCGATCGGGGTGCGCATGTCGGGTTGCCCGAGCTGCGCGAGTATCGATCCGTCGCTGTAGCGAACGAGGCTGTGAACGACGGATTGAGGATGAACGAGAACGGAAATGCGGTCTTCGGGCACCGAGAAAAGGTAGTGCGCTTCGATGATCTCCAGACCCTTGTTCATCATCGTCGCCGAATCGATGGAGATCTTCTCACCCATATCCCAGTTCGGATGCAATACCGCCTCGGCCGGTGTCACGGAGCGCATCTGCTCGGCCGTCCATGCGCGAAACGGACCACCCGACGCCGTCAGAATCAGTTCGCGAACCGCATTCGGCCGATCGAAGTCAAAAACCTGAAAGATCGCATTGTGCTCGGAATCGACGGGCACGAGCTTTGCGCCGCTGTGTTCGACGTCGCGCATGACAAGGCTGCCCGCACAAACCAGGCATTCCTTGTTCGCGAACGCGATGATGGCACCGCGCCGGATCGCCGCCAGCGTCGGCGCGAGCCCCGCCGCGCCGACGATCGCCGCCATGACCCATTCGGCCGGGCGCTCGGCGGCCTCGATGACCGCGGCCGGACCGGCACCGACATCGATTCCGGTTCCCGACAGTGCGTCCTTGAGTCTCGCGTAGCCGGCGGGATCGGCCAGCGCCACAAAACGTGGGCGCAACCGAAGTGCCTGTTCGATCAGCAAGTCAACATTGTTGCCGGCGGCGATCGCTTCCACCGCGAACCCCGCCGCATTTCGCTCGATCAGATCGATCGTACTGCAGCCGACGGAACCGGTGGACCCCAGGATGGTCACACGGCGGGGTGCAGTATCGGTGTCAGGCCAGGTTACAGCCATTGCTGTACGCTATCCCGGCCCGCGATCATCAGGCCCGCCGTCGCGAGCGATACCGCCAGAAACCCGTCGAGCCGATCGAGAACTCCCCCATGGCCGGGAATGAGAGTGCTCGAATCCTTGACATCGAATCTGCGCTTCGCCTTGGAAATAAGAAGATCTCCGATCTGTGCGACGATCGCGAGGACGCCGCTCAACGCCGCTATCAAAACCGGTGACCGCGCCTCGACCCCGACCGCCGCGGCCGCACCCACCAATGCCGCCGCGGAAACGCCGCCGAGCAGCCCCGACCATGTCTTCTTCGGGCTGATACGGGGGGCCAGCCTCGGTCCACCGATGGCGCGTCCCGTAAAATAGGCTCCGGTATCGGTGAAGATTACCACGAGAAAGATCCAAACCACGGTTTCCAGCCCGAAGGCGGGCAGTTCGCGCAGCCAAACGATGGCAACGCAGCAAACAAAGATATAGGGGAACCCGACCCACCGGAAAAGCCGGTCGCTCGTGCGCTCGATCCACAGCACGATCGCGAGCCCGGCGGCCAGCACGGCACCTGTTGCCAAGACGGCGGGGGGTTGCGAGACGATCACGAGCAGCGGTCCGAGGAAGCAGCCCGCGATTCCGATCGCAAGTGATGGCGTGCGCTCGCTACCGGGGCGGCCGGCGCTCAGACCATGCCATTCCCAATACATGAGGGCCGCGGCAAGTGCTGCGAGGACCGCGAACAGCCAGCCGCCGATCCATATTGCAAGCAATGCCGCAGGTCCAAGCACCGCGGCAGACAGCACGCGAGATCTCAGAGTGCTGGTTTCAAACCGGTCCGACGGTGGCGCCATAGCGTCTTTCGCGGCGATGATACTCACCAACTGCCACCGCAAGTTCTTCCGCGCCGAAATCCGGCCACAGGACATCAACGAATACGAGCTCAGTGTAGGCCAGCTGCCAGAGCAGGAAATTGCTGATCCGCTTCTCGCCGCTGGTGCGAATAAGGAGGTCGGGATCAGGCAGGTCCACCGTGTCGAGCGCCTCCGCGAATCGCGCCTCATCGATCGCCTCGGGCGCAAGGTCGCCGGCCGCAACCGCCGCGGCGAGACGTCGCGCAGCACGCACGATCTCCTGGCGCCCGCCATAACTGAGCGCAAGGACGAGGGTGAGCCCCGTGTTCCCTTCGGTCTCTCTCTCCGCGCCCTCGATAAGCGCGTTGATTTCGGGGTCGAACCGGGACCGGTCCCCGATGACCCGCAGACGGACCCCACGCTCTTTCAGTTCGCCGATTTCCGAGCGAAGATAATAACGCAACAGCCCCATGAGTTCGCCGACCTCTTCCCGCGGTCGACGCCAATTTTCCGACGAGAAGGCAAACAGGGTGAGGTACGAGATCCCGAGGCTGGCAGCCGCTTTGAGGGTGCGCTTGACGGCTTCGGCGCCTCGCTTGTGCCCGGCGACACGCGGCAGCCCGCGAGCCTCCGCCCAGCGGCCGTTGCCATCCATGATGATCGCGACGTGTCTTGGCGGAGGCGGGCCGACGTCTGTCACCGTTGTCCCGTGCATGGGTTCAGACCTGCACGATCTCTTGTTCCTTTTCGTGATACGTCTCGTCGATCAGCTTCACGTGTTCATCGGTCATGGCCTGTATTTCCAGGGACATCGAGCGATGTTCATCCTCGGAGATCTCGCCGTCCTTCTCCATCCGCTTCAGCTGCTCCATGCCATCCCGGCGCACGTTGCGCACCGCGACGCGGGCCTGTTCGGCGTATTTCCCGGCCACTTTCACGAGTTCGTGGCGGCGCTCCTCGTTGAGATCGGGGATGGGTACGCGGATCAGCGTGCCCTCCGTCTGCGGGTTGAGCCCGAGATCGGACTCCCGTATCGCACGCTCGACCGCCTTGACCATTCCGGAATCCCAGACCTGAACCGTTATCAGCCGCGGCTCGGGAACACCGATGGTCCCGAGTTGGTTGATCGGCATCTTGGCGCCATAGGCATCGGCAACGAGGGGTTCGAGCAGCGTGGCCGAGGCCCGGCCCGTGCGCAGGCCCCCGAATTCGCGCTTCAGCACCGTCAGCGCGCCATCCATGCGTTTCTGGATGTTCTTCATGTCGAGGTCGGCCATGTTTCACCCCCTGCTGCTTATGAGCGTGAAGTTGCCTGCCGATTGGACAACATCGACGAGCGCGCCGGCATTGTGTATCGAAAAGACCAAAATCGGAATGCCGTTTTCTCGGCACAGTTCGATTGCCGATGCATCCATGACCTTTAGATCCTGGATCGTCACGTCGCGGTAGCTGAGCCTATCGTATCGCTCGGCATCGGGATTCTCGACCGGATCGGCGCTGTATACGCCGTCGACCTTGGTCGCCTTGATCAGAACGTCGCAATTCATCTCGGAGGCGCGCAATGCGGCTGCGGTGTCCGTGGTGAAGAACGGATTTCCGGTACCAGCCGCGAAGATCACGACGCGGCCTTTTTCCATGTGCCGCATGGCGCGGCGCCTGATATACGGCTCGCATACCGTTTGCATCGGGATCGCGGACATCACACGCGTGTGCAGCCCGGTACCCTCGATGGCGCTCTGCAGGGCCAGCGCGTTGATCACGGTCGCGAGCATGCCCATGTAGTCGGCGCTCGCACGGTCCATGCCCGCCGACGCTCCGGATACGCCGCGGAAGATGTTTCCCCCGCCGATGACGATGCAGATTTCGAGGCCCAGATCGTGCACGGACCGGATCTCGGAGGCTATCCGGTGAACCATTTCCGGTTCGAGCCCGTATTTCTGGCCTCCCATCAGGGCCTCGCCGGACAGTTTCAGAAGGATACGGCGATATTTCGGCTTCGCCTCGCTGGGCATATCCCCCCTTTCCTGGCCATAGTGGCCGGCGGCAAGAGCAAACGGTCAGTCCCGGTCAGTCTTCGTCGCCAGTTCGCGTAACGCCCTCACCCAGCTCGAACCGGACGAAGCCGGTCAATTCGACAGCCGCACCGATTGCCTTCGCCTCGTTTTCGAGCAGCTTCGCGATCGTTCGCTCGGTATCCATCACGAAGGGCTGGTTGAGCAGGACGGTCTCTTCATAGAACTTGCGCAGTCTCCCCTCAACCATCTTGGCTATGATCTCCTCGGGTCGACCGGATTGCCGGGCCTGATCGCTGAGGACATTGCGCTCGCGATCGAGTGCCGAGGGATCGACATCGCCGGTGCTGAGCCAGTCGGGACGCGCCGCCGCGACGTGCATCGCGAGCTGTCTGCCGAGTGACTCGAGCTTGCCCTTGTCGCCTTCGGACTCCAGTGCAACCACGACGCCGATCTTGCCGAGTTGATCTGCCAGCTTGTTGTGCACATAACCCGCGACGATGCCCCGCTCGACCTGAATCGCGGCGGCACGGCGCAACGACATGTTCTCGCCGATCGTCGCAATCATGTGGGTCAGCTCGTCGGCCACCGAACGACCCGTGCCGGGAAAGGGCGATGCCTTCAGCCTCTCGAGGTCACCGCCGACCTCGAGCGCAACCGCAGTTATGTTGCGCACGAAATCCTGAAACGTGTCGTTGCGCGCCACGAAATCGGTCTCGGTGTTCACCTCCACGACAACGCCGCGCCCCCCGTCGACGAGCACACCGACAAGGCCTTCCGACGCAGTGCGGCCGGCTTTCTTTGCCGCCGCTGCCAGACCCTTCTTGCGCAGCCAGTCCTTCGCAGCCTCGATGTCACCGGCGGTCTCCTGGAGCGCTTTCTTGCAATCCATCATGCCGGCACCGCTCGCTTCGCGGAGCTGCTTCACCAGTCCAGCCGTAATCTCGGCCATTCCCATTTGTCCCCAATCTGCTGAGTTGGCGACGGCGAAACGTGCAAGGCAGCCGACGGGCTTGCGGCCGCCCGGCATCGCTCACCGGATGATCAGGCGCTCTCCGCCTTCTCCTTGCTTTTCGCGGCAGCCTTTTGCTTTGGCTTCGAGGTCCCCGTAGCCGGCTTTTCGGCGGTCGCTTCGACCACCTCGCCGTCCTCGCTTTCGCCGGCCGCCGTGTCGTTTGTCTTCGCCTTCGCCGACTTCGACTTCTTGGGCGCTGGCTCCGACGTCTTGGCGGAAGTAGCTGCCGCTTTGCCGGCACTCTTGGTCGCGGCTGCCTTGGCTTTCGTCTTGGTCGGCTTGCCCTTGCCACCTGTCTCGGGCGTCTCGGTTTCCGAATCCTCGGCAGTCACGGCAGCCTCTGCCGTAGCCAACTCGCCGGGCGCCTCAGCATCGGCGTCCTTCGCTTCTGCCTTCGCCTTTGTTTTCGGTTTGGCGGCCTCGGCCTTCTTCGAGGATTTTTCCTCGGACTCCGTCGCAGCGCTCGCGGTTGCTGCCTCGGCTTCGGAGACCGTTTCCTCGACTGCTGTCTCGGTCTCGACATCGGGTTTCGCTGGAACAGCATCCGCGGCAGCCGTCTCGAGCGTATCGTCCTTGGTCTTCTCCGCGGCCGCTGCCTCGGTCTCGACGTCGGGTTCCGCGGGAGCAGCTTCCGCGGCAGCCGTCTCGAGCGTATCGTCCTTGGTCCTCTCGGCGGCCGCTGCCTCGGTCTCGACGTCGGGTTGCGTAGAGGCAGCTTCCGCGGCAGCCGTCTCGAGCGTATCCTCCTTGATCTTCTCGGGTGTCGGTGTTTCGGCGACGTCCGGTGGCAGTTGCTCGATCGGTGCCTCGACCGCCTCGCCGGCGTCACCGACCTGCGACATCAGCTCCTGCTGAAGCCCGTCGAGGACCGCGCCCGCCATGAGTTCGCAATACAGCGAGACGGCGCGCATGGCATCGTCATTTCCGGGAATCGGATGGCTGACGCCCTCGGGATCGGAATTGCTGTCGACAACGGCGACGACAGGTATGCTGAGCTTGGTCGCCTCCTGGACGGCGATCGACTCTTTGTTGGTGTCGATGACGAACAGCACGTCCGGCAAGCCACCCATTTCCTTGATGCCGCCGAGCGCCCGCTCGAGCTTGTCGCGCTCGCGGTTGAGGCGAAGCAGCTCTTTCTTGGTCAGGCCGAGGTTCTCTTCATTCAGTTTCTGCTCTAGATCTCGTAACCTTTTTATAGAATTGGAAATCGTCTTCCAGTTCGTCAGCATTCCACCTAGCCAGCGGTGGTTTACGTAATACTGGCCGCAACGCTTGGCTGCTTCGGCGATGACTTCGCTGGCCTGGCGTTTGGTGCCGACGAACAGGACGCGTCCGCCGCCGGCGGCGACGTCACGCACCGCTTCGAGAGCGCGGTGCATCAGTGGTACCGTCTGTTCGAGATCGATGATGTGCACACCGTTTCGCTCACCGAACAGGAACGGTTGCATTTTCGGGTTCCAGCGCCGTGTCGTATGGCCGAAATGAACGCCCGCCTCGAGCAGCTGGCGCATGGTGAATGTCGGAATACTCATACTCGTTGTATCCTTCTCCGGTTATACGTCCGCGAGCCTTGCCGGATAACCGGCACCGGAGCGAACGGCACACCATGCGCCGACCGCGGTGCTCGCGTGCGAATTTGACGAAATCCCTCGGAAAACGCCGCGCGCCGTATACCCTGACACCGTCGGTTTGGCAAGCCAAATCGGCCCGTTGCCGCCTGCCGCGGTGGCCACAGCACCTGCCGGCAAGACGTTGATCAGCGGTGCCCGCGGCCAAGCAAACCGGCTGCTTCAGAAGAGGATTTGCGGTTCCGGAGTGGCGCCCGTCAGATATCCTGAACGTCGATCACACCGGGTATGCTCTTGATCGCGCCACGTATTGCCGGCGAGATCCTGTAGCTTGCGGGAAGCTCGAGTTCGACTTCGCGATCATCGGCGTTGAGAACAAGGCTGACCCTGCCGCGTCCCTTGGCACCGTGCTCGCGGAACACGGCGGCGAGAGTATCGAAGGGTGCTTCGTCGCCAACGAAGATTCGCAGCCCCGCGGCGACGTGCGAGGCGACTTCTTCGAGGACTTCGACGCGCTGCGCGGTCAAGCGAATATCCTCCTCGCGGCGCTGGACGTCGACGGTGACGAGCAGTGGCTTGCCGGCGTCGAGAAGTTCGCGCGACGCCGCCAGCACCTCCGAGAACAGCGTTACTTCGTACGATCCGCTCGCATCCGACATTTGCACGAAGGCCATGCGCGAGCCTCGCGAGGATGTGGTCAAACGCCGGCTACCAACGATTCCGGCGAGTTTGACACGCTCGCCTCGCGTGGCACCGGAGGCGACGTCGGCCCACTGGACGACTCCCAGCCGGTCGCAAAGTTTGCGATGCGATTCCAGCGGGTGCGCCGACAGATAGAAGCCGAGCGCCTCGAACTCCCGTTGCAGCCGCTCTTCGACCGGCCATTCGGGCAGGTCGGCGATTGTCGGCCGCACGCTGGCTGCGACGTCGCTCGCCGCGAACAGGCTTGCCTGGTTTGCTTCGCGATCATTCATGGCGGCGCTGGCGTGCCGCATCACGACATCAAGGGCATCGAGAGCTTGGCGCCGATTGATCCCGAGCGATTCAAACGCTCCGGCAGCGGCCAGATTTTCCAGTTGACGCTTGTTGACCTGCCGACAGTCGAGGCGTTCGGCAAAATCGATCAGATCATCAAAGGCACCGTTCTCGTCGCGTTCGCGGACGACCGCCTCCATTGCCGCCCCACCGACCGTCTTGACGGCGGCAAGTGCGTAGCGGATGGCGCCACTTTCCGTGCCATCCTTGGCAGGACACCGTTCGACCGTGAAGCTCACGCCCGAACGGTTTATGTCCGGTGCCAGCAGGGGAATGCCGATCCGCTCGAGCTCGACGCGCAGCATGCCCAGCTTATCGGTATTGTTGAGGTCTGCACCCATCAGCGCCGCCATGAACTCGACCGGGTGGTTGGCCTTCAAATAGGCAGTCTGATAGGCGACGAGTGCGTATGCGGCGGCATGGCTCTTGTTGAAGCCGTAACCGGCAAACTTGTCGACCTGGTCGAATATGCGCGCTGCCTGCGACCTGGGAACGCCGCGTGCCGTCGCGCCGTCGATGAACGTCGCGCGCTGGGCCTCCATTTCCGACTTGATCTTCTTGCCCATTGCGCGCCGAAGCAGATCGGCACCGCCCAGCGAATACCCCGACAATGTTTGGGCGATCTCCATTACCTGCTCCTGATAGATCATGATGCCGTGGGTTTCCTTCAGGATGCCCTCCAGCGATGGGTGCAGGTAGTCGGGTTCTTCCTCTCCGTGCTTGCGCTTGATGTAGCTCGGGATGTTGTCCATGGGTCCTGGCCGGTAAAGGGCGACCACGGCGATGATGTCTTCGAACCTGTCCGGCCTGAGCTTGCGCAGTACGTCCCGCATGCCGCTGGATTCGAGCTGGAATACGCCCGTCGTCTCGCCGCGGCACAGCATCTCGTAAGTGGGCTTGTCATCGAGCGGGAGCGTGTCGGTCAGATCGACTTCAATTCCGCGCTCACGCAGCAGTTGGACGGCGCGCGCCAGTACCGTCAGCGTCTTCAGGCCGAGGAAATCGAATTTCACCAGCCCCGCCTGTTCGACATACTTCATGTTGAACTGCGTAACCGGCATCGTCGATCGCGGGTCTCGGTATAGCGGTACCAGTTCGTCGAGCGGCCGATCGCCGATCACGACTCCGGCGGCATGGGTCGATGCGTGACGGAAGAGTCCTTCGAGCTTGAGGGCAATATCGATCAGACGGCCGGTGGTTTCATCCTCGCGCCTCGCTTGCTGCAGCGCCGGCTCCCCGTCGATCGCCCGTTGCAGTGTCACCGGGTTTGCCGGGTTGTTGGGTACGAGCTTGCAGAGCCGGTCGACGACGGGATAGGGCATCTGCAGCACGCGCCCGACATCACGCAGGACGGCGCGCGCCTGCAGTTTACCGAAGGTGATGATCTGGGCGACCCGATCCCGGCCGTATTCCTTCTGGACGTAGGCGATGACCTCGTCGCGCCGATCCATGCAGAAATCGATATCGAAGTCGGGCATCGAAACACGGTCGGGGTTCAGGAATCGCTCGAACAGCAGACCCCATCGCAAGGGGTCTAGATCCGTGATCGTCAGTGCCCACGCGACCACCGATCCGGCACCCGAACCACGACCCGGTCCGACCGGGATTTCCCTCTGCTTGGCCCACTGGATGAAGTCGGCGACGATGAGGAAATATCCGGGGAAGCCCATCTTGGCGATAACGTCGAGCTCGTAACGCAATCGATCGCGATAGGGCTGGGCCGCCTGCTCCCGATCGGCTTCGTCCATCTCGGGGGTGAACATCTGCGCCTCGAGCCGCTTCTCCAGCCCCTGCCTGGCGATCTCGGCGAGCGCTTCGCTCTCCGTTCTGCCCGCGAGTTTTGTGTAGACGGGAAGGATTGGCGTGCGCGGCTCCGGCATGAAGGCACAACGGCGCGCCACGGTCAGCGTGTTGTCGACCGCCTCCGGCAGATCGGCGAACAGTTGCCGCATCTCGGTGGCACTCCGGAAATGGTGATCGGGGGTCAACCGCCGACGGCCTTCCTGGCCGAGATATGCGCCCTCGGCTATGCATAGCAGTGCATCATGCGCTTCGAACATGCCGCGATCGGCGAAAAATACATCGTTCGTGGCGACCAACGGCAGGTCCATCGAGTAGGCGAGATCGACGAGTTCGGGTTCGATCCGCTCCTCGACCGGCATGTCGTGACGCATCAGCTCAACATATAGTCGACCTTCGAAGAGCTCCGCGAGCCGCCGCATCATCGCCTCGGCCGCATCCTTCTGACCCTCTGCGATCAGGCGACCGACCGGGCCGGCAGGTCCGCCCGTCAGGGCGATCAACCCGCCGGCACCGCCTTCCAGATCGGCGAGCGAAACTTGCGGTACTTCGCCACCGCTCGTTTCCAGGAACGACTTGCTCATCAGGCGCAGCAGGTTCCGGTAGCCGGGCTCGTCCTGCACCAACAGCACGATCTGATCCGACGCCAGCGTAGGCACCGTACCATTGTGCCGCTCGCATTCGCCCCGTCGGATGCCAACCTGGCAGCCAATGATTGGCTGAATTCCAGCTTTTGCAGCTGCAGCGGAAAATTCGAGCACGCCGAACAAGTTACCCGTGTCCGTTACGGCGACCGCTGGCATGCGCTCGCGCCGGCAGAGCGCGACGAGTTCCGGAATCTTGAGAGCCCCCTCCGACAAGGAATAGGCGGAATGGACTCGCAGATGGACGAAATCGGCATGCGGCATGGCTGCAGAAAATCTAGCCGCCGCCGCTGCCGCTGTCAGCCGTCTATGGTGGTCGCGTGTTGTGAATCACGGGGAAAAACAGGAAATCCGCGGCACTCAAACGGTTGTGTCGACAAGCCTGCCGTCTTCGATCGTGATCGCGCGGTCCATCTTGCGGGCCAGCTCCGGGTTGTGAGTCGCAACCAACGCGGCGAGTCGCGTGTCGCGGACCACGCCAACCATCATTTCGAATACGGAACCGGAGGTATGGACATCGAGATTCCCGGTGGGCTCGTCGGCCAGTAGCAGCCGCGGTTCATTTGCCAAGGCGCGGACGATGGCGACGCGCTGTTGTTCGCCACCGGACAATCGTGCGGGCCGATGTTCGGCGCGAGGACTGAGTCCAACCGACTCGAGCAGGGCCATCGCCCGCTCCCGCGCCGCCCGCTTCGTCCTGCCCGCAATCAGCTGAGGAATCGCAACATTTTCGAGCGCCGAAAACTCCGGAAGCAGATGATGAAACTGGTATACGAAGCCGACCGTCATGCGCCGGATCGCCGTGCGACGGTCATCCGACATCCGCCCGCACGAGTTTCCCTCTATCATGACATCGCCGCCGTCGGGCCACTCGAGCAGGCCGGCCATGTGCAGGAGCGTAGACTTGCCGGCGCCGGACGGCGCCACCAGCGCGACGAGCTCGCCCTGACGGATCGCCATGGAGGCTCCCCGCAGCACCTCGACCGGCGGAGCTCCGCGCGCGCGATAGGTGCGCTCGACGTCACGAAGTTCGAGAACGGGAGCCGCGTCACTCATAGCGCAGCACCTCAACTGGGTCGAGCCTGGCCGCCTTCCAAGCCGGATAGATCGAGGCGAGAAACGTCAGCATCAGCGCCATGACGATCACGAGAACGGTCTCGCCGGTGTCAATCTTCGCGGGGATCTGCGACAGGAAGCGAATTGTTGGATCCCACAACGTCGCACCGGTCAGGCCTTCGAGCCACTGCCGGATCGTCTCGATGTTCCTCGCGAACGATATCCCGAGTGCCGCCCCGAGCGCCGTTCCGAGCACGCCGATACTCGAACCCGTGGTGAAGAAGATGCGCAGGATCATTCCCTGCGTCGCCCCCATCGTGCGCAGGATGGCGATTCCCCTCCCCTTGTCCTGCACGAGCATGATCTGCCCGGAAATAATATTGAACGCGGCGATCAGGATTATCAGCGAAAGGATCAAGAACATCACGTTCCGCTCCACCTGGAGCGCACTGAAGAACGAGGCGTTCACCCGCTGCCACTCGATCGTGCGGCCACGATCGCCGACCACCCGCGCGATCTCCGGCCGGATCTCGACGGCAAGATCGGCATCTTCGAGCATGACCTCGATGTGCGACACGCTCTCCGTGAACTGAAAGAACAGCTGGGCCGCCTCGAGCGGCATGTAGATGAAGCTGCTGTCGTACTCGTACATGCCGACTTCGAAGATGCCGACCACAGGATAGGCCTTCATCCGCGGTACTGTGCCGAATGCGGTTACGCTGCCGCGCGGCGAGATGAACGTGATCTGGTCGCCGAGCACGACACGCAGTCGCCCCGCGAGGCGACTGCCGATTATCAAACCGTCCCCGCGCTCGAACGCTTCGAGCGAACCGACGACGAGATTGTCCGCCAGCAGCGAGCGTTTGGCGAAATCCTCGCCGCGCAGCCCGCGGACCATGGCGCCACTGGAATAGCCGTCGGCGGCAGCCATGATCTGGCCCTCGACGAGGGGCGTGACCTGCACCACCCGCGCTACGTCGCGTATCTCCGCCGCGAGCCCGTCAAAATTGCGAATCGGCGCCTCGCTCCCGACGACCGTGACGTGACCGTTGACCCCGAGGATGCGTCCCAGCAGGTCGTGCCGGAACCCGTTCATGACGGCCATGACGATGATCAACGTCGCCACCCCAAGCAATATCCCGATCAGCGAAAACGCCGCGATTACGGAGATGAAGCCCTCCTGGCGTCGGGCACGGAGGTAACGCAGGGCAACGAGGCGCTCGAAGTTGGACAACATTCAGTTTAGCCCGTGAGCCGGGTGAATGCGGATTCAGCGGACAGCTCCTCCCGATCACCCGATGCGCGGCGCTTGAGCTCAACGGTTCCGGCGTCGATGCCGCGCGGTCCGACGATGAGCTGCCACGGAAGTCCGATCAGATCCATTTCGGCGAATTTCTGGCCAGCCCGCTCGTCGCGGTCGTCATACAGAACCTCGACGGCGGCCTCACGCAGGCGTTCGTAGAGCGTGTCGCAGGCCGCGCTGGTCTTGTCGTCGCCTGGCTTCAGATTGATCAGACCGACGCGGAACGGCGCCACCGGTTCTGGCCAGACGATGCCGTTCTCGTCGTGGCTCGCCTCGATGATCGCTCCGACGAGGCGCGACACGCCGATCCCGTACGATCCCATCTCGACCGTCACTTCCTTGCCGTCGCGATCGGTGACGACGGCGCCAAGCTTCTCGGAATATTTGGTCCCGAAATTGAAGATGTGGCCGACTTCGATGCCACGCGCCGTGACCAGCTTGTCGCCGAGTTCCTTCTCTCGATCCGTGTTCCGCTTCTCGTCGGTTGCCGCGTACTGCTTCGTGAAATGGTCGACGACGGGTTGCAGGTCGCTCTCGAAATCGATGTCCGCGAGGTTCCAGCGCTTGTCCAAAATATCGCGGTGGCAGGCGATCTCGCTCTCGCCGGTCTCGGCCAGAATCAGAAATTCGTGGCTCATATCGCCGCCGATGGGGCCTGTGTCCGCTGCCATCGGAATGGCGGTCAGCCCCATGCGCTCGTACGTACGCAGGTAAGAGACAAACATCTTGTTATACGATCGGCGCGCGCCTGCGGCGTCGAGGTCGAACGAATAGGCGTCCTTCATGAGGAACTCGCGCCCTCGCATGACACCGAAACGTGGGCGGATCTCGTCACGGAACTTCCACTGAATGTGGTAGAGAAGTTTCGGCAGATCGCGATAGCTTCGAACCGAGGCGGCGAAGATCTCGGTGATCTGTTCCTCGTTGGTGGGCCCGTAGAGCATGTCCCGCTCATGCCGGTCCGTAATGCGCAGCATTTCGGGCCCGTAATCGTCATAGCGACCGCTCTGCCGCCACAGATCGGCCGGCTGAATCGTCGGCATCAGCATTTCCTGGCAGCCGATTGCGTCCTGTTCTTCGCGAACGACCTGCTCGATCTTCCTGAGCACGCGATGACCCAGCGGCAGCCAAGAATAGATGCCTGCGCTCGACTGCCGGATCATGCCGGCGCGAAGCATCAGCCGATGCGACACGATTTGCGCTTCGGCCGGCGTTTCCTTCAGCGTGGGCATGAAATACTGGGACAGGCGCATTGTTACTGCTCCCGGCGAAATCTCGTACTTTTGCCGCGGAAATCCGGCGATAGTCGGGCAGCCGGAATTTAGGGAAAAGCGCTACGCTTGTCTATCAGGGCATGGCGGAGTGCGCGACTGCGAAGACGCGCCACAGCTCATGGGTCTCCCTTGCGTGCCACCGGAAACGCGGCAAGCGATGCCGTTCCGACTTCACCCGCATGCCGACCGTCGACTAAACTGCGCAGAGGCAGTGTAGCGAAGAGGCGAGACCATGGCCGACGATGCGTTCTTCAA
>JBFHDX010000034.1:0-31588 GCA_041584475.1 Alphaproteobacteria bacterium
AGATGTTCTGCAGCTCGCTACCCAGCAGCTGCAGCGCAACGATCGCGGCAACCGACACAAGCGCGGCAACCAGGCCGTACTCAATCATGGTTGCGCCCGATTCGTCCTTCAGAAAAGCCTTAAGCATTACGAATACTCCTTTATCGAGGAACTGCCTCGCAAATAGTTTTACGCCTCTCGCACCTGCGCCGGAATTCGGCGCCGAACGCACTCAAGCGTGCGAACAATATGACACGACCCACAGCAAACCTCATGACCCAAGCGGGCTAGAGGCCAATATATCGCCTAAGAAACAATTCAAATTGATCACAACACATGGCTCATATGAGTCAAATATTCAGCCTCGATTTTGAGAAAGCCGCGTGATTCCGCGATCGCTGCAATTCACGTTTATTTCTCGATATCCAAGAAAGGACGATCGCCTGGCTGACATTTACCGCACCCGTCTTCAAACACGGCCAAACCAAACCAGCAGCCATTCGCGCGCCGCCACGCGTGGCATTCAGGTTCCCGAGAGCCGCATCGCCGGTTCCGCGTCGTCGAGGTCGAAGCCCTGCTCGGAGACGAAGGCAGCACTCGAGAGGACGAGCGAGATCAGCTCGGACTGGCGCCCCGTATTGGTCTTGCTGAAGATCTGCTTCAGCTGATTGCGCACGGTATTGAGGCTGACGCCAAGCTCCTCGGCAACTTCCTGCGGCCGCCGCCCCTTGACCAGCTCGACGACGACCCGCGCTTCGGCGGGGGTCAGCCCGAACAGCTTCGCCAGCACCTCGGGCGGAACCGACTGGCGCACCTCAAGATCTCGGATGAAAATTGCGGCAACGGAGGTGTTCTCTCCCGACCGGTTGAGCTGCAAGGGCGCCACCATGATGGAGAGCGGGCGGACATCGCGACCGCGATCGATCGTCATGACTGCCCAGTTCGGCTCGTCGCCGTCGCCGTCGCCCGAACAGATGCGCTCGACGAGCGCCTGCAAATGCTCCGCTTCCGCCCTGCTGGCCACTGTTACTCGACCGTTCGCCAACGCCATGCCGTCCTTAGAATCGAGGATCCGCGCGGCGCTACGATTCGCCTGCAGCAGGCGACAGTTGCTGCCGACCAGCATCATGCCGGTCGACAGGAGATTCAGCGTCTCTTCCGCCTGTCGGCTCTCCGTGACGTCGCGCATGATTGCGATCGCGATCGCGCGGGATTGGTAGGTAATGTGCGAGATCGCCGCATCGAGCAGAAACCGACTGCCATCCCGACGAACGCCAACAAAGTCACGATATTCGGTTTCACCCGTCCTGCGGTCGGCACGCAGTGACTCGGCAGCGTCAGAATTGGTGTCGGCGAGCAGCGATTCGGCGGGCTCGCCCAGCATCGACTCGGGGTCGCGGTCGAAGATCCGTGCGGCAGCCGCGTTGACCGAGAGAATCAGGCCCGACTCGTCGAAACCGACTATTCCGTCGGCGACGCCGTCGAGAATCGCCTGCAATTTGTTCTCGCTGTGCTCCAGGGCCTCGCCGCTCTCCGCAAGGGCCATCGCGCCACGGCGGATTTCCCGTGCCGTTTCACCCGCAGTCTTGATGAACGAGGTGAGCAACAGTCCCGCGACGAGCGTGGCGAGCACGATCGGAAGCAGGATGTAGGTGCGCAGTTCCTGACCCGGTTGCGCGGGATCCCAGCTTATCGCCCCGACGGTCTGGCCGCTGGTCGTCTCGAGAAAGATACTCGAAGGCTTCGATACCTCGTCGGCGGCGACGAAATGGAGCCCCGACAGCAGGAAATCCTGACCCAGCCTACCCAGCATCGACTCGTTGATCGGCTGGATCAGGAGAAGCACGTGCGGTGCGTCGCCGCCCGGCACCGTACCCGCCAGTTCCGGCGGCGCAACGATGCTCGCGGCGGCAACGTAGGCGTGACCGTCGATATTCACGAAGCCGGCACGCATGTCGGGCGGCGTCGGCGAAAGGCGCCGCGCCGTCTGGACCAAACCGCGTGCATCGTCGGGCAACGCCAATTCTCGATCGCCGGCGAGTGAATAGACGATACGGTCGGAGCCATCGAGCAGGAGTGGACGGGCCCGTCCGAAGGGATTGGAGATATTGCTGAAGCGACGCTCCGCCCACGTCGTGTCGAGTGTCAGGACGAGCTTTTCGAAGGCCTGCTGGGACCGCGCGAGGCCGATCGCGAGCCGACCCAGATCACGACCGACGACATCGAACGCCCCCTTTGCGATTTGTTGCGAACGAGCAATCTCGCCGAGATCCTGTAGCCGCGTCCCGGAGACCAGGATCGAGATGATGACGCCGACACAGATCACCAGGATAGCGACGACTGGCGCTATCAATGCTTGCAGCGTCAATGAGTTAGGCCGCAACTCGTCTTGCAGATTCGACAAGAAACCTTCCTCAACCCGGCGCATGCGAGGAGCTAATGTTTGTGCCGGACGGTCTCCACGAATTTCGGTCGCGACCCGGGTCCGGCGGTACCGCACAGGCAGCGCAGCTATGCCAACGGACTATCGGGCAAAATGGTATAGAATTGGTTTCCAGCGCAGTTGGCCGCCAGTCACCGAAGACTGGCATGGGGCAGGCTCCATCCGTATCCAGCCGCACGCAGGGCGGTGCAGCTGCCGGGGTAGTCACCGGTACAGCCGCCGGCCCTGACGCGATATATGGCAAAAAACGAACCCGAGGCGACGGGCTGCAGGAGCGCAGGCACCGGATTAGAGGGCGCGTCGGCAAACAACACGACCACGTAATCGAACCGATCCTGCCACATATAGCCGTATTGGCGCTGGTCGCCGACCTGATCGTCACCATCGAACCAGTCGAACACGGCCGGATCGGCCCAGGCACGCAGTCCACCTACGCTGACCGGCCAGCCGACCGGGGTGTCGATTTCGGCGAGGTGCGGTGCGGCCGCGACGGGTTGCTTGGCGGGGTCGGTAAACAGGGTCGGCAGGAAGACGCTGCGGTCAACGACCGAATAGTTCGTCAAATGGAAGTAGACATCCCGGAACGATCCCGGCGCGCCGTATACGGGCAGCAACCGGTCCTGAGCCTGCATGATGATCGCACCCGGCTCGATGACGCGTGCGGCCTCTCGGTACTCGCGGATCTGGTCGTCATAGACCCGCCAATGGTCGCTGATCTGATAGAGCCGCACAGCGAGCAACGTCAGCCCCACGAGAGCAAGCGCACGGGCGGCTGGCACAGGCCCTTCGAAGCGCATCGCGGCGACAGCGACGAATGCCAGGACCACCCAGAGGCGGACGTCGAGGCCCCAGACCCCACCAAATCGACCGTAAACCCAGAACGGCACGACGAGTGCCAGCAACGTCAGGCCGACAAGCGGAAATAACATCGCTGGATGCGGCCGCAACCAGCGGCGCGCGACTCCGGCGACCACGGCGAAGAGAACGACCAATCCGATGAACGCATCGGCAGGTGACATGTCCGTGAGAACGGGTGACCACAGGCCCCGCAATCGGGTGACGGCGCCGCCCCAGTCCATCTCGGGCTGCGCAACCGCTGGCGGCAGGGCGACGAGATAGAGTATGGCCGCCGGGACGAACTGTGCCGCAGCAAGGCCCCACTCAGGCGCGCAGCGCCTCCATTGCCGCCAGCGGCCGCGCAGTCGACCGACCTCCCACGTAGCGACGAGCACGCCATAGATCGCGAGCGCAAAGAGGTGCACGAAGAACATCGTCAGGCACGCGACACCGAAAAACAGCGCGCGCCACCGGCCTGCCCGGTCCGCGGTCGCAAGCCAGCCCGCGAACATCCAGAGCGCGAGGCCGGCACCGAACAGGAAATTGAAAAATCCCCAAATGAGGACGTGATTGTAGATGAACAGAAAGATGGCCGCTGGCCAGAGGCCGACCCGCCCATACAGAACTCGATGCAGTACCAAGACGCCGCTGATCGTTGTCAGGACCGTCAGGACGGTGAACCAGCGCCCCAGTTCGAGCGGCGAAACGACGCGGGCAAGCGGCGTGAGCAGTACGTCGACCGCCAGATTCGGCTGCATCGCCCAGTTCACACGGTAATGTTGCGCGAGGGCCGGATTCGTGTCGATCTGCGCGAGGATATGGATACGCGCCATGTGATTGGGCAGATTGGCGAGCGGCACGACATCGACGCTCAGGATCGGCAGCAGCACCGCAATCGTAAGCGCAGCGTACGCGGCCGCCACCGTCCAGCCGCCGATGGCGATTCGTTCCAGCGCGAGAATACGTGCCGCCGGTCCGGTGATGGCCGCTTGTGCGCTTTCGAGTGACAAGGTCCGGATCCCGCTTCGTCGCCCGCATCGGACATACAGATCGCAACGGGATACAGGTTCTTACTTAAGTCGCGGTTAACTGGCAGCAGGCGAAATCGACCGCTCAGTAGCCGCCGCTGCCCCCGCCGCCATCGCCGCTTTCACGCGGTTGACGCGGCTCGCTATATTGGCTTCCGGCGCCATGCCGACAGCCGGCAACCAGCGCGGCGACGGCCAGCAGGATGAACGCGCGCCTGAGCAAGAGTCTCCTTCGGAACATCGTGCATACCTCCCATGCGGGAACACCCCGTTTACGGTAACTGTTACATCAGCGGGAGCCCGCATATTCCAGCCGACACCATAACGTGATCGCGCCAGATGCCGAAACGACGAGGGCGGCAGACAAAACGCACGGGCCGGTCAGTGGCTGGTGCCCTCGGACCGCCTGATCTTGTTCCACACGTTGTATTTGCCTACCGGCTTCACCAACGGAACGCGGGTTATCTCCTGCAGCGTGTCGGCGTCGTAGACGACGATCGCGCCGTCCGTGTCCCAGATACTGAGCAACGCATAGCGGCCGTCGCGCGTGAATTCGACGTGGGCCGCCGTCTTGCCGGGGGCGGGTCGCAGCGTCGCGACGATCTCGAGGCTGCGCTTGTCGATGACGTGCACGGCGTCGCGGTGCGGGCCGAAAAACACATCGACCCATGCGTAGCGGCTGTTCTCGTGGCTGCGCATGAAAAAGCCCGGTCCGAGCGTGTCGATCGTCCTGACGAGACTCCATGTCTTCATGTCGACGACGCTGACCTTGCCCTCCTTCAGATGCGGCGTAGCCAGCACGCGGCGACCCTCGAAATCGAACGTAATACCCGAGCCGAGATGCGGCAGTCCGGGCAGCGGCACGTCGGCGATCTCGCGACCGACATCCATGTGCACGACAACCGCCCGTTCGCCGTCGCGGGCAGAGCCGAAAACGTGACGGTACGACTGGTCGAAGAAGAAATCGTCGAGCGGTTGCGAGAGCTCGATCCGGCGAATGGCGAAGCGATCAGCCTTTGTGCCCTCCTCGTGGCCCTTCTCGAAACTGTGCACGAACCCCGCAAAGCGCGCTGGCGGACGATCCTCGTAGGAAACCTCCCACATCTCCGGCACATCCTTCAGTGCGACGATGAAGCTGTTGCGCGGTTCGGCGGTGTAGACCGCACTCACCCGCGAGGTCGTGCCCCGCAGACCCCGGGCCGGCAGGGTTGCGAGCGGCGAGAGGTCTGCCGCGTCGAGGATGACGACGTTGTGCGGCAGGTAGTTGGCGACCGCGATGGCCCGACCGTCGCCCGAAACGGCGATGTTTCTCGTGTTGATGCCGGCGCGCACCTCCGCCACGAGTTGCAGGCTGTAGAGATCGTACTTGGCGATCCAACCGTCGCGCGAGGCAAGAAAGGTGAACCGGCCGTCGGGCGTGAATTTCGCGCCGCCATGCAGGGCAAACCGGCTGGGAAATCTCGCCAGGCCTTCGAATCTGTGGCCGTCCAGAATCGTGACGTGATGGTCGCCGCCCTCGACGACCACGAAGAGGTTGAGGGGATCGGCACTGTGTATCGGCTCGTTCGGCAGCGATGCCGCATCGACGTGCTGAATCCGACTTTGCGCGATCTCCGTCATGCCCCATTCCGGCACCATGGGCAACGGCGTGTAAATCAGGGTCACCAAAGCGTCGATCTGTTCGGCTGTCAGCGTGTCGGCGAATCCCGGCATCTGCGTGATCGCGCGGCCTTCGGCGATGACCTGCCGCGCCGCCGGCTCGCGGAGTCGCGCGAGGCTCTCCGGCAGCAGCGCCGGCCCCATGCCGCCGAGGCGTTCCCCACCATGGCAGGCCGCACAATTCTCCCGGTAGAGGGTCTCGGCACTAGGCTCACTAGGCTCAGCCAGCGCACCAGAGGCGAGACCGGCGATGACGACCGCAGCCGGACTAACGCGCGACCACGGAATCATGACGGGTGCCTCGATAGGGCCGGTTGACGACGCGGGAATTCTTGGTGACACCGATCTCCCGGTCGCTGAGGTAGCAGGCCGGGTCCGCCTGCCAGGGGTCGCCGGTAAGACGATGCGCGCGAACGCGGGTGTTGCCGCCGCAGATCGCGAAGGACCGACACCGGCCGCAACGGCCCTTGACGGTTCGCGGCTTCGCCTTCAGGCCGGCCATGATCGGATCGGACGTGTCGTTCCAGATTTCTGAGAACGGCCGCTCCCTGACGTTACCGAGATCATGGTGCCACCACATAGTGTCCGGATGCACGGTCCCGAGATTATCGATATTGGCGACATTGACCCCCGAGGAATTGCCGCCCCAGGCCTCGAGCTTCGCCCGGATGTGGTCCGCGCAGTGCGGGAAATGGCGCTCGACCCACATCAGGAAGTAGACGCCGTCGGCATCGTTGTTACCGGTGACAAATTCCTTTTGCGCGCCGCGAGCGACGGACGTCCAGGCGCGCTCGAACACCAGATCCATGGCGCGTCGCGTCGTCTGGTGAAACGCGTCGTCCTCGCGGTAGCGATTGCCCCGCCCGGCGTAGACGAGATGGGAGAGGTAGAACTTGTCGATGTCCTCGTCTTCGACGAGGTTGAGGAGCTCCACCAACGACCCGACATTGCGTTCGGTCATGGTGAACCGAACGCCGATCTTCACGCCACGGTCGCGGCACCGGCGGATGCCGCCAAGCGCCTCGTCGTACGCCCCCTGCCTGCGCCGGAACGCGTCGTGCACGCCGCCGATCCCGTCGAGGCTTATGCCGACATAGTCGTAGCCGATCCCGGCGATGCGGTCGGCGATGCGATCGTCGATCAGCGTGCCGTTGCTCGAGAGCCCGACATAGAAACCCATCTGCTTCGCGCGACGCGATATCTCGAATATGTCCGGACGCAGGAGCGGCTCGCCGCCCGAGAGAATCAAAACGGGCACGCGAAACCGCTTCAGGTCGTCCATCACCGAGAAGATTTCGGCGGTCGTGAGTTCGCCGGGAAAGTCGGTGTCCGCCGACAACGAGTAGCAGTGTCTGCAGTTCAGGTTGCAGCGCCGCACAAGGTTCCAGATCACGACCGGTCCGGGCGGGCTGGCGTGGCGCACCGGCGTCGGGGTGACGATCTCCTGCATGAACTGGCTCAAGCGGAACATTGTCGGTCTCCTACTGCGTGAGCCGCAAACCGGTCTTCTTGAGAATGCGCGAGCTGTACAGCACCTCGTGTCCTCGGTCCCGGTCGCGCAGCAGCGCGGCAATAGCCATTACCTCATCCTCGACCTGCTCGCGACTGCGCCCATGCACCATCGCGAACAGATTGTAGGGCCAGGTCGGCGGGTGCCGCGGCCGCCGGTAACAATGCGAAACGCAGTCGAGCGACCCGATGATTCGCCCGACCTCATCGACATGTTCGTCCGGAATATCCCAGACGGACATGCCGTTGGCGCTCCAGCCGAGCGCGTAGTGGTTCGGTACCGCGCCGATGCGCCTGACCGCGCCGCTCTCGATCATGCGCACGAGGCGCCGCATGACCTCCGCAGGAGTGAGCCCCAGCTGCTCCGCCAGACGGTGATAGGGCCGGGGCGTGAGTGGCAGGCCCGCCTGGGTGGCGGCAACGATGCAACGGTCGATGGCGTCCAGACCTTGCTGTGTCGTGAGATTGCGCGCCTCGCTCATGCCGGCAACCTCAATTCGAGGAAATACTCCTGCTCTTTCGGCAAATCGAGCACCTCCAATCCGGTTGCGGCGCCAATCTCCTGCAATACCGCAGCAATGCGCTGTGGCCTGTCCGAGGCGACGACGAACCACATGTTAAGGCGATGCTCGCGCTGGTAGTTGTGGGCGACTTCGGGATAGGCATTGACGATCGCCGCGACCTCGTCGAACCGATCGGCCGGCACCGCCATCGCGGCCAGCGTGATGGCGCCGCCGAGCTGGACGGCGTCGTACAATGGGCCGAAACGGGTCAGCGTACCCTGTTCCAACAGCCTTGCGAGACGCATGATCACCTCGGCGCCGCTGATGCCCAGCTGCTCGCCGACGCGCGCGTAGGGTTCGGCCTCGATCGGAAAGCCTCCGTGCAACAGGTTGACGAGTTCCCGGTCGCGGGCGTCCATCACCGCTCCGCCTCCCCGGACGCCGTCGGCGACGGCGCATAGCGCGCGCCGCGCTGCTTGAAACGGCGCGAGCTGAACAGGATCGCACGCGGGTAGCGTTCCGCCCGCGCCGCGCGGGCAGCGTCGTCCACCAGCTGCTTCACCGTCGTGCGATCGCGGCCGTGGATCATGCAGAACAGGTTGTAGGGCCAGTCAGGCAGTCGCCGCGGCCGCCGATAGCACAGCGTGACGAACGACAGTGCCGCCATTCGACCGCCGATCTCCCGAACGGCGCCGTCCGGCACGTCCCAGACGGCCATCGCATTGGCGCGATATCCGAGATCGCGATGCGACAGCACGACGCCGAAGCGACGAATGATACCGCGCTCGATCAGCCGACGGATGGCCTCGATCACCTCCAACTCGCCAATGCCGAGCCGACGCCCGACGGCCGCGTACGGTTGCGGCTCCAGCGGCAGGCCGTCCTGGATCTCGGCGATGAGTCGCAGTTCGTTCGTGCTCACGTCCATTTCAGCGGAAACCCCAGATCGATGTGAAAGGCCTCTTGCAGCGGCAGGTCGAGCACCTCCAGACCGGTGCGCGCAGCGATCTCGTCGAGCACGGCCCGCACTCGTGCCGCGCCGGGTGCAGCGACGACGAACCACAGGTTCAGCCGGTGTTGGCGCTCGTAATTGTGGTTTACCTCGTCGAAGCTGCTGACCAGTGCCGCGACCTCGTCCACGCGGCCGGACGGTACCGCCATCGCCGCCAGCGTACTGGCACCCGCGCGGTGTGGTGCGAACACCGGACCGACGCGGCTGACCAGACCACGATCGACGAACTCGGCAAGGCATCGCAGCACCGTCGCTTCGTCACAGCCGAGACGCTCCGCCAGCGCGGCGTAAGGTCTCGGCTGCAGCGGGAATTCCCGCTGGAAACCGTCCAGCAGGTCCATCTCGAGATCGCTCAATTCGTCAACCGGCATCGTCAAAGTCCGATCTTGTGCGCACGGGCGGTGAGGAATATTCCGCTCGGCTTGTCGAGCGGCAGCGTCGCCACGGGCTCGAGCGTCGCGGTGTCGTAGACGATGACCTTGTCGTCGTCCCGGACGGAGACCCAGACATGCTCGCCGCGTGGCGTGAACTCCATGTGCAGCACCGCCTTACCGGGCTTCAGCGTGGCGATGATGCGCCGCGACGGCAGATCGATGACCTGCACCGTGTCGTTGCCGGGATGCGCGAAGTTGACCCAGACCTGCCGCGCGTCCGGCCGCGCCACCGCGAAGACCGGCTGCCCGTGCACGGCGATGCGACCAACCTCCTGCCAGCTCGCAAGGTCGACGAGCAGCACCTCGTGCCTGCCGACCGCGGGCAGCACGACGATATCGCCGGCGACCGCCCAGCCCTCGAGGTGCGGCATCTTGTAGACCGGCAGCGGCTCTTCGCCGCGGCCGTAACCGGCGAGGATGCGGGTGACGCCGGCGCCGGTATTCCAGAGATCCAGTTTCACCAGCCCGTCCTCGCCGAACAGCCCCGCGACATAGTAGCGGCCGTTGCCGGTGATCAGGCCGTCGTAGGGCAGGCGTCCGACATCGCGGAATTTGGTGATCCTCGGCGAGCCCGGATCGGACATATCGGCGATCCAGATCTCGCCGGCGTCGTACAGGCTGAACACGAAGCGATTGCCCGGCGCGTCCACCAGCCCCACGACCTTCGACGCCGCCCCGTCGGCGCCGATCGCCGGAATGTCGGCAACCTGCTCGAGCGTCCGGGCGTCGAAGACGCGCACGCCGCCCGGCTCGTAGTTCGAGACGGCCACAAGGCGGCCGTCCTGCGAAATCGCGCCGCCGACACTGTTGCCGGCCTGGATCACCCGCCCGACCAACTTGCCGGCGAGTATGTCGACCTTGGTCAGGCCGCCGTCGCGACCAAAGATGAATGCGTAACGCTCGTCGCGCGAGAACACGACGGACGCGTGCGACGTGTCGCCGAGCCCGGGCACCTTGTGCAGCAGCGAGTTTGTCGTCGTCTCGATGACCGCAAGCCGTCCGGCGGCACGCTCGATGACGACGCCGGCGTCGCCGGTGCCACGCATGCCGGCCTGATCGGCGCAGCCCGCCAGCAGCGCCGCGCCCACCGCGATCAGGCAGATCAGGATCGTTGCGCGAACGGGGTTGGCGGTCATTTTGTCCATCCTCGGCGCAGTTGCAGAACCAGCCAGGCGGCCTCGTCTTCGGAAATCTCGAAGTCCCAGGGCGCCATCGGCGTCCCCGGCCGGCCGCGGAGAATCGCGTCGACGAGGCCGTCGTCGGGCTTGCCGGCCAGGGCCTCCGGCGTCAATGCCGGCCCGAGCCCGCCCTTCATCGTCATGCCGTGGCACGAACCGCAATCCTGCTCCAGCCGATAGAGGAGCTCGCGCTGCCGCTCGCCCCCGGGTTCGGCCGCAAGTCCCGGCGCCGCAGCGAATGCGGCACCGGCGCACAGGATCATCGCCAGAAGACGGTCAAACATGGCCCACCTCTACCAGGGGTATCGGCGCCCGCCGCGCCTCCTCGGCCGGGGCCGGCCCGGCCGGCATGCGGGCGAATGTGGCGACGCCGCCGATCACGAGCAGGGTCGGCGGTGCCAATCGCGCGGCGGCCACCCTGTCCGGCAGCGTTGCCAGCGTGCCTCTGCAGAGCCGCCGCTGCGCTGTCGTACCGTTCGATATGGCGGCGGCAGGGGTCTCCGCCGGAAGGCCTGCCTCGATGAGACGGTCGCGGATTTCCGGAAGGCTGGCGAGCGCCATGTAGAACACGAGCGTCGTACCGGGATCGGCCAGGCTTCGCCAGTTGAGATCGAGCGATGCATCGCCGTGCCGGTGGCCGGTGACCAGGCGGACGCCGGTCGCCATGTCGCGATGCGTCAACGGAATTCCGTACTCCGCGAGGCACCCGGAGGCCGCGGTGATGCCCGGGATCACGACATAGGGTATGCCTTGTCGCCGCAGCTCCTCCGCTTCCTCGCCACCGCGTCCGAAGACGAAGGGATCGCCTCCCTTCAGGCGCACGACGGCGCGTCCGGCGCGCGCGAACGCCACGAGGAGGGCGTTGATCTGCGCTTGCGGGATCGGGTGAAACCCGCTGCTCTTCCCGACGAACACACGCTCGGCAGCCGGCGGCGCCAGCGCGACGATGCCGGCACCGACGAGGCGGTCGTAAACGACGACATCGGCAGCACGGATCACGCGCTCCGCCTTGACCGTGAGCAGGTCCGGATCGCCGGGTCCGGCACCGACCAGATATACCTGAGGTCTGGATACTACCTCCGTCACCGCCACCCCCTTGGCTCGTGGTTCGCCGACTGGTCTTCCGAGAGAGGGCAAACGTTTGAAGCCGGGCGGGGCCACCAAAACCCCGCCCGTGCTCCGCCAGTCAGTAGACGTCGTTCTTCGTATTGAAGACGTTGAACTTACCGGTCGGCGTCACCAGGCGCTCGTCCTTGATGACCGCCTTGAGCTTGCGCGTCTTGTCGTCGATGACGACGATGGCGGACGTCTGGTCCTTGCTGTTCCACACCGAGAACCAGATCTCCGAGCCATCCTTGTTGTATTCGCCCTGGACGACGCGACGCACGCCCTCGGCGATGCCGGACCATTCGCCGACCGGGATGACCTCGTAACCCTTGTCGAGGTTGCGGATGTCGAAGACGGCGACCGACGAGGCGATCTCGGCCTCCGGGTGGAGGGGCGTGTCGACCCACAGATTCCTCGACTTCGGGTGCGTCTTGATGAACAGCGAACCGCCGCCCTGCCCCTCGAGCTTCTGAACGACCTTCCACGCGTGTTTCTTGTTCTTGGCGGGATCCGTGCCGATCAATGCGATCGTCTCGTCGCCGAGATGGCTGGTGGCCCAGACCGGGCCGTAGGTCGGATGAACGAAGTTCGCGCCACGGCCCGGGTGCGGCTTGTCGCCGGTCTCGATCAAAGCCACCAGCTTGTTGTCCTTGGTGTCGACGACCGCCACCTTGTTGCGTGCGTTGGCGGCGACCAGGAAGTAGCGACCCGACGAATCGAATCCACCGTCGTGCAGGAACCGCTCGGCAGCGATGTTGGTCACCTTGAGGTTGTCCAGATCCTCGTAGTTGACCATCAGGATGTGGCCGGTTTCCTTGATGTTGACGATGAACTCCGGGTGATAGTGCGAGGCGACGATCGATGCGACGCGCGGTTCCGGGTGATATTCCTGGGTGTCATACGTCATGCCGCGCGTCGAGACGATCTTGAGCGGCTCGAGCGTATGCCCGTCCATGATCACGTATTGCGGCGGCCAGTATGAGCCGGCGATCGCGTATTTGTCCTCCCACCCCTTCATCTTCGAGGTCTCGACCGAGCGCGCCTCGATGCCGACCTTGAGCTCCGCCACCGTCTGCGGCGGATCCATGAACAGGTCGATGAGGTTGATCTTGCCGTCGCGGCCGATCGTGAAGACGTAGCGGCCGGAGGCGGAAAGCCGGGAGATATGGACCGCGTAGCCGGTCTCGATGACGGTGGCGATCTTCTTCGAATTGCCGTCGATCAGGGCGACCTGGCCGCTGTCGCGAAGCGTGACCGAGAACAGGTTATCGAGGTCGAGCTTGTTCATCTGCTTCTTCGGCCGCTTGTCGACGGGGACGATGACCTTCCACGTCCCCCTCATTTCCTTCATGCCCCATTCGGGTGGCTGCGGCGGTTCGTTGAGCAGGTAGGTGGTCATGATATCGATCTGCTCTTCGGTCAGTTCGCCGGACGTGCCCCAGTTCGGCATTCCGGCGGGCGAGCCGTAGGTGATGAACGCCTTGAGGTAGTCGGCGCCGAGCTCGCGCGTCAGATCGGTGGTCAGCGCCTTGCCGGTGGCACCCTTTCGCAGCACGCCGTGACAGCCCGCGCAGCGCTCGAAATACAGCTTCTTACCCAGGGCGAATTGCTCCGCCGTCAAGGACGGAACGCCGGGCCTCGCGCCGGGTTGTTCGACCTTTTGTTCTTCCAGAACGTCGAGGCTCGGCTCGTAGCGTTCACCGGGCTGTGTCTCGTGCTTCTTCAGCGCTTCCGGGCTCGGCTGCTGGGCAATCGCCAGCACACTCCCGAGGACGAGTGCAAAACCGAAACCGACAACGGTTCCGCGGAGGATGTTCGTCATGACGCCTCTCCATTCAGATGCTTTGCTAAGGCGAAATTGCCCAAACCGGCGGCTCGCGACATTGACAATAGTCAAGATCGCGGGCGTCGCGCGGCAGCGCGATTGACGCCTGTCAATGAACCGGCAACGACATCCCGGGATGCTGCATGCGGGTCGCCCCGGCGGTTGCCGATTTCAGGCACCTTGCCGTGGCTTTCAGGAGGTGCGCGAATCGATGTCCCGATCTGCGACAAATCGACGCGGATGCGGCGCTGCGAGCCTAATTGGTCGCATCGGACGGCGACTCGCGCCGTTCGTCTTCGCGACGATGTGCACGATTTGCACAGCGGGCGCCCAGGGTTCTCCCGACGCCTCCGGCGGCGACGAAGCGGGGTTACTGGCCCGCGTGTTCCCCGACGCGAGCGAATTCGGGCCGAGCGAGGGAACGCCGCCCGCGATTGCGGCGTATCGGGGCGATCGGCTCGCCGGCTACGTGTTTCGGACCCACGAGGTCGTGCAGTCGGTCGGCCTCTCCGGCAAGACGCTGAACATCGCCGTCGGCCTCGACATGGCCGGCCGGATCACCGGCGCCGAGATCATCGAGCAGCACGAGCCGATCCTGGCCATCGGGGTCTCGAGCCAGGATCTCGCCGCTTTCGTGGCCAAATTCGCCGGACGCGATGCGCGCGAGCCGCCGCTGATCGTCCGCAGAACCCCGCGGTCGGCGGACCAGCTGGCGGCGGTCAGCGGCGCGACCGTCTCGTCGCTTCTCATTTCCGACGCGATCTACCAGTCGGCGCGAGCGGTCGGCCAGACGCGGGGACTCCTCGCGGCCGATGCGTCGCGGATCGACCTCGTGAGCTTCGAGCCCGCCGATTGGCGGACGCTGCTGCGCGACGAATCGCTGGCCGTGCTCGAACTCGACGTCGCCAGCGTCGAACAGGCCCTGGCGAAGAGGGGCGGTCGGCTGTATCCGGCAGGTGTCGATCCGCCGCGCGGCGACGTACGCTTCCTGAAACTGGTCGTCGGACTGGCGACGCCGGCGCGGATCGGCCGCAACCTTCTGGGCCCGCAGCTCTACAACAAGCTGGTCGGCTCGCTCGCGTCCGGCGAACAGCTCGTTTTCATCGCCGCCAACGGCCTCTATTCGTTCAAGGGCACGGGCTATGTTCGCAGCGGCCGCTTCGAGCGCATCCAGCTCGCGCAGGACGAGCGAACGATCCGCTTCGCCGCGGAGGATCATTTGCGGGTCGATCGGCTGCGTGCCGACGGGGCACCGGAGTTTCGGGAAATGGCGCTGTACCGGATCCGTCCCGAGAGCGGATTCGATCCGGCCCGCCCCTGGCGCCTCGACGTCATCGTCACCGGCGAAAGCGACGTCGGCGAGGTACATGCGATCCACTCGCTCGACTATGCGATCCCCCGACGCTACCTGACAGCCGCCGCGGTGACCCCGATCACGCCGCCTTCGCAGGCATTGTGGCGCAACGTGTGGCTCGACCGGCTGCCCGACGTCGTCCTGCTGTCGTTGCTGCTCGGCGGTCTCGGCACGCTGTTCTTCCTGCAGGACATGGTAGCGGGACGACCCCGGCTCTATCGCGGCATGCGGTACGCCGTACTCGGCATCACCCTGCTCTGGCTCGGCTGGTACGCGGCGGCGCAGCTCTCGGTTCTCAATGTCTTCACGTTCGCCGGGGCGCTGCGGACCGAATTTCGCTGGGAGTTTTTCCTGCTGGAGCCACTGATCTTCATCCTGTGGTGTTACGTCGCCGTGGCCCTGCTGTTCTCCGGCCGAGGTGCCTTCTGCGGCTGGCTTTGCCCGTTTGGCGCGCTGCAGGAGCTGTCCAACCGGATCGGCCGCCGCTTCCGCATCCCGCAGCTGCGCGTTCCCTTCGGCCTGCATGAGAGGTTGTGGCCTTTGAAATACATCGTCTTTCTGGGACTGTTCGCGATCTCGCTCGGGTCGATCGATCTGGCGCAGACGGGGTCCGAGATCGAGCCGTTCAAGACCGCGATCGTGCTTCGTTTCGTCCGCGAATGGCCGTTCGTCGTCTACGCGCTGCTGCTGCTCGGCGTCGGCCTGTTCATCGAGCGGGCCTTTTGCCGCTATCTCTGTCCACTCGGCGCGGCGTTGGCGATCCCGGCGCGGATTCGGATGTTCGAATGGCTCAAGCGCCGCTGGCACTGTGGCCGGCAATGCAACATCTGCGCGACGCAATGTCCGGTGCAGGCAATCCATCCGAACGGCACGATCAATCCCAACGAGTGCATCTACTGCCTCAACTGCCAGACGCTGTATTTCGACGATACGGTCTGCCCGCCGCTGATCGAGCGACGCAAGCGGCGCGAGATGCGGACCGCCACGGTCGCAATCGAGGGAGACTAGGATCATGATCCCTCCGCCCCTCTTCCCCACCCCGCGCCCGCTGACCCGGCGCCGCGTCCTGACCATCATGGGGGCCGCCGGGGCCACGTTGCCTCTGTCCGGCGCCGGTGACCGCAGCGGATCGCGCATGCCCACGCTGGAATGGCGGGGTCGGGCCCTGGGTGGGCCGGCGAGGATCGTCATCCGTCACGCCGACGAATCGATCGTGCGTGCGCTGATATCGCATTGCGTCCGCGAGATCGATCGCCTCGACGCCATCTTCAGCCTCTATCGCGCCGATTCCGAGATCGCGCGGCTGAATCGCGACGGCATCGTCACGGCGCCGTCGCTCGATTTTCGCGTGCTCATGGCGGACGCGCGGCGGTACGGCGCGCTCAGCGACGGCGTCTTCGACGTGACCATGCAGCCGCTGTGGCGCCTGTATCGACGCCATTTCACGCTGCATCGGGACGACGGGCTCGGCCCCGGCGCACGGGCGATCGCGGACGCGGCCGCTTTGGTCGATTATCGACGCATCGACCTCGACCGCGGCCGGATTCGTCTGGCTCGTCCTGGCATGGCGGTGTCGCTGAACGGCATCGCGCAGGGTTATCTTACCGATCGCATCGCCGATATGCTTCGCGACGCCGGCATGTCGGGCGTGCTCGTCGATCTGGGGGAGATCAGGGTCATCGCGGAGCAGCGCGGCGTGCCCTGGCGTATCGGCATCGAGAATCCGCTGCGACCGGCCAAGCTCCGAGACCGCGTCACGCTGACCAACGGCGCGGTCGCGACGTCCGGCGGTTACGGGACGCGCTTCGACGCGGCGGGTCGGTATCACCATCTCTTCGACCCGGCAACCGGGCATTGCCCCAGCGGCATCGTCGCGGCTACCGCGATCGCGGCCACGGCAACCGTCGCCGACGCCCTCGCCACGAGCCTTGCCGTATCCGCCCCGCAGGACGCGCAGCGGACGCTGCGGGCATTCGCCGGACGCCGGGCCCATCTCACCCTCTCCGACGGCACGAAAAGGACGATCGAGGCATGAGTGCTGCCGACCCTGGCGAAGCCGCGAGCCGTACTCCCTATCGCGGGCCGATCTTCTTCGAATACGGATTCCGGCCGTTCTTTCTCGGTGCCGGCGTTCACGCCGTCATCGCGACGCTGATCTGGATCGCCTGGGTCGAACGGCACACCTTCCCTGTGCCGATACCGTTCCTGACATTTGCCGGACCGGTCCCGCTGTGGCACGCGCACGAGATGGTCTACGGCTTCGGCCTCGCGGTGGTCGCCGGTTTCTTCCTGACCGCGGTGCCGAACTGGACCGGGCGACGACCGGTCAGCGGCACCCCGCTGGCGGTGTTGTTCGGGCTCTGGGTTGCGGCACGGCTCGCCAGCCTTTTCTCGGTGGCGGTTCCGCCACTGCATGCAGCTGTCGCGGAGATCGCCTTCATCGGCATGCTGTCGGCGCTCGTCGCACAGGCCCTCTTGTCCGGCTGGTCGAAGCGAAATTTCGTCTTTCTGCCGGTACTCGCAGCCCTGCTCGCGGGCGCGTCGCTATATCACATGGAAGCAACGGGACTGACCGAATCGACGGCGCGAGTCGGGCATTTGCTGGGACTGGACGCCCTGCTCGTGCTGATCACCGTGGTCGGCGGTCGTATCATTCCCGCATTCACGACCAACGCGCTTCGCCGCGACGGGGCCGAGCAGCTGCCGCGCACGCACGACCGCCGCGACGTCGCCGCCATTGCGGCGATGGTCCTCCTCGCCGTCGCGGACCTGCTCGCCCCCGGGGCCCCGGTGACCGGCTGGATTGCCATCGCCGCCGGCCTGGCCGGAGCATTGCGCATGGGTGGATGGCGCACGTCCGACGTCGTCGGCGCGCCGATCCTCTGGATCCTGCATATCGGGTATGGCTGGCTCGTTGCCGGGTTGCTCCTCAAGGGCATCGCCCTGGTCGAGGGGACGATCCCGGAGGTCGCCGGCCTGCACGCGCTCGGCATCGGCGCGGTCGGCAGCATGACGATCGGTGTCATGAGCCGCGCGGCGCTCGGCCACACGGGCCGGATGCTCGAGGTCGCCCCGGCGGTCACCATCGCCTACGGCCTGATCACGCTGGCCGCGCTGACGCGCGTCGCGGCCGCGGTCCTGCCCGACATCTATGATTTGGGCATCCTGACTTCCGGCATATGCTGGCTCGGCGCGTTCCTCTTGTTCGTGATCGTATACTGGCCGATCCTGACCCGACCACGGATCACCGCCCGACCCACTTAGACCCACCGATTCAGCGGTCGGCGACCTGCTCGCGCAGCGGCCCGAACTCGCCATAGTCGCGCAATGCGCAGATATCGGCGATAACCACCCGATTGCCGTCGGTCGTCACGCCCTGCGACCGCAGCCGGGCGAACCCGCGCGAGAGCGACTCGGGTTTCATGCCCAGGCGATGGGCGATCAGCGATTTATCGTAGGGCAACGCAAGGACGGCCGATCCAAGCGTCACCGGCGCCAGCGAGACGAGGAACTGCGCCAACCGCTGTGCGCTCGAGCGCGTCTGCAGCTGCTCGACCTGGTTGACGAGCGAATGCAGGTGTCGGGACATCGCCCCCAGCATGAGGAACGACAGCTCCGGTTCGCGCAGCAGGCGTTCGCGAAACACGTCGGCATGGATGGCGACGAGGCGGGCATCCTCGACGACCTGGGCGGACGCGGGATAGCGTCCCTGGATGAACATCGCCGCCTCGCCGAACGTCTCGCCGGCGGTGAATACGCCGAACACCGCCTCGTCCCCCGAGACGGACGTCCGGAACACCTTCACCCAGCCCTCGAGCACGATGAAGAAGGCCGAGGCGTCGTCGCCCTGCTCGAACAGCATCTGGCCCTTGGCATAGCGTCGCGGGGCCGAGCCACGCAGCAGGCTGTCGCGCGCCTCCGACGACAGGCCCGCAAACAGCGGCGCCCTGCCGACGATCTCAAGATCCTTCGAGTCCATCCCCAGCCAGCCTGCCCAAGCGTCTTGTCGTTGGATTCATAAACGAAATCAGAAGCGTAAGGCGTTCACACGGAAATAATAGGCAATCGAGCGCCGATGGGTCAACGGAACCGCCCGCGCGCCCGTCGCCCTCATGCCTTGCGGCCAGGCGTTTGACAATAGTCAAGGGCGGGTCCGCCGGGCGGACGTACCTTGGCGTCGATTCACTGCTGGAGGACGGCGCGATGAGCGAGACTGAGACGGGTTCCGCCCCGGGTACGGGGAGCGGCGGTGGCGCAGAGGAAGAGCGCGTCCCGGCGATGCAGCGGATATTGGATAATCCCTTTCTCCTGTTGTTTCTCGGGGTGACGATCCCGGCGGTCCTCTATCTGATCTGGGGGATCATGGAAGTCGCCCAGATTCCCCTCGCGCAATAGACGGAGGGCACGGACATGGCAATTTTCCCACCCGAACAAAAGATCTGGTGGAAGCAGCCGCTGCACTGGCCGGAGATCGTCTGGATCGCGGTCTGTCTGGTCTGGGCCCTGGTCATGTTCGGCACGATGATCGTCTGGCACATCATCGGCGAGCAGAACCTCTCCAACGAGGCCTACCGCATCAGCCCCGAGGTGTTCGCCGAGCGCACCGAAGCGATGGCCGAGGCCTACACGGTTCGCGAGGAGGGCGATACCGGCATCCCCGTCGTCCACCCGCCGCCCGGCAGCGATATCTACATGCTCGCCCGCCTGTGGGAATGGTGGCCGATCCTCGAGCTCGAGAAGGACAAGGAATACCGGCTTCACCTCTCCTCGCTCGACTGGCAGCACGGCTTCTCCCTGCAGCCGACGAACATCAACATCCAGGTGCATCCCGGATATGAGATGGTCCTTACGCTGAGGCCCAACAGGACGGGCGAGTTCGGCGTCGTGTGCAACGAATTCTGCGGGATCGGCCACCACATGATGGTGGGACGGATCCACGTGGTCGACTGAGTCTGGGAGCGAGCATCATGGCAGTCTCATCGATTTTCAGGACCTGTCCGGACACCGGGCTTCCCGTGCACCTGCCCGCGCAGGCGCTGATCAAGGCCAACGCCGTTGCCGCCGTGGTGGCGCTGCTCGTCGGCGGTTTCCAGGGGCTCCTCGTCGCACTCACGCGCTGGCCCGACGTGCAGCTGTTGCCGGCGGACTGGTTCTATTTGATCCTCACCGGCCACGGCATGAACGTATTGCTGTTCTGGATCATCTTCTTCGAGGTTGCGATCCTCTACTTTGCCTCGGCGATCCTGCTCAAATCGCGCCTCGCAGCCCCGAAATGGGGCTGGGTGGGCTTCGTGCTCATGGTCGCCGGCGCGATCATCGCGAACGTCGCCGTGTTCCAGGGCGACTCCAGCGTGATGTTCACCTCCTACGTGCCGATGAAGGCGGCGCCGCATTTCTATCTCGGCCTCATCCTGTTCGCCGTCGGCGCCCTGATCGGCTGTTTCATCTTCTTCGGCACGCTCGTCATCGCAAAGGAGGAGCGGACCTACGAGGGTTCGATCCCGCTGGTGACGTTCGGCGCGATGACGGCCGCGATCATCGCCGTCTTCACCATCGCGTCGGGGGCGATCATCCTGATCCCGACGATGCTCTGGTCGCTCGGGCTGATCGGCAACATCGACCCGGTCATGTACAAGATCGTGTGGTGGGCGATGGGACACTCGTCCCAACAGATCAACGTCTCGGCGCACGTCGCGGTCTGGTATGCCATCGCCGCGATGGTGCTCGGCGCCAAGCCGTTGTCGGAGAAGGTCAGCCGCATGGCCTTCCTGCTGTACATCCTGTTCCTGCAGCTCGCCTCGGCGCACCACCTCCTGGTCGAGCCGGGCATCAGCTCGAACTGGAAGATCTTCAACACGAGCTACGCGCTCTATCTGGCGGTCGTCGGCAGTATGATCCATGGCCTCAGCGTTCCCGGTGCGGTCGAGGCGGCACAGCGCCGGCGCGGCTTCAACAAGGGCGTCTTCGAATGGCTCCGCAAGGCGCCGTGGGGCAACCCCGCCTTCGCCGGGATGTTCATGTCGCTCGTGTTCTTCGGGTTCCTCGGCGGCATCTCCGGCGTCGTCATGGGCGCCGAGCAGCTCAACCTGATCATGCACAACACGCTGTACGTGCCCGGGCATTTCCACGCCACGGTCGTGGCGGGTACGACGCTGGCCTTCATGGCGATCACCTATCTGGTGGTACCGCTGATCTTCCAGCGTGACCTGATCCTCACGAGCTGGGCCAAGGCGCAACCATACGTCTTCGGTGTCGGCGTCATGGGCATCTCGCTGTTCATGATGGGCGCCGGGACGCTCGGCGTCTCCCGCCGGCACTGGGACATCGGTTTCACCGATGCAACGCTGTCGTTCGGCTACCCCGACACGGCGTTCCTGATGATGGCCCTGAACGGCGTGTTCGGCGTGCTCGCGGCGGTTGGCGGAGCCATGTACATCATCATCGTCGTCGGCTCGATTCTCGTCGGCAAACGACGGGATGCCCAGTCGGCTCAGCAGAACCCGGTGATCGGCACGGGCGGAGAGGCCGCCGTCGCCAGCTACGGCGCCGAGGGCACGCTGAAGCTGCCGGGTACGATGGTGCTCGTGGCCATCTTCTTCGGCGCGTTCTTCCTCTATTACTGGGTCAACTGGAAGTATTTGTCGGAGGTCTGGCCGCTGAGCTGAGGCCGACGGCGGGGACAAGGAGGCGATGCGAGTTCTGGCCGGTCAGCTCTATTCGGTGCTGAAGCTGCGTATCGGCGTGGCGATCGCCGTCAGTGCGCTGGCCGGGCTCGCGGTCACCCCGGGTCCGGCGCCGCCGGCGTGGCAGATCGGCGTGCTCGCGCTGGCGGTGCTGCTCTCGTCGGCGAGCGCCGGCGCCTTCAACCATTACGTCGAGCGCGAGCTCGACGCCCGTATGGCGCGGACCCGCAATCGACCCTTCGTAACGGGAGCGTTCCATGCGGGCCCCGCCTGGCTCTGGGCCATCGGCGCCATGCTCGTCCTCGCAGTCGGTGGCGCCGCGATCCTCATCAACGTCGCCGTCGCGCTGCACACGTTTCTCGGAGCGTTCGTCTACGGTGTCGTCTACACGGTCTGGCTGAAGCGGCGGACCGTCCTCAACATCGTGCTCGGCGGGCTTGCGGGAAGTTTCGCGGTGCTGGCCGGCGCCTCGGCGGTGGATCCGACGATCCCGATGGCCCCGCTGTGGCTGTCGGTCGTCCTCTTCCTGTGGACGCCGCCGCATTTCTGGAGCCTCGCCATCGCACTGCACGACGACTACCGCTCGGCGGGCGTGCCGATGCTGCCCGTCGTCATCGGCAACAGGCGCGCCGCGCTGGTGATATTCGCCCACACGCTGGCGGTCGTCGCCGCGTCGCTCGTACCGGCGCTCTACGGGCTGGGCTGGATCTACCTTGTCCTGGCGCTGCTCGGCGGTGCCTGGTTCATCGTCCGCAGCGCGCAGCTCGTGCGGCAGCCGGACCGGACGCACGCCATGATGAATTTCAGGGCATCGCTGGGCCAGCTCGGGCTTCTGCTGACGGCAGCGATGCTCGACCCTCTCCTGCTCGGCTGACGGAGCCGTCGATGATCGACCGTTTCGCAGGTGCGGCCGCGTTTCTGGCACTGGCGGTTTTCGTTTGCGGTCCGGGGCCCGCAGCGGCGCCGGGCCATCGCTCGTTCGACGAGAAGTCGGCGCTCCAGTTCAGTCAGGCGGCGATCGGCCGGCAGCTCGGCCGCTTCGAGTTCCGGGATACGTCGGGCAGGCCGCTGGCGAGCGATGCGTTCGCGGGCCGGCCGATCGTCGTCAACATGGTCTACACGGCCTGCTCGCACTATTGCCCGGTAACGGTCCAGGCCCTGTCGCGCGGCGTCGTGGCGGCGCAGGACGCGCTGGGCAAGGACAGTTTCGCCGTGCTGACCATCGGCTTCGACAGCCGCAACGACAATCCGGCGCGCATGGCGGCGTTCGCCCGGAGCCAGGACGTCGATCTCCCGAACTGGCATTTTCTCAGCGCTGACGCCGAGACCGTGATCGCGCTCAGCGAAAATATCGGCTTCATCTACTTTCCCTCCGCGCAGGGTTTCGACCATCTGGCGCAGACAACGATCATCGACGCCAAGGGGCGCATCGTCCGACAGGTCTATGGTTCGGACCTGACCGTTCAGGCGATCGTCGAGCCGCTGAAGGGACTGCGTTTGGGGCAGCCGACATCGCTTGCGGACATCGCGGGCATCGTCGACCGCGTCCGCCTGTTCTGCACGCTTTACGATCCGAGTCGGGACGCGTACCGTTTCGACTGGTCGGTGTTCACGGGGATCGCCGCCGGCCTTCTGAGCCTCGCTGTCCTGACCGGTTTCCTCGTCCACGCGGTCCTGCAGCGGCGTCGGGTCAGAAGCTGACGATGCCGCGATCCCGGTGCCCACAGGGCACGCCACCCGATACGGTATCGAAGGCGATTCGCTTGCAATGACCTACCTGAAACGCACGTTGCGGGTCGGTTTCGCGTGGCTCGAGGCCGGCTTCGACCGTATCTTCACGCCGGCGTGCAACCCGCTCTACCACCTCGGCGCGCTCGGCTTCCTGTATTACTGGGTGGTCGTCGCCAGCGGCTTCTACCTCTACATCTTCTTCGACACCGGCCTGACGGAAGCATACGACTCGATCGAATCGATCACCTACCAGCAGTGGTATCTCGGCGGCGTGATGCGCAGCCTGCACCGCTACGCCTCGGACGGCATGATCGCGATGATGGCGATCCACATGCTGCGGGAGTTCGCACTCGACCGCTATCGCGGCGCACGCTGGTTTACGTGGTTCACCGGCTTGCCGATCCTGTGGATGGTCTACGCCGCCGGCATCAGCGGCTACTGGCTGGTGTGGGACATGCTGGCCCAATACATCGCGATCGCAACCACCGAATGGCTCGACTGGCTGCCGATCGTCGGCGGAACCATCGCCCGCAATTTCCTGAACCCCGAGCGGCTGGACGACCGGTTCTTCACGCTGATGGTGTTCATGCACATCTTCGTCCCGCTGTTCCTTTTGTTCGTGCTCTGGATACACCTGCAGCGGGTGACCCGGCCGACCTTCAATCCGCCGCGCATGCTCGCGGGCGGCACGCTTCTAATGCTGCTCGTGTTGTCGCTGCTCAAGCCCGCGGAGAGCCAGCCACGAGCCGATCTCGATGTCGTCCCCTCGCAGGTCGGCCTCGACTGGTTCTACCTGCCGGCCTACCCGCTGATGGACATCTGGTCGAATGGTGCCGTCTGGGCGCTGGCGGCGATCGGCACGCTGCTGTTCGTCCTCCTGCCTTGGCTGCCGCCGCTGCGCCGGGCGCAGGCGGCCCGGGTCGATCTCGACAATTGCAACGGCTGTACGCGTTGCGCGGACGACTGTCCCTACGCCGCCATTGAGATGCGGCCGCGGTCGGACGACCGGCCGTTCGAGCGCGAAGCGGTGGTCGCCGACAGCCTGTGCGTGTCGTGCGGAATCTGCGTGGGATCCTGCCCCACCTCGATGCCGTTCCGGCGCGCGACCGAGCTTGTTCCCGGCATCGACCTGCCCGACCTGGCATTGCGCGAGCTGCGCGATCGTGTCGACGCGGCGGCGGCGGCGCTCACGGCGGGACCCCGGATCGTCGTGTTCGGCTGCGCGCACGGCGTCGACCCCGAATCGCTGTCCGGACCCGCCGTCGCGGCGATCCGCCTGCCCTGCATTGGCATGCTGCCGCCGTCCTTCGTGGATTACGTGCTGAGCCGCAACCGCGCCGACGGCGTGATGCTGACCGGCTGCAGCGCCGGCGAGTGCCACAACCGCTTCGGCGTCGACTGGACGCTGGCGCGCCTCAACCGCACGCGCGATCCGCGGCTTCGCAATCGGGTGCCGACGCAGCGCATCGCAACGCTCTGGACGGCACCCGTAGAGGTGTGGACGCACCATCGGCGTCTCGCGGATTTCGCCGAGCGACTGCAAGGTCTAGCGGCGACCGAAGCGAGAGACGACGCCGAAAAGGCCGCCGAATAGGAGAACGCGAGATGTCGAAGTTGCTGATGTTGGTCGGACAGGTCATCGTCTATGGCGGCATTGCCATGTGGCTCGGATATTTCGCCAATTCGCCGGTCTACACACATCTGTCGCCGGACAAGGCGCTGATCAAGCTGAGCATCGTCCACACCGCGCAACGCAAGGGCGAATGCCGCCGCCGGACCGCCGAAGAGCTGGCCGCGATGCCGCCGAACATGCGTACGCCCCTTGACTGCCCGCGCGAGCGTCTGCCGGTGCTGATCGAAATCCTGCTCGACGGCGAGACGATCTATCGCGAGTCGCTCGTCGCCGCGGGACTAGCGCACGGCGGCAAGACCCGCGCCTACGCCCGTTTCCCCGTATCGGCGGGCGAGCACATGTTGGTCGCGCGCATGGTCGATTCGGCGCGCAGCGTCGGCTACGATTACGAACATTCGGCGCGTATTACGCTGTCGCCGCGTGAGAATTTCGTCATCGACTTTCGTGCAGAAACCGGCGGGTTCCGGTTCGTCGAACCGCCCGACGACGCGTGATCGCAGAGGACACGAGCGGGCCATGGCGCTGATCGAGTGGAGGGCGGAGTTCGAAATCGGCATTCCGTCGGTGGACTACGAGCACCGCGAGATGATCGACCTCATCAACCGGCTGCACGCCGCGCTCGCTGCGAACCCGGCGCAGGACGACATCGTCGCTTTCCTCGGCGAGATCAATGCACGGATTTCGGCTCATTTCGCGCTCGAGGAGAAGGAAATGCGCGACATGGGCTACGACCAGTTCGCGGACCACAAGGCGGACCACGAACGGCTGCTCGACGAAATCCGCGACATCATGGACGACGTCGAGGACAACCCCGATCATTACGAAGAGATTCTGGAGACCCGCCTCGTCGACTGGTTCACGGCCCATTTTCGCGACAAGGACGCACGTCTGCACCGCTTCCTCGACGACTTGCGGTGACGGCGCGAAGGGACGCACAGGCGATCCGGCGCCACGGGAAACGTGTTTTGGTGCCCGCTGCCGGACTCGAACCGGCACTCCCCGAGGGGAAACGGATTTTAAGTCCGTTGCGTCTACCAGTTTCGCCAAGCGGGCGCGCAGCGAACATACCGTCGTTCGCTTTTGCGGAACAGCCAGTTGTATCGGGAACGGGACGGTATCGGGCGTGCTATCCGAGTATCGATAACAGCAGGCCGCGGCGAATACCGTCGGCAATGACCCATCCAGTACCGACCAGCATGACGGCCACAAAGACCCAGACGACACTACGGCTCAACCGGCTGCGTCGACGCCGGGGCTGATAGCCGTCGATGTCGCGCAACATGATCAACGGCGCCGTGCCGCCGAGCGTATCCCCTGGCCCGAATCGGATTCTTTTTGTTTTCACGAGGTCCACCCACATCGTTGCAACCACTTAGTATAACAGGATTCCTGACGATTTGTGGAGCATTTCATGAAATTGTCGTGATCATCGCGGCAATGGCCCGGTTGTTGGCCCGACGCGCGCCCCATGAAATCTGCGCGTAAGCTTTAGGTAGCGCGCTCTTCGGGCGTGCCGCCGAGCTCCAGGATCAACTCCTTGACCTCGTCGACCGCACGCGCAAGAACGACGGCGTCGGTGTGCCGGAGGACGACGGCGACGCCGAAGCCGCTGGCGGCATATGACGGATAGCTGCCGATATCGACGTCCGGGTGACGTGCCTGGATCGCCGCCAGCCCGCCGGCAAGCGTTCCTTCGGGAAGAGCGCACAGGACGCTGCGCGAGATCAGCGGGTCGCCGCCGACGAGCCGGTCACGCAGGCTCTCGAACATCGCCTGCATGATCTTCGGGACGCCAGCCATGACGAAAACGTTCTCGGCCTGGAATCCCGGCGCGCCGGAAACCGGGTTGTCGATCAGCACCGCCCCCTCCGGCGTGTTGGCCATGCGTAGCCGCGCCTCGTTGAGCTCGATGCCCATCTCGGCGTAACGGGCCTCCATGCGGCGCCGCGCCTCGGGGTGCTGGATCAGCTTGCGGCCCAGCGCCTTGGCCACGCATTCCGCCGTGATATCGTCGTGCGTCGGGCCGATGCCGCCGGTCGTGAACAGGTAGTCGAAGCGGCTGCGCAGCCCGTTGACGGCATCGATGATCTCGCCCTCCACGTCGGGAACGATACGCACTTCCGACAGCCGGATGCCGAGCGCGCTGAGCCGCTCCGCAATGTAGGGCAGATTCGCGTCCCGCGTCCGCCCTGACAGGATCTCGTTGCCGATGATCAGCAGCGCGGCGGTGACGGTCTTCGCTTCGGCCATGAATGCGCGTCCGTGAGGCGGGTCGGTGCGCGGGGATGATAGCCCGGCCGCCGGCAACGGTCATCTATCGTTTGTTCAACGTCGTGCGGACTGTCCGCCGACGCGGCGACGGCCGTGGGCGCCCCGCGACCGCGGCGCCTTGAAGCCGCGCCCCATCCCCTCTAGGTAGGAGGTGCCATGCGATTTCCCGAACCTCTCGTCCGCGGCACCCTGTTGCGCCGCTACAAGCGTTTTCTGTCCGATATCGAGCTCGCGAACGGCGCGCAGATCGTCGCTCACTGCGCCAATCCCGGTTCGATGATGGGCCTCGCCGAGCCGGGCGCGGAAGTCTGGCTTTCGCCGAACCGCAACCCCAAGGCGAAGCTCGACTGGCGCTGGGAGCTGGTGCGCACCGAGGAGGGCCACCTCGTCTGCATTAATACCGGCCACCCGAATACCGTGGCTGCGGAGGCGATCGGCGCGGGGGAAATCCGTCAGCTCACCGGATATGGCACGCTGCGCCGCGAGGTGAAATACGGCGGCAACAGCCGGATCGACATCCTGCTCGAGGACGGCGAACGACCGGACTGCCACGTCGAGATCAAGTCGGTGACCCTGCGCCGGCCTGCCGGCCCGCATCCGGCGGCGGCCGAATTCCCCGACGCGGTGACCGCACGCGGCACGAAGCATCTGTCGGCGCTGTCCGAAATCGCTGTGGCCGGCGGCCGGGCGGCGATGCTCTATTTGGTGCAGCGTGGCGATTGCGACCATTTCCGGGTTGCCGGCGATATCGATCCCGCCTACGCGGACGCGTTCGTCGCGGCGCAGCGGCGGGGCGTCGAGGTGTTGTGCTATCAGTGCTCGATAACACCGGAGGGCATCGCGGTCGCAGACGAACTGCCGGTTGCCGGCGCCTGAACGGCCGGGTCTGGACGTTATTCGCTGACCGGGGTACCGCGCGCGTGCGTGGATGGTGTAACTTGCCCGGCTGGCGGTCAGGACCCATCTGAGGAGGGCCCTGGATACGCAGCCATCTGAGGGCGTCCGAACGGAATGGATCCATGAACGACGTACAGGTCGACTTCGCCTCCGATGCCCGCGAGGGCGGCATCCGCATCCATCGGCCCGAGGATTTCGAGGCGATGCGGAAGGCCGGCCGGCTCGCGGCGGAGGTGCTCGATTTCGTCACCCCGCACGTCGTTCCCGGCGTGTCGACGGCGGAACTCGACCGTCTGTGCCATACCTATATCCTCGACCACGGCGCAATTCCGGCGCCGCTGAATTACCGCGGCTTCCCGAAATCGATCTGCACGTCGGTCAACCACGTCGTCTGCCACGGCATCCCGGACGAGACGAAGCGCCTGCGCGACGGCGACATCGTCAACATCGACATCACCGTGATACTCAACGGCTGGCATGGCGACACGAGCCGCATGTTCCTCGTCGGCGACAAGGTCGGCGTGCGCGCCCGCAAGCTCGTCGACGTGACGCACGAGGCGATGATGCGCGGCATCGCGGTCATCAGGCCCGGGGCGACGCTCGGCGATATCGGCCATGCCATCCAGAGCTTCGCGGAATCGCACCGCTTCTCGGTCGTCCGCGACTTCTGCGGTCACGGAATCGGCCGCGTCTTCCACGAGTCGCCCAGCGTCCTGCATTTCGGCGAGCCGGGTGCCGGGCCCGTCCTCCGCGAAGGCATGTTCTTCACCGTCGAGCCGATGATCAACGCCGGCAAGTACGACGTGAAGATCCTCGCCGACGGGTGGACGGCGGTCACCAAGGACCGGTCGCTGTCGGCGCAGTTCGAGCACACGGTCGGCGTCACCGCGGACGGACACGAGATCTTCACCCTCTCGCCCGCCGGCCATAGCAAGCCGCCTTACGGCTGACCGCCCGCGGGCGATACACTTCCTGCGCGACAATCCGCACCGGCATGCCTACAATTAGCGGCATGGCGGACGGGGAGCTCAAGAACGGCCTGCCCGGCGTCCCCGTCGGGGGGTCCCGAACAACGGGCCGAGACAGCAACGCGAAGCGGCCGCACTATCACGGCCACCGGCAGCGCCTGCGCCGCCGCTTCATGACCGATGGCGGCGACGGCATCGCCGATTACGAACTGCTCGAACTCGTGCTCGCGATGGCGATCCCGCGGGCCGACGTGAAGCCACTGGCCAAGACGCTGATCGAGAAATTCGGGAGCTTCGCCGCAGTCGTCGCGGCGGATCCCGCGGCGCTGCACAAGGTCGCCGGCATGGGCGAGGTCTCGGTCGCCGCCCTCAAGATCGTTCAGGCGGCCGCCGTTCGTCTGGCGCGCGGTGAAGTCATGCAGCGCGAGGTCATCTCCGCCTGGGATCAGCTGCTCGCCTACTGCAACGCGGCGATGGCGCACGAGCCGGTGGAGCAGCTGCGCATCCTGTTCCTCGACCGGCGCAACCGCCTGATCGCCGATGAGCGGCAGCAGCGCGGCACCGTCGACCACACGCCGCTCTATCCGCGCGAGGTGATCAAGCGGGCGCTCGAGCTGGGGGCGACGGCGATCATCCTCGTGCATAACCACCCGTCGGGCGACCCTACGCCGTCGCGCGCGGACATCGAGATGACGCGCGAAGTGCAGGAGGCCGCCGGCAAGATCGGCATCACGCTGCACGACCACCTGGTCATCGGCCGCGACGGGCACACCAGCTTCAAGAGCATGGGGCTGCTTTAGCCTGAATGCCCGCACTCCGCACGCTCTATCACCCCGCAATCTACGATCCGGCGCCGGTGCCCAGCTACTGGGAGGCGACGGCGCCGGCCGACGCACCCGAATGGCGGCCGCTCGAGGGCGAGGAGAGCTGCGATGTCGCCATCGTCGGCGGCGGCTACACCGGCCTGTCGGCGGCGCTGCACCTGGCGCGCGGCCACGGCATCGGTACCCGCGTTCTCGAGGCGGGCGATCGCATCGGCTGGGGCGCCTCTGGACGCAACGCCGGCTTCTGCTGCCTGCCGGCGACCAAGCTGTCGATCCAGGCGATGACGCGGCGCTACGGCGCCGCCGAGACAGCGCGGTTCTTCGCCTCGCAGCAGGATGGCATCGCCCTGACCCGGGCGCTGGCAACGGCGGGTGACATCGATTGCGAGCTCGCCGGCGACGGCATGTTCGAGGTCGCGCACCGGCCCCGGGCGCTGGACGGCCTCGCATCTTACGGCGAGGTGCTCACCCGCCGCTTCGGCATCCCGACGACGCTGCACACACGCGATGCGTTCCGCGAGATCGGTCACGACGGCACGGAGCAGTTCGGCGCCCTGCACATCGCCGCCGGGTTTGCGCTGAACCCGCTCAAGTTCACGCTGTCGCTGGCACGCCAGGCGGCCGCGCACGGCGCGGTGCTGCATCCGGGCAGCCTCGTGCGACGGTGGCTGCGCGAGGGCGGGCAACACCTGCTGGCGACCGACCGCGGCCTATTACGGGCGCGACGGGTCGTCGTCGCGGCGAACGGCTTCTTGCGCGAGCGATTGCACCGGGATTTCGACGCGCGCATCCTGCCGGTGCTCTCGAACATCGTCGTCACGAAACCACTGAGCCGGCAAGAACTGGCGGCGCAGTCGTGGCGGACGGCGACACCGCTCGTCAATGCGCGGCGGCTGTTGTTCTATTACCGCAAGCTGCCCGACGACCGCATCCTGTTCGGCGCGCGCGGCGACATGACCGGCTCTCCGCAGGATGGCCGGCGCATGCGGGCCTGGATGGAACGGCGCTTCGGCGAGGCCTTTCCCGCCTGGCGCGGCATCGAGACCGAATATTTCTGGCGCGGCCTCGTCTGCATGTCGCGTCGCCTCGCGCCCTCGATCGGACTACTCGAGGACGATCCGTCGGTGTTCTACGGCTTCGGCTACCACGCCAACGGGGTCAATACCGCGCCGTGGGCCGGCGCCAGGATCGCCGCCATGATCGCCGGGACGGAGACGTCTGCGGACCTGCCGGCGATGCTCCGCGGCCTGCCCGATCGCTTCCCGCTGCCGGGCCTGCGCACCGCGTACCTGCGCGCCGCATACGCATGGTATAAGCTGCGCGACGGCTGACGCGGGGCAGCGCATGAAGACGGCGACGGCGGAAACCTGGTACGAGACGCGGCGCGCCCACCCCTAGCGAACCAGCCTAGCTGGCTCCGAATCGACGTGCGAGCAGACCGAAACCGGTACGAACGTGCGAACGCGCCAACTCGCTATCCAGAATCCGAAAAGAAAGGCGCGGCCAATTAGCCCCGCCAACGGTCGAGTACCCGATTCGCCGGCAGGCGGATCAGTTCCTCGCGTGACTGCCATGCATCTCCATCGCCGCGGCGATCTTTTCTTTCGGCGTCGGCTCCGATTCCAGGATACCGTGAGTATCCATCTCGTCCCTGTCATAGAGAGAAATGTTCCGGATCGACTCGACCGCGATCGCACCCTCTGCCGCGCCTCC
>JBFHDX010000035.1:0-31474 GCA_041584475.1 Alphaproteobacteria bacterium
CGGCGCGTTTCACGCGCCGCCCCGCCTGTGATGGGGATCGACCTGCCGCGGGCCGATCGGGGACCAGCCAATGAACCGCTTTCTGTATACCATTGACGGCATCAGCGCATGGGTGGGCAAGGCCTTCGCCTGGTCCATCCTGATCATGACGTTCGGCGTCAGCTACGAGGTCTTCGTCCGCAAGATCCTTAGCAGCCCGACCTCGTGGGCGTTCGACATCAGTTACATCATGTACGGCACGCTGTTCATGATGGCCGGTGCCTATACGCTCTCGCGCGACGGCCACGTGCGCGGCGACGTCATCTACCGCCTGCTGCCGATCCGCACCCAGGCGATCATCGAGCTGGTCCTGTATTTCCTGTTCTTCTTCCCGGCGGTGCTCACGCTGGTCTATGCCGGTGCCGACTACGCCATGGAGTCGTGGAGCTACAACATGGGGCGCGGCGAGGTCAGCGTCATGAGCCCGGCCGGAATCCCGATCTCGCCATTCAAGACGGTGATGCCGGTCGCCGCTTCGTTCCTGTTCATCCAGGGCATCGCGGAAGTGGTCCGCTGCATCGTCTGCCTGCGCAACGGCGAATGGCCGCAGCGTCGCCACGACGTTGAGGAGATGGAGGCGATCCTGCAGCACTCGCACCTCGACGAACTCGGGCTACCGACTCCCGGCCAGCAGGGCGAAACGGGTGGCGAGGGAGCAGCCCGATGACGGATCCCCAGGTCGCGATCTTCATGCTCGGCATTTTCGTCCTGACGATCCTGCTGGGCTTTCCGATCTTCCTGACCCTCATGGCAATGGGTCTCGGCTTTGGCTTCTACGCGTACTACACGCCGGGCCAGGAATTCCTCAGCAACCAGGTGTTCTTCCTGTTCGCCAACCAGACCTATTCGGTGATGGCGAACGACGTGCTGACCGCGGTGCCGCTGTTCCTCTTCATGGGCTACGTCGTCGAACGCGCGAACATCGTCGACCGGCTGTTCTACAGCCTGCAGATGGCGGCTCGAAACTTCCCGGGCTCGATGGCGGTCGCGGCGCTGGCAACCTGCGCCCTGTTCGCCACCGCGACCGGCATCATCGGCGCGGTGGTCACGCTGATGGGACTGCTCGCCTTCCCGCAGATGCTGAAGGCGAAATACGATACGAGCTTCTCGGCCGGCGTGATCTGCGCCGGCGGCTGCCTCGGCATCCTTATCCCGCCGAGCATCATGCTGATCGTCTACTCGGCCGCGGCCGGCGTATCGGTCGTGCAACTTTACGCCGCGGCCATGTTCCCGGGATTCATGCTGGCCGGCCTCTACATGGTCTATGTCGTCGGGCGCGTCATCCTGAATCCGCGGCTCGCGCCGAAGCCGACCTACGACGAAGAAGTCTCCTTCGCTCGCGTCACCTTCATGATGCTGACGTCGTTCTTCCCGCTGTTCATCCTGATCATGGCGGTGCTCGGCGCGATCCTGTTCGGCTGGGCGACGCCGTCGGAGGCGGCGTCGCTCGGCGCGCTCGGCGGGCTCGTGCTGGCAACGGCATACCGTGCCCTGACCTGGGAGCGATTGAAGGAATCGGTCTACCTCACGGTCCGCACGTCGGCGATGGTGTGCTGGCTGTTCGTCGGTTCGTGGACGTTCTCGTCGGTGTTCTCGTATCTCGGCGGTCACGACGTGGTGCAGGAGTTCGTGCTCGGCATGGAGCTCTCGCCGCTGACCTTCCTGATCATGGCGCAGATCATCATCTTCCTGCTCGGCTGGCCGCTGGAGTGGTCGGAGATCATCGTCATCTTCGTGCCGATCTTTCTGCCCATGTTGCCGCATTTCGGTGTCGACCCGCTGTTCTTCGGCATCCTCGTGGCGCTGAACCTGCAGACCTCGTTCATGACGCCACCGATGGCGATGGCCGCGTACTACCTCAAGGGGGTGGCACCGCCCTACGTGCAGCTGATCGACATCTTCAAGGGGGTGATGCCGTTCCTGTCGATGGTGCTGCTGTCGATGATCGTCCTCTACAATTTCCCGGAGATCGCGCTCTGGCTGCCCAAGCAGGTATACGGGAACTGAAGAGGCGGGGGAGCGTCGTGATCGATACGTCGAGTCCCGCACGATTGGATGCCGTGGACGCCGCGCAAGCGATCCGCGATGGTGGTCTGCGCTCGCAGGAGCTCGTCGAGGCGTGCCTCGCCCGGGTCGACGAGGTCGACGCCGAGATCCAGGCCTGGGCGTTCCTCGATCGCGACTACGCGGTCGAGCAGGCACGGCGCTGCGACGAGATGCGCAAGGCGGGGCAGCCGGTCGGCCCCCTGCACGGCGTGCCGGTGGCGCTCAAGGACATCATCGACACCGCCGACATGCCGACGGAGAACGGCACGGTCCTGCACGAAGGCCGCCGTCCCGGCGACGATGCGACGGTCGTCTCGGTGCTGCGCCAGGCCGGCGCCGTGATCATGGGCAAGACGGTAACCACCGAGCTTGCGACCTATCATCCCGGCAAGACGCGCAATCCGCACGATCCGGCCCGCACACCCGGCGGCTCGTCGAGCGGTTCGGCGGCCGGCGTCGCCTCGTTCCAGTTCCCGCTCGCCATCGGATCGCAGACCAACGGATCGGTGGTCCGGCCGGCGTCCTACTGCGGCGTCTGGGGACTGAAACCGTCGCGCGGGCTGACGTCGCGGGTCGGCGTTCTGAGCCAGTCTCCGTTTCTCGACATCCTCGGCTACTTCGCGCGTAGCGCGCGTGACGTCGCTTTGATCGCCGAGACCCTCGCGGTCTACGATCCGCGCGACCCGCAGATGCGGCCGCGTGCGAAACCGCCACTGCTGGCGACGGCGTCGTCCGAGCCGCCCGTCGAGCCGCGCATCGCCCTTGTGCGGACCCCGGTTTGGGAGCGGGCGGAGGACGACGCTAGGGCGGCGATCGAGGAGCTCGCGGATTTCCTCGGTGACCGCGTGCACGAGGCCGAGCTGCCGCCGGCGTTCGAGCACGCCATCGAATGGCACGGCACGATCATGGAGGCCGACATCGCGCGCAGTTACCGCGACCTGTACGAGCGGGGCAAGGACCGCCTGAGCGAGACCCTGCGCGGCCAGATCGAGCGCGGGTTCGGGATCACGGCGGTCGCGTTCAACGACGCCCTGGCGAAGGTGGAGCTGCTGAACTACGGCCTGCGCGGCCTGTTCGACGAGTTCGACGCGATCCTGACCCTGCCTACCACCGGACAGGCTCCCGTCGGCCTCGACAGTACGGGGAGTCCGATCTTCTGCACGATCTGGACGCTCTGCGGCACGCCGGCGGTTACGGTGCCGGTGATGCAGGGCGCGGACGGCATGCCGGTCGGCGCCCAGCTCGTCGGCGCCCCGGGAGACGATGCGAGACTGTTGCGGACCGCCGCCTCGCTGGCCAGACTGGTCGAGCGGGGCTGAGGTCGACGGGAACGCGGGACAGACAACGGCGACTGAGGGAGCTGACCGGCCATGCTGGAAAAGATCATCGCGGTGCTCGGAATCGGGACATTCATCACCTTCGCGACGTACATCGCCGCGAAGATCGGCGAGATCGATCTGTGGATCGTCGTCATCATCGTCGCCGTCATGGCCGGCTACGATTTCTACCGCGACATATTCCAGGCCCCGAACGGCAACGGAAACGGCTCCTCCGGCTGACACCGCACAATATTCGTGCTTTGCTCCGCGCGGCGTCTTTACCGGCGCCGATTGGCCTTCAACCGCCGGAACGGTGGACGACGACGCTGGACCCCTGCGACTGCGCGTAATTGTCGTAGCCGATGAGCCGGACGAGATGACCCGGCCAGGCGTCGCGGCAGGCTTCGACCTCGGCGAGGACGCGGTCGACGGATTTCTCGCCGAATATCGGCAGCTTCCACAGGTACCAGTAGTCCTCGGCGGACCGCGCTGGCTCGACATGCTCGATCGCCGGCGTCCAGCCCTTTGCGATCAGGTAGTCGAACAGCGCCTGCAGCCCGCCCTGCACGAGCGGGCTCTTCTCGGCGACCACGATGTCGATCACGCCGGATTCGTCGGTGGCGTCTTTCGTGTCGCTCGGATTCATGGCAAGCCGCAATACCGTGCTGCCGCGGGACCGCGGCACCGTCGCATGGTGCCTGCAGCGACCCCGCGATACAAGCGCGCGCAGCGCTGCGCCGCCCGAGATCCCGTGTGCACCGGCAGGTCCGTCATATGGCGGGTTAGGCAAATTTCTGCTTCCCCGGTGGGGCCCCGTCATGGTCCTATCCGGGGCGGGAGGTACGACGGCCGGCGCCTGCCGGCCGGGGCAAAGTCAGGATAGCCGGACGTGCGCGAATATTCCTGGTTCTCTGTTCTCAGACAGGGCCTGACCGGCCATCGGACGTGGCCGCGGGCCTGGCGCGATGCGGCGCCGAAATCGTCCTATGATGTCGTCATCGTCGGCGGCGGCGGCCATGGCCTGGCGACGGCGTACTACCTCGCCCGCGAGCACGGCATCCGCGACGTCGCGGTGCTCGAGAAGGGCTATCTCGGCGGCGGCAGCGTCGGGCGCAACACGACGATCGTGCGCTCCAACTACATGATGCCGGGCAACACCGAGTTCTATGAGTTCTCGCTGAAGCTGTGGGAGCGCCTGTCGCACGAGCTGAACTTCAACGTGATGTTCAGCCAGCGCGGCCAGATCGTGCTCTTCCACTCGCCGGCTGCGCGCGACGCCGCGGCGCGGCGCGCCAACGTCATGCGACTCAACGGCATCGACGCCGAGCTGCTCGACCGCGAGGCGGTGCGACGGCTGGTGCCGCATCTCGATTTCTCGGAATCGGCCCGCTTCCCGATCCGCGGCGGCGTGCTGCAGCGGCGCGCCGGCACGGCGCGGCACGACGCGGTGGCATGGGGCTACGCGCGGGCGGCCGACCGGCTCGGCGTCGATCTGATCCAGAATTGCGAGGTCACCGGCGTGCTGCGCCGGGACGGCCGCGTCGTCGGCGTCGAGACGACGCGCGGCACGATCCGCGCCGGCAAGCTCGGGCTCGCGGTCGCCGGCAATACCTCGGTGGTCGCCGCGATGGCGGGCCTCGGTCGACTGCCGATCGAGAGCCACAAGCTGCAGGCGTTCGTCACCGAGCCGTTGAAGCCCCTGCTCGACCACGTCGTCGCCTTCGCGCTGCCGGGCGGGCATTTCTACATCAGCCAGTCGGACAAGGGCGGCATGGTGTTCGGCGGCGACCTCGACATGTACAACTCCTATGCGCAGCGCGGCAACCTGCCGGTCATCGAGGACGTCGCGGCGTGCGCCGTCTCGCTGATGCCCTGCCTGAAGCGGGTCCGCCTGCTGCGCCACTGGGCCGGAATCATGGACATGTCGATGGACGGCGCGCACATCATCTCGAAGACCCCGGTCGCCGGGCTCTACCTCAATGCCGGCTGGTGCTACGGCGGCTTCAAGGCGACGCCGGCGTCGGGCTGGTGTTTCGCCTGGACGATCGCGCACGACGCCCCGCACGATCTCAACGCGCCCTTCTCGCTCGACCGCTTCGAGCGCGGCATCCAGATCGACGAGAAGGGCGTCGGACCGACCCCGAAGCTGCACTGAGAGGAGCGGCCTTGCTGCGCATCCCCTGTCCGTTCTGCGGTGAGCGCGACCACGCCGAGTTCTCGTATGGCGGCGACGCGACGGTCGCCTGGCCGGCGGTCGGCGAGACCGACCCGCGCACCTGGTACGAGGCCGTCTTCCTGCGCGACAACCCGCGCGGGCCGCACCGGGAATACTGGCACCACGTGCATGGCTGCCGCATGTGGCTCGTCGTCGAGCGCGATACGCTGACGCATGAGATCGCCGGTGCCCGGCCGGCACACCCGGACCTCGCCGCGCTGCTGCGGGAAAAGGCGGCGACGTGAGCGGGTGGCGCCTCGACGAAGGCGGCCTCATCGACCGCTCGCGGACGATCGGGTTCGGCTTCGACGGCCGGCGCTATCAGGGGCATCCGGGCGACACGCTCGCCTCCGCGCTGCTCGCCGCCGGCGTCGGCATCGTCGGTCGCAGCTTCAAATACCACCGGCCGCGCGGCGTCATGTCGGCCGGCGTCGAGGAGGCCGGTGCGCTCGTCACCGTCGGCGCCGGCGCGCGCCGGGATCCGAACGTGCGGGCCACGGCGGTCGAGCTGTTCGACGGGCTCGAGGCGCACGGCCAGCACGCTTGGCCGTCGGTGCGCTTCGATCTCGGGGCGATCGCCGGGCTGTTCTCGCGCTTCATCCCCGCGGGCTTCTATTACAAGACGTTCATGGGACCGGGCCGCGGCACCGGCGCCTGGATGCTCTACGAGCGGGCGATCCGGCGGTCCGCAGGCATGGGCGCGGCGTCGCGCGAGCCCGACCCGGATACCTACGAGACGACGCATGCCCATTGCGACGTGCTGGTGGCGGGCTCGGGGCCGGCCGGCCTCGAGGCGGCGCTGGCGGCGGCGGAAGCCGGATTGCGGGTGATCGTCGCCGAGCAGGATTTCGCGCTCGGCGGCGCGCTGTTGTGGGAGAGCGAGCCGGTCGGCGAGAATTCGCCCGCCGACTGGCGCAGCGCGCGGGTCGAGGCGCTGCAGCGCAGCGACCGCGTCACCTGCCTGCCGCGGACCACGGTGTTCGGGCTCTACGACGGCGGCGTCGCCGGCATGCTGGAACGCGTCACCGACCACCTTGCCGAGCCGTGGCCCGACCTGCCGAGACACCGCCTGTGGATCGTGCGCGCGAAACAGACCATCGTCGCCACCGGCGCGCTCGAGCGAACCATCGCCTTCGGCAACAACGACCGGCCCGGCGTCATGCTTGCCGACGCGGCGCGCAGCTATGCTCGGCGGTTCGGCGTGGCCGCCGGACGGCGCGCCGTCGTCGCCACCGACAACGACAGCGGCTATCGGGCGGCGATCGACCTTGCCCGTGCCGGCATCGAAGTCGCCGCCCTGCTCGACTCGCGCGAGCGGTCGCCGGAAGGACCCGCGGCCGAGCTCAAGCGCATCGGCATCCCGGTCCGTCACGGTACCGTCCCCGTCCAGGCGGCGGGGCGAGCGGCGGTCAGGCGCCTCCGGGTCGGGCGCCGGACCGGACGACAGGTGCGCGCAGCCGACTGGATCGAGTGCGATCTGGTCGCCGTCTCGGGCGGCTGGTCGCCGGTCGTCCACCTGGCATCGCATCGCGGCTCGCGCCCCGTCTACGACGACTCCCTGGCGGCGTTCATGCCGGGCCCGATCGACGAGCCGGTGCATGTCGCCGGCGCCGCGGCCGGGATCTGGCGAGTCGAGGACTGCGTCCACTCGGGCCGTGCCGCCGGGAATATTGCGGCGCGTGCGCTCGGCCGGTCGGCGCCCGAGCCGGAGCTGCCGTCGCCGGGCGGCTGGTCGCTCGCCATCCGCCCGGTCTGGGAGGTCCGCGTCGATGGTCAGGGGGCGAAGCGCTTCGTCGACCCGCAGAACGACGTGACGACCGCGGACATCCGCCTCGCCCACCGCGAGGGTTTCGCCTCTGCGGAGCATCTGAAGCGCTACACGACGCTCGGCATGGCCGCCGACCAGGGCAAGGTTGGCAACGTCATCGGGCTCGCGATCCTGGCCGAGGCGGCCGGCCGGCCGATCGCCGAGACCGGCACCACGACGTTCCGGCCGCCCTACACGCCGGTAACGCTCGGCACACTCGCGGGCCGGGGATGCGGTCCTCACTTCCGCCCGACCCGGCGCACGCCCATGGATCGCTGGCACCGCCAGCGAGGCGCCGTCATGACCGATGCCGGCCTGTGGCAGCGGCCTTGGTATTACCCGCGCGACGGCGAGGACCTGGCCACGGCCTACGTGCGCGAGGCGCGCGCGGTGCGCGGCGGCGTCGGCCTCTGCGACGTCAGCACGCTGGGCAAGATCGCCGTGCAGGGCCCCGACGCCGGCGCATTTCTCGATCGGGTCTATGTCAACGGTTTCTCGGGTCTTGCCGCCGGGCGCGCCCGCTACGGGGTGATGCTCCGAGATGACGGCATCGTCATGGACGACGGCACGGTGTGGCGGCTCGCCGAAACCGACTTCTTCGTGACCACGACGACGGCGAACGCCGCCACGGTGCTGGCGTGGCTCGAGGAATTGCTGGAGACGCGCTGGCCGGAGCTGCGCGTCTGCGTCACCGCCGTCACCGAGCAGTGGGCGGGCATGGCCGTCGCCGGCCCGCGGGCCCGCGATGTGCTTGCGGCCGTCATCGAGGAAATCGATCTTTCGGACGCGGCGTTCCCCTTCATGGCCGTGCGCGACGGCCGCGTCGCCGGCGCGCCTTGCCGCGTTGCGCGGCTCAGCTTCTCCGGCGAACTGGCTTACGAGGTGATGGTGCCCGCCGATCACGGCGAGGCCATGTGCGCGGCGTTGTGGCGCGCCGCCGAGCCCGTCGGCGGCGTGCTGTACGGGCTCGAGGCCCTGGGTGCGCTGCGCATCGAAAAGGGCCACGTCGCCGGGCAGGAACTCGACGGCCGCACGACGCTCGACGACCTCGGGCTCGGCGGGATGGCGTCGTCGAGCAAGCCGTTCATCGGCGATGTCCTGCGCAAGCGGCCGGAATTCGCCCGCCCCGACCGGCAGCGGCTGGTCGGGATCGTGCCCGTCGACCGCGCCCGCACCCTGCACGCCGGCGCCATCCTGTGCGCCCCGGAAAAGGTCGCCGGACATGGCGAGGGCTGGGTGTCGTCGGTCACCTTCAGCCCCGAGCTCGGCCACTGGATCGGGCTCGCCCTGATCAGCGGCGGGCTGGAGGCCTGGCGCGACCGCATCGCGGTCGCCGCCGATCCGGTGCGCGGCAGCGACGTCGAGGTGGAGATCGTGGCGCCGCGGTTCGTCGACCCCGAAGGGAGCCGCCTGCATGGCTGAGCGCGACTCCGCCCTCGACGGGCACCTGCAGCCGGGCCGCTACGGCGAGGCCGCCGACGGCCCGGGCGTCGTGTTCGCCGAGATCCGCGATATCGGACCGTGGCAGGTCGCCGCCTGGCCGCAAACGCTCGCCGCGGTCGCCGTACGGCTCGCCGCGCTGACCGGGGCCGAGACGGTGCCCGGCCCGCTGCAGGCGGTCGCCGGGCCGAACGGCACCGTGGCCCGGATCCGGCCGCTCGTCTTCTGGCTGACGCATGCCGGCGAGGCGGCGGTGACGCAGGCGATGGACATCGATGCGGAGACCGGTAGCGCGCTCGACCTGTCGCACAGCCGCACCGTGATCCGCATCGAGGGGCCCCGCGCCCGCGACCTGCTCAATCGCGGCCTGCCGCTGGATCTCTCGCCGGATGCGTTCCCGGCCGGTGCCTTCGCGGCCACGGCCCTGCATCAGGTCGGCGTACATCTGCACAATCGGGGCTCGGGGTACGACCTCTTCGTGCCGCGCGGCTTCGCCCTGTCGATCTGGGAATTGCTGCGCGAGACGGCGGCGCAGTTCGGCTACGAGGTGCGGGCATAGGCCGCCGGCGGAACTGCCGCGACCCTAGTGCCGCCGGAGCTTCTTGCGCACGCGCTCGTCGAAGCGGGCGACGTTGACGACGACGCGGACGTGTGTCCCCTCGCCGATCAGGTCGGTCTCGTCGTGCGCCTCGACCCTGAAGGTCACCCTGTTGCCGTCGATTTCGACGACCTCGGCGGTCGCCCGTGCCCGCATGCCGACGGGCGTGGCCGCGACATGGGTCACCTCGAGCCGGGTTCCGAGGCTCTGGTAGCCGGGCGCGAGCAGATCCTCCACCGCGTCGAGCGCCGCCGCCTCCATCAGGTTGATCATGACCGGCGTGGCCAGTACGTGGACCCGGCCGCTGCCGATGCGCGGCGCCGTGTGCTCCTCGCCGACGACGATCTCCGCCGTCCCCTTCAGACCCGTCTTCAAGCCCGTCACGTCGTCCTCGCTCGTCTGTGGTTCCAGGCGCAGGCATCGCGGCGTACGACGAACGTGATTCGGAGCCGCCCCGATCTGCTGGTATCGTGCGCTATCGATGACCGCCGGGCAACAGTCCGCCGGTGCTGGGGTCGGGGCCGCCAGGGGCGTCCGCGCGGCTCGTCGGGCCCAGGGCGAACCCCGGTCCTCTCTTGCGTCAAGGCCGGAACATCCCGACATCCGTCGGACGGTCGCGGCATCGTGCTTCACGCGGCCAGGCTGCCCGCAGGTCCGGTCATCGATCGAGGAGATGAGCCATGACCACATACATCATGCTTGCCAACTGGACGGACCAGGGCGCGAAGGCCGTCCGCGATTCGCCGCGCCGGCTCGATACGGCGAAGAAGGCGCTCGAGGAGATGGGCGGCGCCTTCAAATCGTTCTTCATGACCATGGGCGACTACGACATGGTCGCCGTGTACGAGGCGCCCGACGACGCGGTCGCGGCGCGGTTCACGCTGCAGCTCGGCATGCTCGGCAACGTCCGCACGCGCACGCTGAAGGCGTTTCCCGAGGCGGCTTATCGCGAGATCATCGCCTCGCTGGGCTAGGGGCGGCGCCGCGATCAGAGGCTCTCGACGTAGCGGATCATGCGATCCCGCATCGCCGGATCGGGCAGGCGGCCGTACAGCGCGCCCATGTTCTCCGCCATGTGGTCGGCGCGCGACGTCGCCGGGATGGCGCAGGTGACGGCCGGGTGCGAGACGACGAATTTGAGGAAGAACTGCGCCCAGTTGGCGGCGTCGAACTCGGCCGCCCACGCGGGCAGTGGCTGACGCTCGAACAGGTCGAACAGGCGGCCGCGCCGGAACGGGCGGTTGGCGATGACGGCGAGGCCCCGCTCTGCGGCCAGCGGCAGCAGCCGGCGCTCCGCCTCGCGGTCGAGGATGTTGTACGTCAGCTGCACGAATTCGATCGGCTGGTCGCGCATGACGACGGCCAGTTCGCCGTGCCGGCGGCCGTGCGACGTCGTCACGCCGAGATAGCGCACCCGGCCCTCCGCCTTCCAGGCGGTCAGCGTCTTCAGGTGCGCCTTCCAGTCGACGAGGTTGTGCACCTGCATAAGGTCGAAGCGCTCGACACCCCAGAGCTCCCGCGAGCGCTGCACCTGGCGGATGCCGGCCCCCTCCCCGGGCGTCCAGACCTTGGTCGCCGAGAACAGGGTGCCGGTCTTCTCGATGCGCGCCAGCGCGTGGCCGATGACCTCCTCCGAGGAGCCGTACATCGGCGACGAATCGATCAGGCCGCCGCCGCGGTCGAAGAACTCCTGCAGCACGGCGACGCGCTTGTCGCGCTCCGGCATCGAACGCCCGACATCGAACGTGATCCACGACCCCATGCCGATCACCGGCAGCCACTCGCCCGTCGCCGGGATCGGCCGGCTGATGACGGGACCGGGGGCGGGAACCGCGGCCGCCGGCCGCGGCGGCGTCGAGGCGGCGAGCGCGACCGCGCCGGCGGATGCGGCGAGGAAGGCGCGACGGCTGAGATCGCGACGGGCTCCGACCATACCCTTCATATGGTGCGCTCGCGGCCAGCCCGACACCCCCTCGAGCACCGGACGGTCGGCCAACGCGGTCACGACGCGCGGCGCACTGCGGCCATCATCAGGCCGGCGCCGATCATCAGCCCGCCGCCGACACGGTTGAGCGCGCGCTGCAGGCGCGGCTCGCGCAGCCGCGCCCGAACGCTCCCGGCCAGGACGGCGTAGGCGAAGGCGTTGACGACGGCGAGAGCAAGGAACGTCGCGCCGAGGATGACGAGCTGCGGCGCCGCAGGGGCCGCCGGCGAGACGAATTGCGGCAGGAAGGCGATGAAGAAGGCGATGCCCTTCGGATTGAGGGCGGTGACGGCAAAGGCGTGGCCGGCGACCGACCAGCCGCCGCCGGACGCCCCCGGCTCGTCGACCGGCCCGCGCGCCGGTTCGGTACGCCACATGCGCAGTCCGAGATAGACGAGATAAAGGGCACCCGCCCATTTCAGAACGGCGAACGCCGTCGCCGAGGTCGCAAGGATGGCACCGAGGCCCATCAATGACAGCGCCATGGCAACGAAGTTGCCGAGCGTCAGGCCGGGCACCGTCCACCAGGCGGAACGCCGGCCACCGGCAAGCGCATAGCCGACGACGAGAAGTACGGTCGGCCCCGGAATCGTCAGCAGAATTGTCGTCGCCACGACGTAGGCGATCCAGACCTCCAGGTTCATGACGGTATCCTCCTGTCCTGCCGCGCGGGACGTGCCGGGGCCGCGGCGACGCGGCCGTGTTTGGGCGGCCACTCCGATTTGACCCGGCCTGCCGTATAATACGCGGAACGCAGCGCGGGAGGAGAGGGCATGAACTTCGCGGGACTCAGTTATCTTGCAGTGCTTGTCGCGGCCGTCGCCGGCTTCGTTTTCGGCGCGCTGTGGTACACGATACTCGGAAGGGCATGGATGGCGGCCATCGGCATGAAGCGGGAGCCGAAGCCGACCCCGGCCCCGTTCGTGATCGCCGCTGTATGCCAGCTCGTCATGGCGTGGATGCTGGCCGGTGTCATCGGCCATCTCGGCGAGGTGACGCTGACGCGCTCGCTGCTCTCCGCCGCCTTCCTCTGGGCCGGCTTCGTGCTGACCACGATGCTCGTGAACCACCGCTTCCAGGGTGCGACCTGGTCGCTGACGCTCATCGACGGCGGCCACTGGCTCGGCGTGCTGCTGGTCATGGGGCTGGTGATCGGGCTGATCGGGACCTAGCGGTAAGCCGCGTCGCCGGCCTCCGACAACGCGGCATATCGACGCAGCGTTTAATTAACTAGCTGAAATACATATAAAATTCCGGAAGCAGTTGCCTAAAGTATGATTCATATCAATGACCGCGAGTCCGGTGCCCCGCATCGTCGATGCCGTTAACACGTGAACGGGGATGCCGACTGGGGGGCTGGGGCCATGCGCTCTCCGACGTTTACCGGACCCGATGCGTCGACTCGACGCGGCCGAACCACCCGCGACCGCATCGAGGGAGACGTTGCGTCAAGGACCCCCTCCTCTCATCCCGCGGCACCGGCTTCGCAACGATCATACAAGGCGTGGACGCGCGGCTGTCCGCCCGTCGAAGATGGCGGGTGCGGCGATCGTGAAGTGATCATGACGCCGGTCGCGTAGACGCGCCGGAACCCGGCCACGGGGTGCCGCTGCTCCTCTTGCAGCGTCCGGCATCCGGATCAAAGGCGGAAAGTGACGGTAGAGGGCACGCGCGCGTTTTGCGTGCCCGCAACGCTTGAACTGAATGGGGAACTGTCATGATGCCGATCAAGAACCTACCGGGACGGACCTCGCGTTCGAGAAATACGTGGCAACGATGCATCGTCGCGGGCGCCGTCATCATCGCCATGGGCTGTTTCGGCTCCATCGCGGGCGCGAAGCAGGCCGACCCGGGTGCCGCCGCGTCGGACAACGGAAAAGCGCTCGGCGCCGTCAATGCGAATGTCGGCGCCGCCGCATCGAAAGCGCAGGGTCCGAAGGACAAGGGGCCGAAGAAGCAGGGCCCGTTCGCGCGCCTCTCGGGCAGCGTCACCAACAGCCTGACGGGCGAAGGCATTGCCGGTGCCACCGTGACCTTCGCGGCCACGGCGGTGACCTACAGCACCGTCACCGATGCCGGCGGCGCCTATTTCGAGAAGCTTCCGATCGCCACCTACGACGTCACGTTCGCGGCGCCCGACTACCAGTCGCAGACCTCGCCGGTCAGTCTGGTCAAGGGAGCCCCGACGACGCTCGACGCCGCGCTCGTACCGGACGCGCCGGTGATCGTGAACGCGAGCATCGCCGGCGACGCGTCTCCGGACGCGATGTTGAGCGCGAGCGGCAGCTGGAAGATCATGGACGGCTCGACCTTCCTCGGCGTCGCCTGGACGCAGAGCGAGGGCGCGGCGGCGACGATCGATCAGCCGGCCACGGCGAGCACCGACGTTACGCTGCCGCCGGTCGGCGACTTCAAGGCCGAGCTCTTCCACCTGCTCAAGGAACCGCCGGTCGGCGCCGACGAGCTTCCGCCGAACGTGGAGGTGCCGCCTGGCGAATTCGTCGGCGGCCTGCAGGACCGCTTCCAGGTCGTCGGGATCAACCATTTCGCGCTCGAGCGGGCCGGACACGTCGCCCTGCACTTCGCGGTGACGACGACATCCGGAACCTACGGGGTGGACGTCGACGTGCACACCGCGCTCGACTGGCGCGTCAATCCGGGACTGCGCAACGTCCCCGTCGACATCCCGGTCCTGCTGTACGGCAAGGATCAGGCCAATTGGCTCTGGATGCTGGCGGACGCCCCCGCGGGATCTCTGGCAACGCTGAGCGACGCGATGACGCAGACGCCCGAATTCACGCCCGATGTTCCCGGCGTGTACACGGTCACGGAAGATATCTCGGGTGAGGTGCTGACCATTCACGCCGGCACCTGGCGCGGGGTGATCGTAGGGCAGGACGCCGACGGTCTGCCGGTGTCGGATCCTGCGTGCACCGGCTGTCACAACGGCGGTTTCGCGCCCGACACCTTCAGCTCGTGGAAGAAGACCGGGCATGCCGAGCGCTTCACCACCCAGCTGAACGGCAGCTTCTACTCGCCCTCGTGCTTCGGCTGCCATACGGTCGGTTTCGACCTTGCCGCCAGCAATGCCGGCTTCGACGACGTCGGCGACTACGCCGGTTTCCTCGCGTCCGGTCTCTTGGGTGCGAACGACCCGGTGGCGTGTCCAGCCGGCGACTGGGCGTGCATGCTCCTCGACTATCCGCAAAACGCCCAACGCGCCAACATCCAGTGCGAGAACTGCCACGGGCCGCAGGACGGGCCGCTCGGCAGCTTCAGCACGGCCCATGCCGGCGGCGTTTTCCTGGCGGATGAGCCGCGGCTCAGCCTCTCCTCCGATGTCTGTGCCACGTGCCATGGCGAGCCGCTTCGCCATGCCCGGTTCCAGCAATGGCAGCTCAGCCGCCATTCGAACTACGAGGTGGCGATCGACGAGAGCGGCAGCGGCAACTGCTCGCGGTGCCACACGGCGAACGGCTTCCTGACCTGGCTGCCGGCGCTGCTGGACGACGTTCCGGGCAACGAGCTGGACAACGTCGCGGTCAGCTGGACGGCGGACGAAGCCCATCCGCAGACCTGCGCAACCTGCCACGACCCGCATGCCATCGGCACGACGAGCGGGAACGACAGCAACGCCAGGGTGCGGGTGAGCGGCGACACGCCGCTTCTGGTGGCCGGCTTCCAGGCCTTCGGCGTCGGCAAGGGGGCGATGTGCATGACCTGCCACAATACCAGGCGCGGTCTGCGCAACGATGCCACCTGGCCGGCGACCACGGACCGCGACCGGGCACCGCATGGCGGCGTTCAGGCGGACCTGATCATGGGTCAGAACGCCTACTTCGTGGAGGTCGGCCGACGGGGCGCCCACTCGTTCGTCACCGATACCTGCGTGACCTGCCACATGAAGGCGACGCCGCCGCCGGACGTGCTTGCCTATAACCAGGGCGGCAGCAACCACACCTTCTTCGCCAGCAAGGCGGTCTGCATCGAATGCCACACCGGCGGCGAGCCCAACTCGGCCGGCGTCCAGGCGGCCATCGGCGGACCGTTGCACCGGCTGGAAGGTCTCATCGTCGACTACTATAGGTCCCTGATCGACAGTCTGCTGACCGCAGGCAACATCCTCGATCTGGACGGTCGGGCGACGATCACGGATCCGTCTCAGATACTGGCGATCAGTCTGAGCGAGACCCGCGGCCGGCAGGCACTGGTCTTCGAGCTCGGCACGGGGGACGTCGGTCCGGTCAGGCTGACCACGATCGACATCACCGGCGGGCCGAGGGCGGGGACCACCCTGTTCGACCATGTCGGCGAGACGGTGTTGCAGGCGACCTGGAACTACCTGCTGGTGCACACGGACCGGAGCGGTGGCGTGCACAACCCGGCGTACTCAAGCCTGGTTCTGGAGCGGGCCATCGCCCAGTTCTGACGACCGGCAGCTGCGTCACCGCCCGCGGCGTCTCGGCCGCCGGCACGCACCGGGACGGCGAAAGCCCGGCCCCGGTGCCCCGGCGGCCGGCGGGCGGGGCGCAGGGAGTGGCCGAGACGGGAACGGACGGCCCGCATTGCCGGGCCGTCCGTGCCGTTGCGCAGCGGTTACGGTCGGTCGCTAGCTCGCATAGCGTCCGGCAACGCGGGCGCGGTACTCCTCGTATTCGTAGCGCGCCGCCGAGTAGTCCGCCTCGAGCTGCGGGATCGCCTCTTCGAGCTCGATCTTCTCCTGCGTGAGCTGCTTGAGCTCGATGCCGATCGCCACCCGGTCGGCGGCAAGCAGCCCCGGCGACACCAGCTGTGCCGACTTGTCGGCCATGATGAACTCGAGCTCCTGCGCCCGCTGGCGGCTGTAGTTCAGCCGCTTGCTGATGTTCTGCATGGCGGCGTGCCGCTGATAGAGTCCGAACCCGTCGGCGTGCGCCGAGAGAAACGCGCCCTCGAGCGCCGGCGGACAGACGCCGGAATAGCGATAGCCCTGGATCCCCACATTATAGCCGTTCTGCGGCCGGCAGTAATAGGCCAGGCCCTGATCGCGGCCGGCCATGTAGGCGTCGAAATTGGCGGCGATGCCGTGCTCGGCGCAGGCCTTGCGGCGCGTCCCGAAATAGTTCGGGCCGTAGCCGCGCGCGCCGTCCTCGTAACCGATGGCCCGCCAGTCCGCGGTCTGGCACTCGGTCGCCTCCATGGCGCCCGAGGAGCAGCCGGCAAGGGCGAACAGGAAGATCGTCGCTGTCAGGCGTCGCATGGCCATCCCTCCATCCGTTTGGCCCGCAGATATGCACGGTTATAGGTCGGCAGGGATTAAGGGAGGCTTAATCGGCGCGGCCGCCGGACGCGGCCGCTGAACCGCGACGCGCCGCACCGCCCGGGCGTCGGCCAGGTGTACAGAACGGCCATACAGGCACATCGGACACGCAAGGCATTAAAAACACGTGCAAAGAACCCGGCCGCCGCCGGCCGGGTGTACATGAAATCCATACAAGCGGCGGCGTGCCGACGCGGCGGGCGGCCGAGGCCCGGGTCCCGACGAGCAAACCAACCAATTGAAATTCATGATCAATCGCCATCGCCGCCGGTTGCCCCTGCAACTGGCACGCCGATTGCATTTTACGAAAATTGAGAATTCAGGCTCAGCGAGCACGCACGAGGTGGTGCCATGAGCGACAAGGCCAGCATCCTTATCGTCGACGACGAAGAGATCGTGCGCCTCAGCCATCTGAGGACCCTCGCCGGCACGCACTGCGACGCCCAGACGGCCTGGGACGGCCCCGAGGCGCTGCGCGCCATGGAGCGGCATCCGTTCGACGTCGTCCTGCTCGATTTGCGCATGCCGGGCCAGGACGGCATGGCCGTGCTGCGGACGATCAAGCAGCGCTGGCCCGAGAGCGAGGTCGTCGTCATCACGGGTTATCCGTCGCTCGAGACCGCGAAGGAGGCGGTCCGGCTCGGCGCATACACCTATCTGGCGAAGCCGGTCAGCCCGGACGAGGTGGTCCGGGTCGCGAGCGGCGCCGCCACCCACAAGCGATGGGCGCTGCACCGCGAACCGGCAGACCCGGATCGCAACGTGCGGCCCGGGGGCCGGTCATCCGGCGCCAACAGCGCCGCTTATCGAGACAAGGAGGAATGGTCATGAAAACGTCACCAAGAGTACTCGTGGTTGACGACGACGCGGTCGTCGGCCGCAGTTTCGACCGTGTCCTCTCGGAAAAGGGCTATGCGGTGAGCACCGCCCTTGATGGGACGGAGGCGTTGGACAAGCTCGGCGGCGACGACTACGACGTCGTGTTCACCGACATCAAGATGCCGGGCATGGACGGTTTCGAGGTCACCCGGCGGATCAAGGAGAAATGCCCCTGGACGCCGGTCGTCATCGTCACCGGCTACGGCACGCCGGACAACGAGGCGACGGCCGCCGTGCTCGGCGTGTCGGGCTTCGTCCGCAAGCCGCTGACGCCCGAGATCATCGAGAGCATCACGCTCAAGGCCTTGCGCGACAAGCCGGCGCCGCCGAACGCGGAGGCGGTCGCAGCCGTCGCCGCCGCGCCGCCGATCGCGGCGCAAGGGAAAAGCCGGGCGAGAGCGCTGCTCCGCTTCGCGCGGAACGCCGCACTGCTGCTCGCGGCGCCGTTCGTCGGCCTGGTCTACGCGATCACGCTGCCCTTCGTCGGGCTCGGGCTGCTGGCCTGGTTCGGCGCCCGGGCGCTGATGCAGCGGCACGCCTCGCGCTAGGCGGCGCGTGCCTAATTCGGGCCGGCCCGGCGACCCGCCGACGGCGGGCACCGTTCCCGGGTTCGCGCCTGCGGGCCGAGGCCTGGGAACGGGCCGAGGCCTGGGAACGGGCCGGGGCCGGGGAAAGGGAAAGACACCATGACACGGTCTGCGCACGAATTCACGAAAGCGGGGGCGGGACGGCACGCAGGCACCCTCGTTGCCGCCCTGGCCGCGTTCGCCGTTCTGCTTCCCGCGGCGCCTGCGCTCGGCGTCGCGGCGTCGGACATCGCCGACGACCGGCTGAGCGACGAGGACCGCCTGTGTCTCGCCTGCCATGAGCAGGGCGGACTCGACAAGGTCCTGGGCGACGGGACGACGCTCTCCCTCCACGTCGGCGGCGCGGCGTTCGCGGACTCGGTCCATGCCTGGGTCGGCTGTACCGGGTGTCACGACGTGATCGATCCCGCCACGCATCCCGGCCACCGCGAGATCGAGAGCGCACGGACCCACGCCGAGCAGCACTCGCAGGCGTGTATCGGCTGTCACGCCGCCGACAGCATGGCCGAAGGGCCGGCGCATCACGCGCGTCTGGCGGAGACCGATCGGGTGCCGTGCGCGCAATGCCACGACGCGCACGCGATCGGCCCGATCGGCGACTGGAAGGCGGCCGTCGGCGACACCGCCTACTGCCAGGCCTGTCACGGCCACGCCGGCAGCGCTGCGCTGCCGTTCATCGACGAGGCGACGCTGCGCCGGTCGGTACATCGCGACCACGAATGCGCCTGGTGCCACACGACCCATTCGAAGGATGCGCACCCGCAGCGCGCGGGCGCCGGCGGCCGGACGGCGTCGATCGAGCTGGCCGGGGCCTGCCGCCAGTGTCACGAGGACAAGTACGCGCTCTACGACGGGAGCATTCATGCCAGGCTCGTCGCCGCTGGCGATCTGACCGCGCCGGTCTGCACCGACTGTCACGGTGCGCATGCCGTCGGTCCGAAGGCGGTCTACGAGACGATCGCCGGCGTACCCTGCCGGAACTGCCACGCCGATATCTTCGACGCCTATCTGGGCAGCATGCACGGCAAGGCCCGCGACGGCGCCGGTCATTTCGATGCTCCGATCTGCGCCGACTGCCACCGCGCGCACGACATCGGCGTCGCGTCGACGGGAACGCGCCTGCGCGACGCCTGCCTCGCCTGCCACGACGGCGCGAGGGAAAGCCACCGGACCTGGCTCCCGAACGCGGCGCTCCATCTCGAGGCGATCGCGTGTCCCGCCTGCCATGCGCCCGCGGCGCGCCGCCGGATCGATCTCGCGCTGTTCGATGCGGAATCGCGAAACCCGCTCGCGTCCGCGCCGGGCCAGGAGACGCTCGAGGACCGCTTCCGCACCGCCGACCGCGACGGCGACGGCGTCGATGCGATCGAGCTCTGGAGCCTCGTGCGCGAGATCAACCGGGACGGAGCCGCCGTAGAGGCGGTTCTGCGGGGCCGCATGGAGGTGCAGAGCGGGGTCGAGGCGCATCGGCTGGCCGACCGCTCCAGCGCCGTGCGCGCGTGCGAGAGCTGCCACCGCGATGGCGCCGATCCGTTCCGCAGCGTGACGATCTCCATCGTCCGACCCGACGGCCGGCCGCTCCGCTTCGCCGCCGACAGCGAGGTGCTCGAGTCGCCGGTATCGGTCGGATCGGTCGGCGGTTTCTACGCTATCGGCGGCACGCGCATCCGGCTGCTCGACGCGCTGTTCGTTCTCGCCCTGGTGGCCGGCATCGCGGTGCCGTTCGGGCACATGGCGATGCGGCGGCTCCTCGGCAAACGCAAGTCATCAGGAGACGGGCGATGAAGAAGCTCTACATCAACCCTCTTCCGGTGCGGATCTGGCACTGGATCAACGCGGTCGGCATCGTCGCCCTGATCCTCACCGGCATCCAGATCCGCTATGTCGGGCTCGTCGGCGTGATGTCGTTCGAGGCCGCCGTGAACCTGCACAACTGGATCGGCTTCGCCGTCATCGGCAACTACTTCGTCTGGCTGCTCTTCTACCTGTCAGGAGACCGGGCGCAGACCTATCACCCGGAGCTGAACCCGAAGAAATACTACCGCGAGAGCTTCCGGCAGCTGCTGTATTACGGGCTCGGCATCTTCCGCGGCGAACCCAATCCGCACCACCCCAGCGGCTACAACAAGTTCAACCCGCTGCAGCGGATGCTCTACCAGATCATCATGCTGCTCATCCTGCCGCTGCAGTGCGTGACCGGGGTCCTGATGTGGGACGTGAAACGCTTCGCCGGGGCGGTCGAGTTCTTCGGCGGCGTGCGCGTCGTCGATACGATCCACGTGCTGATCTTCATCTTCTTCGCCGCCTTCATCTCGATCCACGTCTACCTGGCCTCGCTCGGCCGCAGGCCCGGTGTCCACTTCGAGGCGATGATCACCGGCTACGAGGAAATCGAGGAGGCCGAGGGTATGCCGGAAGGGGAGGAAGCGCGGGATCAGAGGGGAACGCAGGGGGCGGCCTGAGCGGCCGCCCCCTGTCGCTGCCGTGCCGGCGCGGCCGGCGGGCGATCAGGTCGTCCGCGACCCGCGGCCGTTCGGTTCAGGTGCGCGGATGCGGATACGGTGCTTCTTCATCAGCGCCTGGAAGTTGGTGCGCTGCATGCCGGTCTCCTCCGCGCTTCGGGTCACGTTCCAGGCATTGCGCTTCAGCGCCTCGATGACGAACAGCTTCTCGATGTTCTCCACCGACTTCTCGCGCGCGTGTTTCTTCGCCCGCCGCAGCTCCTCGCCGGTCATCGGCACGTCGAGGTCGAGCCGCGGCAGCATGTCGATGATATTGATCAGGTGCCCCTGGCGGATGACGTCGTCGCTGGCCAGGATCACGGCGCGGTGGATCGTGTTCTCGAACTCGCGCACGTTTCCCGGCCAGTCGTAGTTCATCAGCAGGTTCATCGCGCCCGGCGAGAACTCGGTCGTGCGCGTGCCGAGCTCGGTTCTGAAGAGCTTGAGAAAGTGGGCGGCGAGCTCGGGGATGTCCTCGCGGCGCTCGCGCAGCGGCGGGATGCGGATCGGGAAGATGTTGATGCGGTAGAACAGGTCCTCGCGGAAGCTGCCATCGGCGACCATCGCCTTGAGGTCCTTGTTGGTGGCGGCGAGCAGCCTGATGTTCGTGCTGCGCGTCCGGGTGTCGCCGACCGCCTTGAACTCGCGCTCCTGGATGACGCGCAGCAGCTTGGCCTGCGTCGGCGGCGGGATGTTGCCGATCTCGTCGAGGAACAGGGTGCCGCCGTCGGCGACCTCGAACAGCCCGCGCTTGTTCGCGAGCGCGCCAGTGAACGACCCCTTGACGTGCCCGAAAAGCTCGCTCTCCAGCAGATGCTCGCTCAACGCGTTGCAGTCCACGGGGACGAACGGCTTGTCCTTGCGCAGGCTGTTGTAGTGGATGGCGCGGGCGATCAGCTCCTTGCCGGTGCCGCTCTCCCCCGTCAACAGCACGGTGCTGTTGGTCGGCGCGCATTTGGCGACGAGGCGATAGACCTCTTGCATGCCGGGGCTCGAGCCGACGATGTTCTCGAAGCGGTATTTGGAGCCGACCGCCTTCTTGAGATCGAGGTTCTCACGCAGCAGCCGGCGCCGTTCGAACGCGCGCTCGACGACCAGCTTGAGCTCGTCCGGATCGAACGGCTTGTGCAGATAGTCGAAGGCGCCCAGCTTCATCGACTGCACCGCGGTCTCGATCTCGGAGAGGCCGGTGATCATGATGACGTCGACGTCCGGATGCGCCTCCTTCACGCGCTGCAGCACCTCGATTCCGTCCATCTTCGGCATCATGATGTCGAGGATGAGCACGTCGACGATGCCGTCCTCGATCTTCTCGAGCGCCTCGATGCCGCTGCGCACGGCCTCGACCTCGTAGTCGTCGTCGCCAAGGATGCGCAGGCAGCTGCGGATCACGATCTCCTCGTCGTCGACGACCAGTATCCTGCCGCTCATGACTCGGCTCCCGCCGCTTCCGCATCCTGCGCCTCAAGCGGCAGATAGACGCGGAAGGTCGTTCCCTTGCCGACCGCGCTCTGCACCTCGATCGCCCCGTTATGGGCCTTGACGATGCCGTGGCTGACCGACAGGCCGAGGCCGGTACCCCGGCCGACGCCCTTGGTCGTGAAGAACGGATCGAAGATGCGCCGCAGGTCCTTCTCCGCGATGCCGCTGCCGCTGTCGCTGATCGACAGCTCGACCATCGGCACCGGCGGCGCCCCCGGCTCGGGGCTCTTCGGCTCCGGGGCGCGGCGGCTGCGGATCGTGATCCTGCCCTCGTCCTCGATCGCATGCTGTGCGTTGACCAGCATGTTCATGATGACCTGCTTGATCTGGTCCTCGTCGACCCAGATCTGCGGCAGATCGGGATCGAGCTCGGTGGCGATCTCGATGTCGTGCACGTAGGCGCTGCGGTCGACGAGTTGCACCGTGTCCTCGATGATGCGGTTGAGGTCCGCGTAACGCTTCTCCGGCGTCTTCTCGCGGGCGAAATCGAGCAGCCGCTTGATGATCGTCGAGCAGCGCTTGGTCTCCTGGATCACGAGGTCGAGATCCTCCGCCTCGGGGCTCCCCTCGGCCATCTTGCCGCGCGTCAGGTGCGAGAAGGTCAGGATCCCGGTCAGCGGATTGTTCAGCTCGTGGGCGATCCCGGCCGCGAGGAGTCCGACCGAAGCCAGCTTCTCGCGCTGCGCCGACTCCGCCTGGGCGGCGTGGAGCTCCCGGGTCTTCGCCGCCACCTTCTCCTCCAGCGTGTGCGCCCACTCCTTCAGCTCCCGCTGCGAGTCCTCGAGCGCCTTCGTCATGTCGTTGAAGGAGCCGGCCAGGCGTCCGAATTCGTCCCCGCTGCGCACCGGGATCGGCTGTTCGAGATCGCCCGACGCCAGCCTGCGCGCGCCGGCCTCGAGATCGCGCAGCGGCACGTAGACCATGCGGTGCACGAAGAAGCTGATGCCCAGCGAGACGAAGGCGATGAAGGCAAGCGAGACGCCGACCACCCGCGCGGAGTGGGTCTGGATGAGGCGGTCGATCTCTTCGAGCGAGTAGACGATGTCGAGCACGCCGAGCACCGACTGATCCGCGCTGTGCGCATGGCAGCTCGCCGTGTAGCACGACGGTTCGTTGCGGATCACCGCCATGCTGCCGAGCAGCCGTCCGCCGTCCCCGTTGCTGAAGAACCGCGCCCGCTTGCCCGTCGGGATCTGGCTCAGCGGCTGTTCGCTCTGGTGGCAGTGGAAACAGGCCTCGGCGTTCCGGTCGACCGTGACGCCGATCTCGGGCCGGAAGGTGGAGTGCGTGATCGTCCCGTCCTTGCTGATGATCCGGACCCTGTCGATGTGCTCGTCATTGCCGACGTCCTTGATGATGCTGAACACCCAGGAAGGTTCGTTCTGCAGCATCGCGAAGCGCGTGCTCCGGATGATCACCTCGGAGAGCTGGTTGACATGGCCGACGGCGCCCTGAAGCAGTTCCTCGCGATGCTGTCTCGCAACGAATAAAACGAATAATGACATCGCCACCATCAACAATATCGCCAAAGAAATGGCGACTTTATACTTGAGCGATATCGGGCGCATCCTATCGTTCATCTCTTTTGTTTCTTTCCGAAGCGACAGGATTTCGGGGGGTCACTGCCCAAACGAAGAACAAGCTGGCCTCGAAGTCGGCGGATCCCTCTTCTTCCGGCAGATCGCAAACCTAACAGCACTGATTTGCAGCGCATTGATCCGCATCAATTAACATTGGGCGAAAAGGGCATAGTGTGTCGCATCGAAGGGGATTGCCGCGCGATCGGCGCCGGCTCTCCGGGGGGAGCGTCCACGGGGTTTTCCCACCAACCGGAGGAGTATGATCGATGCTTAGAAATCTGCTCGTTGTCCTGGCGGCTTGCGCCGCGCTCGGGCTGGCAGGTACCGCGTCCGCCGCGGGCGACGCCGCCGCCGGCAAGGCGCTGGAGAAAAAGTGCTCCGGCTGCCACGGGGCGAATGGCGAAGGCAAGGGCAAGAACCCGCCCATCGCCGGCATGGACTACGACGCACACGTCGCGGCCATGGAGGAGTACAAGACCGGGAAGCGCAAGCACGCCATGATGGAACGGCTCGTCAAGGGCATGAGCGACAAGGAGATCCAGGACCTCGCGGCGTATTACGCGACCCTCAAGTGAGCCTGCGGGCGCAGGCAGGACCGGCAGCGCACGAGCCGATCGCCCGACGCTGCCGGTTTTTTGGGGGCGCCATGGTTCCGTTCGCAAATACAAGCAGGTAGAGTCGGCGCATCCTCGCAAGCGAGGCGCCGATGCATAGCTTTGTTAGAGCCGCACTGTTGCTGTTGCTGCTGACGGCCGCGCAGGGCGGGCTGGCGCGCGCGCCGAGGCCAATCGTGCTCAGCTGAGCGGCGCGCAAAGCGCCGAACGCTTCGCGGCGGGTCACTCTGGTCCGCGGCATATCCCGTCTGCCCGTCGCCCGACGACCAATCGGATCGCTGCCATACACTCACAACAAGCAATCCACCCGGACCTGCACCAGCCCTGCCCGCCGACTCGTCGGACCAGCGCGAGGCCGGTATCGCCGCCCCGGCGCGTCGGGTAGTGTACGGGCCGCGACTTTCCGGGAGACCGGGGCATGGGCGAACGCTACGAGCTGATCCTGCGGCATCGGGCCGCCGTCGGGGAATCGATCCGCGACCGGCATCGCCGGTTCACGGAAGTCCTGTCGCGCTTCGAGCCGCCGCTGGGCTACAAGGGGCACGATGCGCCGGACGTCGAGGTCTCCGAGACCGAACTGGTCAGCGTGGTCCCGTTGCGCGTGCTCTCGAAGAAGGGGCGGCGGAGCTATATCACCTACCCGCTGCGCAGCGAGACATATCTGCGCGACAACGCCCAGTACGACGATATCGTCGTGCTCGAATTCGATTCCGGCAGCGTCGACGCCAGGGCCCTGCTCGATACCGTCGTGCCGGCCTATGTCGACGCCTTCGACTGCTACCGCGCCCAGGTCCTCGATATCGATGTCGCCATGGCAGACTGGGACCGCGTGGTCGCGCTGTGCAATACGACCGGCAAGGATGTCGACGGCCGGGACGGGGTGTTCCGGTTTCACGCCGCGCAGTTCCTCGACCGTGAACTCTGCCGGCGGGCCTTCGGCCTGGCGCCGGAAAAGATCGTCAAACGCCTCGACGGGAATGTCGAGCGTGCGTCACTCTGCCGGGACGGCGCCTATCTGATCTGCGATTCCAGCCTGCCGGGCGGCGACGCCTGTCGAGCGATCGAGCCCAAGGTGCGACCGCTTTTGCGCACCTTCCTGCGCCGCTTCGGAAAGCCGACGACCGCATGACCCGGTGTCGCCCGCCCCGCCCCTATTCCGGCGGGATCAGGACCAGCTTCCCGGTATGCTGCTTGGCGAGGAAGTCCCGCTGTGCGGCGGCGATCTCGCGCAGCGGATAGGTGCGCGCGACCACGGGCCGGATCTCGCCGCGCTCGATATAGCCGACGAGTGCGGCGAACACGCCGGGCTCCAGCACCGTGCAGCCGAACAGGCTGAGATCCTTGAGATACAACGTCCGCACGTCGAGCTCGACGAGCGGCCCGGCGATCGCGCCGGCGACGGCGTAGCGCCCGCCGCGGCGCAGCACGTCCAGGAGCTGCGGCCATTGCGGTCCCGCCACCAGGTCAACGACGACGTCGACCGTCTCGCGCCCGAGCGCCGCGACCAGGTCGCCGCCGCGCTCGATCACCCGCTCCGCGCCGAGCGCCCGGACCTCTTCCGCCTTGGCCGCGCCGGCCACGGCGACGACGCGTGCCCCGCGCCGCCGCGCCAGCTGCACCGCGGCCGAGCCGACGCCGCCGGAGGCGCCGGTCACCAGCACCGTCTCGCCGGACTCGACCCCGGCCCGCGTCAGCATGTTCTCGGCCGTCGAGTACGAGCACGGGAACGATGCCAGCTCGGCGTCGGACAGGCCGCTCTCGATGCGGTACGCGTGCATCGCCGGGACCGCGACGTATTGCGCGAACGCGCCGTCGCATTCCGAGCCGAGGAAGCGGGCTTCCTCCGGCCCGGCGCCGGGCGGCCGCAGGCACGGCTCGACGAGGGCGCGCTCGCCGATGCGCGCCCCCTCGACCCCGGCGCCGACGGCGACGATGCGGCCGCAGGCGTCGATGCCCTGGATGCGCGGAAAGGTCAGCGCGGCGCCGGCCCAGCTGGCATCCGCCGCGCCCGCGGTCTCGAAGCCGCCCGCCCCGCCCGAGCTCGTCCCCTCGCTGACCTCCTTCGAGTACCAGCCAATGCGCGTGTTGACGTCGGTGTTGTTGACGCCGGCGGCGCCGACGCGGATCAGCACCTCGCCGGCGCCGGGCCGCGGCACCGGCACGTCCGCGCGATAGTCGAGCCGGTCGAGGCCGCCATGCCCGGTCAGCAGCACGGCGGCCATGGTCGACGGCAGATCGGGCATCGCTTATCCCCCGGTTGGGCCGGCCGGCGCTCGCGCCGGGCTCAGCCGCGCATGCGCCTGCCCTCGGGATCGAACAGCGGCGCCGCGAGGCGCGTCGCCGTGCGCCGGTCGCCGAGGATCTCGATCTCGAAGCTGTCGGCCTCGGCCAGCTCCTTCGGGACGTAGCCGAGCGCGACCGAGGTGTCGCTCGCGTGGGCGTAGCCGCCGGACGTCACCCAGCCCCGCACTGCGCCGTCGTGCCAGATCGGCTCGTCGCCAATGACGTCGGCGTCCGCCGCGTCGACCGCCAGGGCGATCAGGCGCCGCGTGCCGCCCTCCTCGCGCTCGCGCAGCGCCGCCTCCCTGCCGATGAAACCGGCGTCCTTGCCATAGGCGACGAAGCGCGAAAGGCCGCACTCGACGGGCCCGTAAATCGGCCGGTACTCGCGCGCCCACGAGCCGTAGCTCTTCTCGAGACGCAGCCCGTTGAGCGCGCGGCCGCCGAACAGGCGCAGCCCCAGCGGCTCCCCCGCCCCGACCAACGTGTCGAACAGCGTCGCCTGGTATTCCGGCGCGCACCAGATCTCGTAGCCGAGGTCGCCGGTATAGGAGACGCGCCCGACCCGGCATCGCACCGCTCCGATGTCGATGTCGCGGACATCGAGGAAGCGGAACGCGTCGGCACCGACGTCGTCGCCCGTGAGCCCCGCCAGCAGCTCGCGCGAGCGCGGCCCGGCGATGGCGAGCCCGACCAGGCCAAGCCCCCGTGCGTGTATCTGCACGGAACCGTCCGCCGGCAGCTGGGCGAGGAACCAGCGCATGTGGTACTGCTCGGCGACGCCGGAGCCGAGCAGGAAGAACCGCCCGCGCCCGCGATTGGCGAGCGTGAAGTCGCCGATGACGCGGCCGCGCTCGTTCAGCATCGGCGCCAGCGCCATGCGGCCCTCGGCGGGCACGCGCCCGGCGAGCACGCGGTCGAGCCAGGCCTGCGCGCCCGGCCCGCCGACGTCGTACTTGGCGAAGTTCGAGGTCTCGATCAGCCCGACCGCCTCGCGCACCGCGCGGCATTCGGCGCCGACATGCTCGAAATCGGTCGAGCGGTGGAACGAGACGACGTCCTCGACGCCCTTCGGCGCGAACCACAGCGCGTGCTCGAGGCCCCAGGAATCGCCCATCACGGCGCCGCGCGCGCGCAGCCGGCCGTGGATCGGCGTCGTCTTCAGCGGCCGCCCCGCCGGCAGCTCCTCGTTGGGGAAGCGTATCGAGAAGCGCCGCGAATAGTTCTCGCGCACCTTGGCATTGGTCCAGGCGAGCGTCGCCCAGTCGCCGTAGCGCGCGACGTCCATGCCCCAGACGTCGAAGCCCGGGTCGCCGTCGACCATCCAGTTGGCGAGCGCGAGCCCGACGCCGCCGCCCTGGCTGAAACCGGCCATCACCGCGCAGGCGCACCAGAAGCCGGTGAGTCCGCGCACCGGGCCGACCAGCGGGTTGCCGTCCGGCGCGAAGGTGAACGGGCCGTTGATGATCTGCTTGATGCCGGCGCGCTCGAAGGCGGGGAAGTGGCGGAAGCCGACCTCGAGCGACGGCGCGATGCGGTCGATGTCCGGGGCCAGCAGCTCGTGCCCGAAATCCCACGGCGTCACCCGCTCCGACCACGGCTTGCAGGCCTTCTCGTAGGTGCCCATCAGCATGCCGCCGCGCTCCTGCCGGAGGTAGAGCTCGCCCTCGAAATCGACGGCGTGCATGATCTCGCGCCCCTGGGCCGCGTTGTACTCGGCGACCTCGGGCATGTCCTCGGTCAGGAGGTACATATGCTCCATGGCCAGCAGCGGCAGCTCCAGCCCGACCATGCGGCCGACCTCGCGCGCCCACAGCCCGCCGGCGTTGACGACGTGCTCGGCGCGGATCTCGCCCTTCGCGGTGCTCACCCGCCAGCTGCCGTCGGCATCCTGCGCCAGGGCCTCTACCCTCGTGTGGCGATGGATCTCCGCGCCCTGCTTGCGCGCCGCCTTGGCGTAGGCCTGGGTCGTGCCCGACGGGTCGAGATGGCCCTCGACCGGGTCGTAGAGCGCGCCGACGAAGTGCCGCGGGTCGAGCAGCGGCATCAGCTCGTGCGCCTCCTGCGGCGTGATCAGCTCGGTCTCCATGCCCAGATAGCGGCCGCGCGCGTGCGCCATCTTCAGCCATTCGAGCCGCTCCTTCGTGCCCGCCAGCATGACGCCGCCGGTCATGTGCAGGCCGACCGCCTGGCCGGAGATCTCCTCGATCTCCCTGTACAGGTTGATCGTGTACTGCTGCAGCTTGGCGACGTTGGGGTCGCCGTTGATCGTGTGCATGCCGCCGGCGGCGTGCCAGGTGGAGCCGGAGGTCAGCTCGTCGCGCTCGAGCAGCACGACGTCAGTCCAGCCGCGCTTGGTCAGGTGATAGAGCACCGAGCAGCCGACGACACCGCCGCCGATGACGATGACCTGGGCATGGCTCTTCACGCGGCCGTCCTCCCTGCCGCTGCCGCCGCTATTCCGCCGCGGGCAGCACGACCGGCAGCCTCTCGGCCGAGCGGATGTGCAGGTCGCGCTGCGGGAACGGGATCTCGATCTTGTGCTCGTGGAACTTGTCCCAGACCAGCAGCAGCACCTGGCTCTTGACGTTCGAGACGCCGTTCTGCGGATCGTTGATCCAGAAGCGCAGCTCGAGGTCGACCGAGCTGTCGCCGAAACCCTTCAGCAGGCACACGGGATTCGGCTTGTCGATCACCCGCTCGACCGCGGTGGCCGATTCCAGACACAGCTCGATCGCCTTGCGGACGTCCGCGCTGTACGAAATCCCGATCGGCACCTTCAGGCGCACCTCGGAGTTGCTGTACGACCAGTTGACGACCTGCTGGGTGATGATGTCCTCGTTCGGGATCAGGTACTCGGTGCCGTCGCGCGTCACCACCGAGGCGTAGCGGGCGCCCAGCGTGTTGATCCAGCCGTAGGTCTCGCCGACCTGGATGACGTCGCCGGGCTTCACCGACTTGTCCATCAGCAGGATGACGCCGCTGACGAAATTCGAGATCACCTTCTGCAGGCCGAAGCCGACGCCGACGCCGACGGCACCGCTGAACACCGCGAACGCGGTCAGGTCGATGCCGACCGTGCTCAACGCGGCGACGATCGCGATCGTGATCAGGACGATCTTGAACAGCTTGGTGAACAGCACCTGCACCGACGGGGTCAGGTTCGGCAGCGTGCTGATGCGCCGCTCCATGGTGCGCGAGAGCACGGTCGCCACCCACAGCAGCACCGCCAGCGAGGCGACACCCTTGATGACCGTCAGCGCGGAGATCCGCAGCTCGCCGAAGGTCAGCGCCAGCTGGTCGAGCAGCGTCCCGGTGTCGTCGAGCAGCCCGACGATGTTGAGGGCGGCGACGGTCCACGCCACCATCGCCACCATTTTCGACCAGGTCGGGTCGCGCACCAGCTGCGAGACGAGGCGGATCACGACCCAGGCGGTGAGCAGGCTGACGGTGACGCGGATCAGCTGAAACGGCCAGCCGGCGTTGCTCGCTACGAGGACGGAGATCCATTGCAGGAGGAGCCAGACGATCGGCAGCGACAGCGATGCGGCGGTGCGCGTCGCCTTCTCGAGGTTCCGCTCACGCTGCCAGCGGGCGGCCAGCCGCTCGATGCCGCGGCGCAGGAACGGCGCGACGAGGCTGGCGATCAGGGCCGCGACCAGGATCGCCGCGACCTGGGTGAGCGTGTTGAGGACGAGGACGTGTTCGACGACCCAGGTCTGGACATCCTGGTACTCGTAGCGCAGCAGATCGAGATCGTAGAGCTTCTCCATGAACGGTCTCCCAGGCAACGCGGCGAACGGGTCCGCCGGCGCGATTCAGATCCATTTGAGGCGGCGCAGAAGAATCACCTCGATCACGGCGAGCAGCACGAGGACGGCGACGACGAGGCCGAACGCGACCGGGCTCTCGACCCCGGGCATGCCGCCGACATTGATGCCGAAGAGCCCGGTGATCAGGCTCGGCGGCAGCAGGATCGCGGCGACCACGGTCAGCAGATACATGGTCCGGTTCATCTGGTCCGAGAGCCGGCTGTTCAGCTCGTCCTGCGTGACCGCGGCGCGCTCGCGCGCCGAGTCGAGGTCTTCCACGTAGCGCAGCGTGCGGTCGGCGATCTCGCGCAGGTGCGCCTTGTGGTTGGCCTCGAGCCAGGGCATCTGCTCCATCGGCAGGCGCGACATCACGTCGCGCTGCGGCGCCAGGTAGCGGCGCAGCGCGATCGCCTCGCGGCGGATCTCGCCGAGGCGGGCGCGGAGTTCGGTGCTCTGCGCCGTCAGCACCTGGTCCTCAAGGTCGTCGACGCGATCGTCGAGATCGCTGATGACCGGCCCCATCCGATCCATGAGGCGGTCGGCCAGCCGGTACAGGAATTCGCCCTGGCCCTTCGGCCCGGTGCCGGCGTCGATCTCGTTACGCAGGTCGGTCACCGCCATCAGCCGGCGGTGCCGCAGCGTGACGATCCGGTGCGGCTCGAGCCATACGCGCACGCCGACCATGTCCTCCGGATCGGCGCCGGGATTGAGGTTCACGCCGCGCAGGACGACGAGGAGCGAGTCGTCCGCCGCGAGGACGCGCGGGCGCACGTCGTGCTGCAGGAGGGTCTGGCTGATGACGGGGTCGATGCCGCTGTCGCGGGTCAGCCACTTGCGGGTGCGGGTTCCGGTGTGGTCGAGATGCACCCAGAGCAGGCCCTGGTCCGGCTGCCATTTCTGGATCTCCGGCCATTCGATCGGGCGGCCGCCGCCCTTCCCGTCGAGAATGTAGGCGCAGATCAGGCCGTCCTGTTCGCTCATCGAATGCCTCC
>JBFHDX010000036.1:0-31318 GCA_041584475.1 Alphaproteobacteria bacterium
AACGACGCCCTCGGCCGCGGCCTCCTCCAGGATCGCGCGCAACCGGTTCGCGGTCCCCGGCGAGCAGTCGATCGTCATCATCAGCCCGTCGTCGAACTTGCGGAAATCGGTGTTGACCGCGATCTCGCGCCGGTAGCGCGTGGGATCGAAGCGGCCGACCCCGACGCCGAGTTTGAACACGAGCCAGGTCAGCGCCGTGCCGGCGAGCACGCGCAGCCGCCGACGCCACACCGAGGTCCCGGCATGGGCAACGCGCGACTGCAGCTCGATCGACGCGCCGGGCCAGTGCACGTCGGGGCCGGCCGGCGGTACCGGGTTCGCGTAGACTTCATCCTCGACTATCGCGATAACCGCCGTGACGATCTCGGCAAAACGCTCCGCCGGCGCGCCCGGTGCCTGCCTCACGATCAACGACAGGATGTTGCCCTGCCGCGCGCGAATCGGCCCCCACTGGCAGGACAGGCCGGCGAGGTCCGGCTCCTCGCCGGGCGACGATGGGGCAAGGCCGATCGCGCCGCGCTTCAGCTGCCCCTCGGCCCATTCCAGCCCGGCGCCCGTGAACATGGCATAGCGCACATGGTCGGAGGCCCGCCACAGCGCCACCCGCACATCCCGGCCGGCGGCACGGATCTCGGCGACGCATACCATACCGACCCGCAGCCGCAGCTCGAGTTCGCGCCCCGCCCACATGGCAACACGCGACAGCGCGGCGGCCGCAACGGCAGCCTGGTCGGGCGGCACCGCGAAACGCGCCCCGTCGCCGCCGAAGACGAACAGCGACAGCCCGCCGCCGAGCGCGTTGGTGACCGCGCTGATCGCAGCGGCGCCGGCGAGGTTCACGGCCTTGTAGCGGCCGGCGGCGATGGCACCCGTCGAGTCGACGACGTCGGAAACGCCGACGAACCAGTCGTCGGGCAGCGGCACGTAGCACGCCGGATCGGCGACCTGTGCGAAGTCGCCCAGTACCGGCACCGTCGCGAGCCACGTCTCGCCTGATTCCGTCATCGCCTCACGCCGCGCAGCACCGTTGGCCGCATTCCCGTTCAATATCGTGCGGCGGCGGGCGCAGGTCAGTCACGATCGGCGGATGGCAGACCGGAGAGTCTGCGATCATCCGGACTCGCCCGTCGCGGTCAAGAAACCACAAAATATGAAGTGTTTTGATCTGGATCAATGTGCCCTTGAGGGGGCAGCGCTACAAGGAAATCCTCTAACCCTCTCTTACCCGCCAAAACTACCCGGGGAATGGTGCCAACCGTTCCCCGGTTATTTTCTTGTCGGCCGCGAATGCCCTTGCCCGGCCCTATTCGGCGGCCTCGACATAGGCCTCCATCGGCGGGCAACTGCACACGAGATGCCGGTCGCCATAGACGTTGTCGACGCGGCCGACCGGCGGCCAGTACTTGTCCTCGCGCAGCGACGCCAGCGGAAAGAAGGCCTGCTCCTTCGAGTAGGGCTTGGCCCACGGCCCGCCCATCAGCAAATGGTGCGTGTGCGGCGCATTGCGCAGCACGTTGTCCTTCGGGTCCGCCTTGCCCGATTCGACCTCCGCGATCTCCTCGCGGATCGAGACCATCGAGTCGCAGAAGCGGTCGAGCTCGCGCTTCGACTCGCTCTCGGTCGGCTCGATCATCAGCGTGTCGGGCACGGGGAACGACATGGTCGGCGCGTGGAACCCGTAATCGACGAGTCGCTTGGCCACGTCCTCGACGGTAATGCCGCACGACTCCTTGATCGGCCGCAGATCGATGATGCATTCGTGCGCGACCATGTCGTTCTTGCCGGTGTACAGCACCGGGTAGTGCGGCGCCAGTCGGCGGGCGATGTAGTTGGCGTTGAGCACGGCGACCTGGGTCGCGCGCTGCAGCCCCGCCGCCCCGAGCAGCCGGATATAGGCCCAGCTGATCGGCAGGATGCTCGCCGAGCCCCACGGCGCCGCCGCTACCGCGCCGACGGTCTCGCCGCCGGCCGCCGCCGGGTTGACGCCCTGGACGGCCGGATGGTCGGGCAGGAACGGTGCCAGATGGCCGACGACGCCGATCGGCCCCATGCCGGGGCCGCCGCCGCCGTGCGGGATGGCGAACGTCTTGTGCAGGTTCATGTGCATGACGTCGGCGCCGAAGCGCGCGGGCCGGCTGATGCCGACGAGCGCGTTCAGGTTCGCGCCGTCGAGATAGACCTGCCCGCCATGGTCGTGGATGGTCTTGCAGATCTCGACGATCGCGTCCTCGTAGACGCCGTGCGTCGACGGATAGGTGATCATCAGCGCCGCCAGCCGCTCGGCATGGTCGGCAGCCTTGGCCTTGAGGTCCGCAACGTCGACATTGCCGTCGTCGTCGGTCGCCACGACGACGACGCGCAGGCCCGCCATGATGGCGCTCGCCGGGTTCGTGCCGTGCGCCGAGGCCGGAATCAGGCAGACGTCGCGCTGCGTATCGCCGCGGCTCTCGTGGTATTTGCGGATCACCAGCAGGCCGGTGTACTCGCCCTGGCTGCCGGCGTTCGGCTGCAGCGAGACCGCGTCGAAGCCGGTGATCTCGCACAGCATCTCCTCGAGCTCCTCGAACAGCTGCTGATAGCCCTGCGCCTGGTCGAGCGGCGCGAACGGGTGCATGGCGCTGAACTGGCGCGAGGTCACGGGGATCATCTCGGTCGTCGCGTTGAGCTTCATCGTGCACGAGCCGAGCGGGATCATCGAACGGTCGAGCGCCACATCCTTGGCGGCGAGCCAGCGCAGATAGCGCATCATCTCGGTCTCGCCGTGATAGAGGTTGAAGCAGGGATGGCTCAGATAGGCGCTCTTGCGGCGCAGCGCCGCGGGAAGGCACTCGCCGGCCTCGGTGTCGAGCGCCTCGATCGAGAGCAGCGCGTCCGCGCGCTTCGAGAACGAGCGCCACAGCGTCTCGAGATTCGAGCGGCGCGTCGTCTCGTCGAGCGTGATGCCGAGATGGTCGGCGTCGGTCAGCCGCAGATTGATGCCGGCCTCGCGGGCGCGCGCGGCGATGCGCCGCGCCTGCCCCGGCACGCGCACGGTGACGGTGTCGAAGAAGGCGTCGGTGACCACCTCGAAGCCGAGCCGGCGCAGCCCCTCGGCCATGATCAGCGCCATCCGGTGGACGCGCCCGGCGATCCGGCGCAGCCCGTCGGGCCCGTGGTAGACGGCGTACAGCGCCGCCAGCATCGCCAGCAGCACCTGCGCGGTGCAGATGTTGCTCGTCGCCTTCTCGCGCCGGATGTGCTGCTCGCGGGTCTGCAGCGCCATGCGCAGCGCCCGGTTGCCGGCCGAATCGATCGACACGCCGATTATCCGCCCCGGCATCTGGCGCTTGTACTCGTCGCGCGTCGCGAAGAACGCGGCGTGCGGCCCGCCATAGCCCATCGGCACGCCGAAGCGCTGCGCGCTGCCGACGACGATGTCGGCGCCCATCTCGCCCGGCGGCGTCAGCAGGCAGAGGCTCAGCGGATCGGCGGCGACGGTGACCAGCGCGCCGCCGGCGTGCGCCTTCTCGATCAGCGGCCGCAGGTCGCGCACCGCGCCGCGCGAGCCCGGATACTGCACCAGGACTCCGAACAGGCCGCTCGCCTCGAGTTCCTCGAACGGGTCGCCGATGACGACGTCGATGCCCATCGGCCGCGCCCGCGTCCGCACCACCGCGATGGTCTGCGGGTGGCAGTCGGCATCGACGAAGAAGGTGTTCGACTTGCCGCGCGATAGCCGGTGCGACATCTGCATCGCCTCCGCCGCCGCGGTCGCCTCGTCGAGCAGCGAGGCGCTGGCGAGGTCCATGCCGGTGAGATCCATGGTCAGCTGCTGGAACGACAGCAGCACCTCGAGCCGGCCCTGGCTGACCTCCGCCTGGTAGGGCGTATAGGCGGTGTACCAGCCCGGATTCTCCATGACGTTGCGCAGGATGACCGAGGGCATGACGGTGCCGTGGTAGCCCATGCCGATCATCGACACGTAGACGCGGTTGCGGTTGCCCATCTTGCGCGCCGCCGAGAGCACCTCGCGCTCGCTCAGCGGCTCCGGCAGATTGAGCGGCTCGTCGTCCGAGCGGATCACCTTCGGCACCGCCTTGTCGACCAGCTCGTCGAGCGACTTCAGGCCGAGCAGCTTCAGCATCTCCGCGATCTGCTTCTCGCCCGGGCCGACGTGCCGGCGCTGGAAATCGTCCCGCATCTCCAGCTCCGCAAGGGAGGGTCGCGCTTTCGCCATGATCTCAATCTCCAGCCTGGTTCGGGTCCCGCGCCGACGACGATCTCCGCCGCCGGGCCGGTTCAACCGCGATAGTAACGCTGCTCGACGAACGGCATTTTGGCGACAGCGACGGGCAAGGGCCTGCCGCGGACGATCGCCCGCAGCTCGGTGCCCGGTTTCGCCAGGTCGGCCTCGACATAGCCCATCGCCACGGGGGCGCCGACGGTCGGCCCGAAGCCGCCGCTCGTCGCCCGGCCGACCGGCCGGCCGGCCGGGTCGGTAAGCTCCGCCCCCTCGCGCACCGGCGTCCGCCCCGCCGGACGCAGGCCGACGCGCCTGCGCTCGACGCCCTCCGCGAGCTGCCGCAGGATGGTCTCGGCGCCGGGAAAGCCGCCCACGCGCGCGCCGCCGTTGCGGCGCGTCTTCTGGATCGCCCAGCCGAGACCGGCCTCGACCGGCGTCGTCGTCGTGTCGATATCGTGCCCGTACAGGCACAGCCCGGCCTCGAGGCGCAGCGAATCGCGGGCGCCGAGCCCGACCGGCGCGACCTCGGGCTCTGCCAGCAGTCGCCGCGCCAGCGCTTCGGCGCGATCGGCCGGCGCCGAGATCTCGTAGCCGTCCTCGCCGGTGTAGCCCGAGCGCGAGACGAAACAGTCGGCGCCGGCGAGCGACAGGCGTGCGGCGCCCATGAACGGCATGGTGGCGACCTCGGGGGCGAGCCGTGCGAGCACCGACGCCGCGGCCGGCCCCTGCAGCGCCAGCAACGCCCGGTCGGCCAGCTCCTCGACCGTGCAGCCGCGCGGCAGATGCGCGCGCAGATGCGCCAGATCGTGTGCCTTGCAGGCGGCGTTGACGATCAGGAACAGGTGATCGCCGGCGTTGGTGACCATCAGGTCGTCGAGGATGCCGCCGGCCTCGTTGGTGAACAGCGCGTAGCGCTGCCGCATCGCGCCGAGCCCGACGATATCCATCGGCACCAGCGCTTCGAGCGCCGCAGCGGCGCCATTGCCGGCGAGTCGGACCTGCCCCATGTGCGAGACGTCGAACAGGCCGGCCTGCGTCCGTGTATGCCGGTGTTCCTCGAGGATCCCCGCGGCATACTGGACCGGCATCGCATAGCCGGCGAACGACACCATGCGCGCACCGAGCTCGACATGGATACGGTGCAGCGGCGTGTGCGCAAGCGTGGCGACGGTCTCGGTACTCGCGGCCATGCGCTGCCTCCTCGTCTCGTGCGCCGGTGCGGCACAGCGATGCGGCTCTCGGAGGATGCCCGTCCCTCCATATGTTTCTTATCCGAAACAGGCGGTCGAAACAAGCCCGCGGCACCCCGATTCCGGCCCGTTTGAATAGGTTGCCACCCGCCCCGCGGGGGCGTGCCCGGACCCGCGGCCGTGCGTCGACCGTGCGGCCTCAGGCGGTCGATACCCAGAGGATCAGGGCGTCCGGGCCGCCGCTGGAGGTGCAAGCGTGACCCATGTCGCTGTCGTAGTAGAGACTGTCGCCGGCCGTCAGGGTAATCGGCTCGTAATATTCGCTATAGAAGGTGATGCTGCCATCGATGACGTAGAGGAACTCCTCGCCCGGATGACGCACCCAGCTGGAGAATTCGTCGATCGACCGCGCGCGCACGCGCGTCTTGAAGGGGATCATCTTGCGCTGCGCCAGCTCGGTGCACAGCAGCTCGTGCTCGTAGGTCGGCGTCACGCGCGGCCGCCCCTCGCCGGCCCGCGTCAGCGCGCGGCGGCCGGAGGCGCCGCCGGCGGCGGTCTCGACGAACAGCTGCGGCAGTTCGATCTCGAGGCCCGCTGCCAGCTTGCGGACGACCTCGAAGGTCGGCGACATCTGCTCGTTTTCGATCTTCGACAGCGTCGAGCGCGCAAGGCCCGTGCGCCGGCTCGCCTCTTCGAGCGTCCAGCTGTTGCGGCGGCGGATCTCGCGCACGCGCTTGCCGAGGCTGAGCGGTTGCACGAGCAGGGCGCCGCTCGCCGAGGTAACGCGCATGGTGGGGCCCGGCTTGTCGATCGCGCTCACTCCCGTCGGCGTCCCGCGAAGACCATCTTGACACGCAGCCATGCCGGCATGGTTGCGGGCGTTGGTGTTTCCGATAATGGACAAGGCGCACAAGAAAGGCAATTCGACAATTATTTTCCGATAAGAAACATGCGGTCGGCACTGCGACGGGGCGCACGATGTGGCTAGAATGGCTGGCGCGGCAAGAAGACCGCCACGGCGTCATCCGCTAACGGCGACGGCGCCGGGATGGCGCGAGCGCGCCGGGAACAGGAGAGGAAACCCATGAGTCTAAGCATCTTCGATCTGTTCAAGATCGGCATCGGCCCGTCGAGCTCACACACGGTGGGACCGATGTGGGCGGCGCACCGTTTCCTGCTCGAGCTCGAGTCGCTCAAGCTGCTCGACGCGACTGCGACCGTCACCGTCGACCTCTACGGCTCGCTGGCGCTGACCGGGCGCGGTCACGCCACCGACAAGGCGATCGTCCTCGGCCTGTCGGGCGCGACCCCGGATACGATCGACCCGGACGAAGCCGACGCGCTGTTCGCCGCCGCGCGCGAGGGCGGCACGCTGTCGCTGTACGGCCGCCGGCCGATTCCGTTCCGCGACGGCGAGCACCTCGTGTTCAATTTCGACGAGCTGCTGCCGCGGCACTCGAACGGCATGCGCTTCGCCGCACGCGACGACTCCGGCGCGACCCTGCTCGAGTCGGTCTACTATTCGGTGGGCGGCGGTTTCGTGCTCAGCGAGGCGGAGGCCGAGGCGGGCGGCGGCGCGGGCGGCGCCAACATCGAGGTTCCCTATCCCTTCGAATCGGCGGCCGAGCTGCTGGAGATCGGCCGCAACACCGGGCTGCCGATCGCGCGCATCGTGCTCGAGAACGAGAAGGCGTGGCGCGGCGAGGATGAGATCACCGAGGGGCTCGGCCGCATCTGGACGGCCATGGAATCGAGCATCCGCCGGGGCTGCCAGATGGAGGGCGTGCTGCCCGGCGGCCTCAAGGTGAAGCGGCGGGCGAACAAGCTGTACCGCGAAATGGCGGAGCGGCCGGAGGCGTCGCTCAAGGACCATCTGGCGATCCTCGACTGGGTCAACCTCTACGCGCTCGCCGTCAACGAGGAGAATGCCGCCGGCGGGCGCGTCGTGACCGCGCCGACCAACGGCGCCGCCGGGGTGATTCCCGCCGTCATCGCCTATTACGACCGCTGCGTCGCCGGCTCGAACGAGGCCGGCATCCGGACCTTCCTCGCGACGGCGGCGGCGATCGGCATGCTGTACAAGCAGAACGCATCGATCTCGGCGGCCGAGGTCGGCTGCCAGGGCGAGGTCGGCGTCGCCTGCTCGATGGCGGCGGCGGGGCTCGCCGCGGCGCTCGGCGGCAGCAACGAGCAGGTCGAGAACGCCGCCGAGATCGGCATGGAACACAATCTCGGCCTCACCTGCGATCCGATAGGCGGGCTCGTGCAGATCCCCTGCATCGAGCGCAACACCATGGGCGCGGTCAAGGCGATCAACGCCGCGCGCCTCGCGCTCAAGGGCGACGGCACGCATTTCGTCTCGCTCGACCGGGTCATCGAGACGATGCGCCAGACCGGCGCCGACATGCAGGCGAAATACAAGGAGACGTCGCAGGGCGGCCTCGCGGTCAACGTCGTCGAGTGCTGAGGTCGGTCGAGGGGTTCCAGCGCGGCGCATGCGGGCTGGTGGACCGGCCCGGATCGGTGCTAGAGAACGTCACGAACAACCGGTGCCGCCAGCGTTGACGAAACCGAAAGAACAATCCGTCACCCCGTCATGACCCAACTCAAACTCGGCATTCCCAAGGGCAGCCTCGAAGCCGCCACCGTCGACCTGTTCGCCCAGGCGGGGTGGACCATCCGCGCGCGCACGCGCAACTATTTCCCCTCGATCGACGACGACGAGATCACCTGCTCGCTCGTGCGCTCGCAGGAGATGGGGCCGTATGTCGCCAGCGGCACCATGGACGCCGGGCTCTGCGGTATCGACTGGATCCGCGAGACCGAGGCCGATGTCGAGGTGGTCTGCGACCTCGTCTACTCCAAGTCGTCCGACCAGCCCTGCCGCTGGGTGCTGGTGGTCGACCGCAACAGCCCGATTCAGAAGGTCGAGGACCTGCAAGGCAAAGTCATCGCCACCGAGCTGGTCGGCTACACGCGGCGCTACCTGGAGGAGCGCGGCATCGACGCCAAGGTCGAGTTCTCGTGGGGCGCGACCGAGGCCAAGGTCGTCGAGGGCCTGGCCGACGCCGCGGTCGAGATCACCGAGACCGGCAGCACCATCCGGGCGCACGGGCTGCGCATCGTCTGCGACCTGTTGCACACCCACACGGTGCTGGTCGGCAACCGGGCGGCGCTGGCCGACCCCTGGAAGAAGGCCAAGATCGAGCAGATCGCACTGATGCTGAAAAGCGCGCTGGCGGCGCGCGACCGGGTACTGCTGAAGATGAACGCTCCGGCCGCGGCGCTGCAGGAAATTACGAAGCTCCTGCCCAGCCTGCACGCGCCGACGGTCAACCCGCTGACCGACCCGGCCTGGGTCGCCGTCGAGACCGTCGTCGAGCGCCGCCAGGTCCGCGACCTGATCCCCAAACTGCGCGCCGCCGGCGCCGAGGGGATTTTGGAGCTGGATCTGAAAAACGTGTGTTAGAGGGCTCTTGGCGCCCGATGCCGCACCGTCACGGCCCGCGCTCGCCCGGCGGCGCCGGCGGCCCGTCCGGCCACAGCCGGCCGATCAGCCAGGCGGCGAGCCACACCAGCAGGTCGGGCAGCAGCGCCAGCGGCAGGGCGAGCAGGCGCAGCGAAAGCGTCGCGACGGGCGCCAGCAGCAGCGCGAACAGGCCGAAGATGCTGCCGATCACCGGCAGGTGCGAGGAGCCGTCGGTCGATCGGCTGAGCAGCTTCGGCAGCGTGTAGATAAAGACATTGGCGAGCAGCACCGCGAGCCACAGGGCGCCGCAAATCAGCGTCAGCGGCAGCCGCACCTCGTCGAAGGCCGCCGTTGCCCTGCCGGGATCCCACTCCATCGCCGCGCCTTTCGACTTGCGTGCCTGACCGCGTGCCGCCGCCCGCCGGCACGAACGCTGGCGCCCCCGCGACCGCAGCCAGGCGGTTTGGCGACCCCGGCAGGACTCGAACCTGCAACCTGCGGATTAGAAGTCCGCTGCTCTATCCGGTTGAGCTACGGGGTCCCGTCGGCCAAGCCTCAATGGGTCCAGGGCTGGCTGCGTCCGTAGGCGAAATTGCTGGCGTAGCTTTTCGGCCGCGCTCTGCGTTCGCGTGGCTTCAGCACCGTATAGTCCCAGCCGTGCCGCTCTGCATACGCCACGGCCTCCTCCTCGCTGGGAAAGCGCAGCCGCACCTGGCGGCGCGTGTCGGCGGAGCCGACCCAGCCGATCAGCGGATCCGGCGTCGAGGCGTCGCTCGGCTCGAATTCGATGACCCAGTTCCGGGTCTTGCCCCGGCCCGACTGCATGGCCGTCTTGGCCGGCTTGAAGATGCGAACACGCATGGCCACTTCCCTCGCTTCGCGCGTCTCGGCGGATCTGGTCGGGGTGACTGGATTCGAACCAGCGACATCCTGCTCCCAAAGCAGGCACTCTACCAGACTGAGCTACACCCCGGCGGGCGGAAAATAGGGATTTCGGCAAGATTTTGCAACGACATTGGGCCGCCCCGGCAGGCCCGGAACGGCGTCCCGCTCCATTGACTCGCGCCGCCGCGGCCACAACTTGGCTAGCGCCACCCGGCGCCGCCAACCGAGAAGAGACGACCGATCGTGAGCAACCGTACCCTGACGCTGACCGCGCCGCTCTACGATTATCTGCTCGCGGCCTCGCTGCGCGAGCCCGAGCTGCTGCGCCGCCTGCGCGAGGAGACGGCGGCGAAGGTGCGCTATCCCGGCATGCAGATCGCCCCCGAGCAGGGCCAGCTGATGACGCTGCTGGTCCGGCTCGTCGGCGCGCGGCGCGCCATCGAGATCGGCACCTACACCGGCTACAGCAGCCTGTGCATCGCCATGGGCCTGCCGGCGAACGGGCAGCTGATCGCCTGCGACATCAGCGAGGCGTATACCGCGGTGGCGCGGCGCTACTGGCAAGAGGCGGGGCTTGCGACGCGCATCGAGCTGCGCCTCGCCCCGGCGCTCGAGACGCTCGACCGGCTGATCGCCGACGGCGAGGCCGACCGCTTCGACTTCGCCTTCGTCGACGCCGACAAGGACGGCTATGCCGGCTATTACGAGCGCTGCCTGACGCTGGTGCGGCCGGGCGGGCTGATCGGCCTCGACAACATGCTGTGGGACGGCGCCGTCGCCGATCCCGCGCGCGACGACGCCGATACGGTGGCGATCCGCGCGGTGACGGCGCAGATCAGGGACGATTCCCGCGTCGACATCAGCCTGGTGCCGATCGGCGACGGGCTGATGCTGGCGCGCAAGCGGTAGGTCCCGCTACTCCGCGTTCCCAAAGATCGGGTGCTCGACGACGTCGCCGGGCGCGATGCCGAGCCGCGACGTCGTGCCGCCGTTCAGCTCGAGCACCCCGCGCACCGGCCCGCGCGAGCTGATCGACTCGAGCGACTGCGGCACGGTGCGCTGGGCGATGCTCTCGATGCGTCCGTCCGCGGTGATGAACAGCATGTCGAGCGGGATGAAGGTGTTGCGCATCCACATCGAGGCGCGTTGCGGCCGCGGGCCGAAATCGAACAGCATGCCGGCATCGGGTGCGAGCTGGCGCCGGTACATGAGCCCCAGCGCGCGCTGCTCGGGCGTGAGTGCCAGCTCGACCGAGAAGACGTGCCGCTCCGCGCCGCTGACGACGACCAGCCGCGAGCGCTCGAAACCGACGCTCGCCGGCGACTGCGCCGGACCGAGCGACGGCAGCAGGACGAGCGCGACGAAGGCCAGGGCGGCGAGGAGGCGCTGTCTCATGGCCCGTGTCATACACGCTCCACCCGGCTCAGGAAAGCGCCGCGGCGGCCGCGGCGGCGGCCGCGCGCACCTCGGGCCGGACCGGCCCGCCGTGCGGCGCGTCGGCCAGCGTCGTGAACCCGTGGCGGGGCGGGTTGCGGCCCTGGCTGCGGCGCCAGGAGAGGCCGCGCAACACGGCCTCGCCTTCCGGCGGCAATCGCGCGGGCACTTCGAGGCGGTTGAGCAGCGCCCAGACGCCGGTCCAGCAGCGCGCCACCGACCACGGATTGTAGCCGCCGCCGCCGAGCACCAGCAGCCGCGGCGCGAGGCCGGCGAGCTCGCCGACCGCCCGCCACAGCGCGCCGTTCGACAGCGCGAGCTTGCTCAGCGGGTCGTCGGCGAGCGCGTCGGCGCCGCACTGGACGACCAGCGCCTCGGGCCGGTACGCCTCGACGAGCGGCAGCACCGCCGCGTCCATGACGAAGGCCAGCTCGTCGTCGTTGAAACCGGGCGGCACCGGCACGTTGCGCGCGAACGGGCGGTTGCAGTCGCGGCCCTGGCCCGTGTGCGGCCAGCGGCCGTCCTCGTGCACCGAGATGGTCAGCACCTCGGGCCGGTCGCGGAAGGCGAGCTCGACGCCGTCGCCGTGATGCGCGTCGAGATCGACATAGGCGATCCGCCCGATCCCCTGGTCGAGCAGCGCGAGGATGCCGAGCACCGGGTCGTTGAAATAGCAGAAGCCGCTCGCCCGGTCGGCGCGGCCGTGGTGCGTGCCGCCGGCCGGGCTGTAGACGATGCCGCCGTCGCGCAGCAGCGCGGCGGCGTGGATCGAGCCGCCGCAGGCGGTCGCCGGCCGCGAGAAGATCTCGGTGAAGACGGGGTTGCCGTTGACGCCGATATTGAAGCGCGCGCGCACCTGCCCGTCGACGCGGCCGTCGCGCTCGGCCGCCATCACCGCGGCGATGTAGTCGCGGTCGTGGAAGCGGGCGAGCTGGTCCGGCGTCGCCCGCGGGCTGTCGACATAGGCCGCGTCGGGCAGCCAGCCGAGCGCGCGCGACAGGTCGATCACCGTCGAGACGCGCGGGATCGCCAGCGGATGCAGGTTGCCGTAGCTCGAGCGGCGGTAGATCTCCGAGCCGATGAAGAGCGGACGCGCGGTCATGGCCGCCAGTCTGGCGCGCGGCGGGCGGCTTGCCAAGCGGCGGCAAACGCCCCATAGTCGACGACGATTTCACCGGGGGGAGCCGGTCGTCCGGCTGAGAGGTCCCTTGCCCGCGGGACGACCCCAGGAACCTGATCCGGATCATGCCGGCGTAGGGACGCGTGACTTGAAAGACCCCGATCCGACAGCCGCCATCTCCGTCTCCATCCACGCGGCGCGCCTCGTGTTCGCCGGCACTGTGCTGTTCGACGAGCTCGACTTCACGCTGCACGGCGGCGTGACGACGTGCCTGCTCGGCCCCAGCGGCGTCGGCAAGACCAGTCTCGTGCGCCTGGTCGCCGGGCTCGAGGGCGGCGGCGCGGGCGAGGCGCGCTGCTCGGACGGGTTGCCGTTGCGCGGCCGCTTCGCCTGGATGGCGCAGCAGGACCTGCTGCTGCCGTGGCTGTCGGTGCGCGGCAATATCGCGCTCGGCGCGCGCCTGCGCGGCGAGCCGGTGGCGGCGGAGCGGGTCGCCGAGCTGCTCGAGCTCGTCGGGCTCGGTGGCTACGGCGACCGGCGGCCGGCGGCGCTCTCCGGCGGCATGCGGCAGCGCGCGGCGCTCGCCCGCACGCTGCTCGAGGACCGCCCCGTCGTGCTGATGGACGAGCCGTTCTCGGCGCTCGACGCGATCACGCGGCACGCGCTGCAGGACGCGGCGGCGCGGCTGCTCGCCGGGCGCACGGTGCTGCTCGTCACGCACGATCCGCTCGAGGCGCTGCGGCTCGGCCACCGCATCCACGTCATGGCCGGCCGGCCGGCGACGCTCGACGAGCCGCTCGAGCCGGCCGGCGCACCGCCGCGCGATGCCCGCGAGCCGAAGCTGCTGGCGCTGCAGGCGGAGCTGCTGACCCGGCTCGTGCGCGCCAAGGAGGCGGCGTGATGGCCCGCGCGCGCGAGCTGCACCCGGTCCTGCGCGGCCTCGTCGTCGCCGCCGGGCTGCTCGGCCTGTGGCAGGCGGTGATCTGGCTCACCGGCACGCCGCACTTCATCCTGCCCGGGCCCGCCCCGGTGTTCCGGGCGCTCGCCGAGCACCGCGCCCTGCTGGCCGCCAATGCCGGCACGACGGCGGCCGAGATCCTGCTCGGCCTCGCGCTCGGCACGCTGCTCGGCGGCGCCAGCGCGATGGCGATGGACTACGCGCGGACGATCCGCCGCTGGCTGATGCCGGTGCTCGTCGTCAGCCAGGCGATCCCGGTCTTCGCGCTGGCGCCGGTGCTCGTGCTGTGGCTCGGTTACGGCATGGCGTCCAAGGTGGCGATGGCGACGCTGATCATCTATTTCCCGGTCACCGCCGCGTTCCTCGACGGGCTGCGGCGCACCGACCCGGGCTGGCTCGACCTCGCGCGCACCATGGGCGGCAGCCGCTGGTCGATCCTGCGCTCGATCCGCGTGCCGGCCGCCCTGCCGTCGTTCGCCTCGGGCCTGCGCGTCGCCACCGCCGTCGCGCCGATCGGCGCCATCGTCGGCGAGTGGGTCGGCTCGTCGAGCGGGCTCGGCCATCTGATGCTGCAGACGATGGCGCGCGGCCACACCGACATCATGTTCGCCGCCCTCGCCGTGCTCGCGGCGATAGCGATCCTGCTCTACTACGCGGTCGACCGGCTGCTCGCCCGCGCGCTGCCCTGGGTGGCCGAGCGCGGCGTCGACGAGGCGGCGCCGGCCGATGCGCCCTGACCCGGAAGGAAGGACCAAGACGATGACCATCAGACCCCTGCGCCGCGCCACGCTGATCCTCGCCGCCGCGGCGACGCTCGCCGCGCCGGCGCACGCGGCGGAGCGCCTCACCGTGCTGCTCGACTGGTTCATAAACCCGGACCACGGGCCGCTGATCGTCGCGCAAGAGAAGGGCCTGTTCCGCGACGCCGGGCTCGAGGTGACGATAATCGAGCCGGCCAACCCCAACGACCCGCCGAAGCTGGTCGCCGCCGGCAAGGCGGATATCGCGATCAGCTACCAGCCGCAGCTGCACATGCTCGTCGCCGAGGGCCTGCCGCTGGTGCGCGTCGCGACGCTGGTGGCGACGCCGCTCAACTCGCTCGTCGTGTTGCGCGACGGGCCGGTCAAGGCGATCGCCGACCTCAAGGGCCGCAAGGTCGGCTATTCGGTCGGCGGCTTCGAGGACGCGCTGCTCGGCCGCATGCTCGAGACGCACGGCCTCAGTTTGCGCGACGTCGAGATGATCAACGTCAACTTCGCGCTGTCGCCGGCGCTGATGTCGGGCCAGGTCGACGCCGTGATCGGCGCCTTCCGCAACTTCGAGCTCAACCAGCTCGACCTCGAGAAGCGCCCGGGCCGCGCCTTCTACCCCGAGGAGGAAGGCGTGCCCGCCTATGACGAGCTGATCGTCGTCGCCAACGCGAAGCTGGCGAAGCGGGAGCCGATCCGGCGCTTCGTCGAGGTTCTCGAGGCGGCGACGCAGTTCATGATCAACCACCCGGACGAGGCCTGGGAGCTGTTCCGCGCAAGCGCCCCGGCCAAGCTCGACAACGAGCTCAACCGCCGCGCCTGGCGCGACACCCTGCCCCGCTTCGCGCTGCGCCCGGGCGCGCTGGACCGCCGTCGCTACGAACGCTTCGGCGCCTTCCTGCACGAGCGCGGGCTGGTCAAGACGCTGCCGAAGCTCGAGGCCTACGCGCTGGAGCTTGAATGACGGCGCGCTCGCGATAGCTTGAATGGCCGGGCCGGGCGGCCGGCGATAGCATGCCCGGCCCGGGCAAACGGCGGGTCGAGAGACGATGGCGCAGGCAGACGTCGCGATGACGGGCGGGCGAGGAACGATGCCCTCGCAGCGGGCGGTCGCCGTCCTCGGCGTGCTCGCGGTGGCCGGCGGGGCGCTGGCGCTGGCCGGCAACGGCTGGCGTTTCGGCGTGCTGTTCGTGATCGGCGCCCTGCTCGGGGCGACGCTCTACCACGCCGCCTTCAGCTTCACCGGATCGTACCGCGCCGCCTTCGTGCGCCGCGACATCGCCGGCGTGCGCGCGCAGCTCGTCATGCTCGTCCTCGGCATCCTCTTGTTCGCGCCAACGCTTGCCGGCGGGGTCACAGCCGGCGGCTTCCGCGTCACCGGGGCGCTCGCGCCGGTTGGCTGGGAGGTCGCGCTCGGTAGCTTCCTGTTCGGCATCGGCATGCAGCTCGGCGGCGGCTGCGGGTCGGGCACGCTGTTCACGGTCGGCGGCGGCAACACGCGCATGGTGCTGACGCTGATCTTCTTCTGCCTCGGCGCCTTCCTCGGCACGCTGCACTGGGACGCGCTCGCCGCACTGCGCGAGGGCAGCCGCACCGTCTCGCTCGGCCGCGAGTTCGGCTGGGGCGTCGCCACCGTCGGCCAGCTCGCCGTGCTCGGCGCGATCTGGGTCGCGCTCGGCGTCTGGGCGAAGGGCCGGCCGCAGCGCTCGATCCTCGGCCCGACACCGGGCTGGCGCGGGCTTCTCGTCGGGCCGTGGCCGCTGGTGCTCGGCGCGGCGCTGCTGGCGATCCTGAACTGGCTGACGCTCGAGGTCTCGGGCCACGCCTGGTCGATCACCTGGGGCTTCACGCTGTGGGCGGCGGAGGCGGCGCGGGCGCTCGGCTGGGACCCGCAGACGAGCTCGTTCTGGGCGGCCCGCAGCGGCTTCCTCGAGCGCGGCATCTTCCGCGACGACACCTCGATCATGGATATGGGCGTGATCCTCGGCGCCTTCGTCGCCGCCGGCCTCGCCGGCCGCTTCGCGCCGTCGCTGAAGCTCCCGCTGCGGCCGCTTCTCGCGGCGATCATCGGCGGCCTGCTGCTCGGCTACGGCGCGCGGCTCGCCTATGGCTGCAACATCGGCGCCTTCTTCAGCGGCGTCGCCTCGGGCAGCCTGCACGGCTGGCTGTGGATCGTCTGCGCGCTGCCCGGCAACTGGATCGGCGTGAAGCTGCGGCCGCGCTTCGGGCTGGGGAATTGAGGGCTTGGCAAGTAACGAAGGCGCTCATTAGGGCTCAGCTCTTCCTGATGACGATGGCGTCGATCAGCTCGCCGTTCCGGATCAGGACATAGCCCTCGATTGCGGCCATGCCCATCAACAATTCGGGTTCACCGCGAAAAGAATAGATACAGTCGCCCCGGCGGTAGTTCGCCTTCATGCGTTGCCAGCGATGGTTGATCCGGCCGAACGGCATCGGCGCCTCCTGCCCGTCCACCGTAATCTCCGTCATCTCCCGCTCTTCGATTTCCGCCGGTGAATATTTGTCCAATATTTTCAGCGGTGGCTCCATCTGCAGAACGACCCGCGCGATACCGCAATTGTCCTCCTCGTAGACCAGCGCCCCGACGAAGACAGCCAGCGCCAGCACCATGACGAGCATCTTCGTCGGGTAGAGCGCTCGCGACCATTTCGCCTTCAGGAGGTCAAGCAGCGCGCCAAGGAAGGCCATCCGATCACGATCCTGCGCGATGGAGGCCGCCCTACCCCGCCACCGGCGCCGGGCCCGGCTCGCCGAACGGGATCTCCTCCCCTTCCCCGCCGTCGCCGCTCTTCTGCTGGCGCTCCCACATCGCCGCGTAGGCGCCGCCGCGGGCGAGCAGCTGGGCGTGGCGCCCGCGCTCGACGATCTCGCCCTGGTCGAGGACGATGATCTCGTCGGCGTCGACGACCGTCGACAGCCGGTGCGCGATGGTCAGCGTCGTGCGGTTGGCCGAGACCTCGCGCAGGCTCTTCTGGATCTCCTGCTCGGTGTGCGTATCGAGCGCCGAGGTCGCCTCGTCGAACAGCAGGATCGACGGCCGCTTCAGGATCGTCCGAGCGATCGCCACGCGCTGCTTCTCGCCGCCGGACAGCTTCAGCCCGCGCTCGCCGACCATGGTCTGGTAGCCGTCCGGCAGCCCCATGACGAAGTCGTGGATGCGCGCCATGCGCGCCGCCTCCTCGACCTCCGCCGTGCTCGCGCTCGGCCGGCCGTAGGCGACGTTGTAGTAGACCGTGTCGTTGAACAGCACGGTGTCCTGCGGGACGATGCCGATCGCCGCGCGCAGGCTGTCCTGCGTCACCGCGCGGATGTCCTGGCCATCGATCGTCACGCGGCCGCCCGAGACGTCGTAGAAGCGGAACAGGATGCGGCTGATCGTCGACTTGCCGGCGCCCGAGGGCCCGACGATGGCGACGGTGCGGCCGGGCGGCACGGCGAAGGAGACGCGCTTCAGGATCGGTCGCCGCACGTCGTAGCCGAAATCGACGTCCTCGAAGACGATCTTGCCGCCATCGACCGCCAGCGGCTTCGCATCCGGGTCGTCGGCAACCTCGCGATCGACCTGCAGCAGCCCGAACATGGCGTGCATGTCGGTCAGCGATTGCCGGATCTGCCGGTAGACGAAGCCGAGGAAGTTGAGCGGCATGTAGAGCTGGATCAGATAGGCGTTGACCATGACGAAGTCGCCGACCGTCATGGTGCCGTTGACGACGCCGTGGCCGGCCATGGTCATGATCGCCACCAGCCCCGCGGCGATGATGCCGGCCTGGCCCATGTTCAGCATGGCGAGGCTCACTTTGCTGCGGATCGCCGCGCGCTCGTACTGCCGCAGCGCCACGTCGTAGCGCCGCGCCTCGTGCATCTCGTTGCCGAAATACTTGACCGTCTCGTAGTTGAGCAGGCTGTCGATCGCCTTGGTGTTGGCCTCGGTGTCGCGCTCGTTCATCTCGCGCCGGAACTTGATGCGCCACTCGGTCACCAGCAGCGAGAACGCGATGTAGCCGACGATGGTGACCAGCGTGACCAGCGCGAACCAGATGTCGAACAGTCCCCACAGGATGCCGCAGACCATGACGATCTCGAGGATCGTCGGCACGATGTTGAACAGCATGAAATTGAGCAGGAACTCGATGCCCGCGACGCCGCGCTCGATGACCCGCGAGAGGCCGCCGGTCTGGCGGTCGAGGTGGAAGCGCAGGCTGAGCGCGTGCAGGTGCCTGAACGTGTTGAGCGCGGCGTTGCGCATCGCCCGCTGCACGACCTTGGCGAACACGGCGTCGCGCATCTCGCCGAAGACGACGGCGAACAGCCGCGCAATGCCGTAGGCGAACAGCAGCCCGATCGGCAGCGCCACCACGGCACCCGCCTCGCCCGACAGGAGATTGACGGCGTCGCGATAGAACACCGGCACGTAGACGTTGGTCACCTTGGCGCCGACAAGCAGCGCCAGCGCGACGACGACCCGCACCCGCAGTCCCGTGGCGCCGCGTGGCCAAAGATAGGGCAGCAGCGCCCCCATCGCCCGGAATTCGCTGCCGCTCGTAGGGATATCGGCGGGCGCGCCGCTATGCCTTCTTCGCCTCATCGCAGGCCCTGTTACGCTGTTGCGGCGCGTCGTGTGCCGCAGGCTGCAGGGCCCGCGCTGCCGGGCGCCGGCCCAGCATAGACTTGGTGCCTCGGATCCGGATTGCCAAGCGAGACGCGGAATTTGACCGCGTCCCGCCGGCGGCTCAGACGTAGTAGAGGATCAAGTAGATCCCCAGCAGCAGCGCGACCCACAGCGCCGTGCTGCCGGTCTGCCAGGTGCGCGCAAGCGGGCCCTGCGGCCCGTGATGGCGGTAGAGCCGGGCGATGAAGCGCTCGATGCGGCGCTCGGCCGTGGCGAGCAGCCGCTCGCGGGTCGAGCGCCCGTAGGTCATCACGAAGCCGGCGACGGCCGGCAGCAGTCGACGGTACGACCAGTCGAAGTCGAGATTCACCGAGCGCAGCTCCGGCGGGTAGATGCCGGTGCGCATGAGGACGGCGAAGGCCAGCGCCGAGAACAGCAGGAGCTGGAGCTGGGTGATCACGTGCGTGGTCGTGTACGGCACGAAGTCGACCGGGTAGGGCAACAACGCGTAGAGCGGTTCCGGCCACACGCCGATGCCGATGCACAGGAAGGCGGTGACGCCCATGGCGATCAACATGTTGAGCGGCGCCTCCTTGCAGCGAATGCCGGAATCGTGGGCGAAGAAGGCGAAATACGGGATCTTGATGCCCGAGTGATGGAAGACACCGGCCGAGGCGAACAACAGGACGAGCCAGGTGATCGTGTAATGTCCCTCGGCCGCCGCCGTCAGGATCAGCGACTTGGAGATGAAGCCGCTGAACAGCGGAAAGGCAGAGATCGAGGCGGCGCCGACGATGCAGAAGCCGGTGGTCCACGGCATCGACTTGTAGAGCCCGCCGAGCTCGGAGCCCTTGATGGTGCCGGTGCGCAGCAGCACGGCGCCCATCGACATGAACAGCAGCGCCTTGTAGAGGATGTGCGAGAACGCGTGGGCCGCGGTGCCGTTGAGCGAGAGCTCGGTGCCGATGCCGATGCCCACGACCATGAATCCGAGCTGGTTGTTCAGGCTGTAGGCGAGCACCCGCCGCAGGTCGTTCTCGATCACCGCGTAGAAGATCGGAAACGCCGTCATCGTCGCACCGATCCAGATCAGCATCTCGGTGCCGGCGAAACCGCGGGCCAGGGCGTAAACCGCGAGCTTCGTGGTAAAGGCGCTGAGGAACACGGTCCCGGTGACGGTCGCCTCGGGGTAGGAATCCTGCAACCAGTTGTGCAGCAGCGGAAACGCGCATTTGATGCCGAACGCCAGGAAAATCAGCGTCGCCGCAAGGCCATCGAGGCTCATCTTCTCGAACGCCAGCGAGCCGGTCTCGGCGACGTGGAGAATGGTGCCGGCAAGCAGCAGCACCCCGGAGCCGACCTGGATGATCAGGTACCGCATGCCGGCGTTGTAGGCGCGCTCCGAGCGGCGCGCCCAGATCAGGAACACCGACGCGATGGCGGTGCCCTCCCAATAGACGAACAGCGTGATCAGGTCGCCCGCGAACACGGCGCCGACGGCGCTGCCGACATAGACCATGCCGGCGACCGCCTGGACGCGGTCCCTCACATGCAGCGCATAGACCACGCTCAGGAAGGCGGCGATGTGGAAGATGTAACCGAAGAGCAGGCTCAACTTGTCGACACGGACGACGGCGAGCTGGTAGCCGAAGAGTTCGAAGGCTCCGTAGGTGCCGTGCTCGAGACCGATCAGGCCGACCAGCCCGAGCGCCGAGAGCGCGAGCAGATAGAGATTGCCAAGGCGTCCCGGCAGGAGCGGCGCCACGAGCGCGCCGAGAATGAGCAGCAGGCCGGGCGGGATGCTAGCGATCATAATAGTCCTCGTCCCGCTTCAGCACCCTGCGCAATTCCTTGGCGGCCAGCACCAGGCCGACGCAGGCGATGAAGCCGAAGAGCCCGAAGAAGCCGAACCATGCCTCGAACGGGAAATGCACCTTCTTCTTGTAGAGCGCGTCCGCGCCGAACAGCAGCAGGCAGATCAGACAGAGCCCCCAGAACACCTTGTCGACGTTGCGGCGGTCGTCGAGCCAGTAGCGCTTGTCCTTGGGCGTCGGTTTCGTCGACTCGGTCATGGCGGCCTCTGCTTCATCGATTACGGCGCCGCGATCTGCGCCAGCAGCGCGTAGATGCGATCGGCATAGAAGAACAGCGCAATGCAACCGGCCGCGGTCACGCAGAGCGGCACGAGGCAGAACATCGGGGCTTCGCGAATGCCTTCGGGCGGCCCCTTGCTCGGCGCCGCGGCGGCGCCGACCGAGTCGGCGACCGGGGCGCGCGGCGGCAGGAAGAAGGCGCGGGCGACGAGGGGCAGCAGATAGGCGATGTTGAGCAGCGAGCTGATCAGCAACGCCGCGACGAACACCAGGTGATGGGCTTCGACCGCGCCCAGTATCAGGTACCACTTGCTCCACACGCCGCCCATCGGGGGCAGCCCGATTACGCTCAGCGCGCCGATCAGGAACGCGGTCAGGGTGACGGGCATCTGCCGTCCGATGCCGTCCATGTCGCTGATCTCGGTCTTGTGCAAGGCGGTGTAGATGGCGCCGGCACAGAAGAACAGCGTGATCTTGCCGAGCGCGTGCATGGCGATGTGCATGCCCGCCCCGATTACCCCCCAGCCGGTGGCAAGCGCGGCGCCCAGCACGACGTAGGAGAGCTGACTGACCGTGGAATAGGCGAGACGGGCCTTGAGGTTGTCCTTGGTCATCGCCACCAGCGAGGCGATCAGCAGCGTTGCGGCGGCAACGTACATCAGCCATTCGCTGGCGCCGGTGAACGACAGGAACTCGATCCCGAAGACGTAGATCACCACCTTGACGACGCAGAACACGCCGGCCTTGACCACGGCGACGGCATGCAGCAGCGCGCTGACCGGGGTCGGCGCGACCATGGCCGCCGGCAGCCAGCGATGGATCGGCATCAGGGCGGCCTTGCCGATGCCGTAGGCGTAGAGCGCCAGCAATATAGCCGTCGTCAGGCCGTCGACGCGGCCCGCGAGGATGCCACCCGACCGGAAGTCGAGGGTGCCCGCGATCAGCCAGGTCCACAGAATGGCGACGAGCTGCAGCCCTATCGAGGTCGATATCAGGATGCCGAGGTAGGTCCGCCCGGCCTTCATCGATTCCTCGTCGCCGTGGTGCGTGACGAGAGGATAGGTCGACAGCGTCAACACCTCGTAGAAGATGAACAGCGTCAGCAGGTTGCCGGCGAACGCGACGCCAATCGTGCTCGACAGCGCGATCGCGAAACAGACGTAGAAGCGGGTCTGGTTATGCTCGTCGTTGCCCCGCATGTAGCCGATCGAATAGACCGAGGTGACGATCCAGAGGCCGGATGCGATCAGGGCGAACAGCATGCCGAGCGGCTCGACCTCGAAGGCCAGCGGCACGCCGGGCAGGGTCTGGACCAGGATCGCGGTCGGGCGCGCCCCCGCGGCGACCGTCGGAGCCAGGCTCAGGACGATCGCGAACAGGATGACCGCGGTGGCCAGCGTCATCGTCTCGCGCAGGTTCGGCCAGCGGCCGAAAATCGCGATCAGCACGGCACCCGCGAGCGGCACCAGGACCGCTGCCGTGATGGCCTCGGCCGGGCTCACGGGGGACTTCCCATCAGGCTCTGAGCCGCCAACGTCGCGACACCGGCGCTGAGTCCGGCGTCGACACCAAAATAGACGTTTGCGGCGACCAGGATCCAGGTCGGTATCAGCAGGCTGAGCGGCGCCTCCTCACGGACATCCCCGTCCGCAGGCGGCGGCCGGAAATAGGCCTGCTCGACGACCCGCCAGACGTAGATCACCGCGAGCAGCGACGAGATCACGATCAGTGCGGCAAGCGCCCACATGTCGCGGTCGAGCGCCGCCAGAACGAGATACCATTTGCTGATGAAGCCGGCGGTCAGCGGCACACCGATCAGGCTCAGCCCGCCTCCGACGAAGGCCGCCATGGTCCACGGCATGCGCCTTGCGAGCCCGGCGAAGTCGGCGATGTGCACCGAGCCGATACGGTAGTAGACGCAGCCCATCGCCAGGAACAGCGCCCCCTTCATCAGGGCGTGGTTGAACAGGTGCAGGATCGAGGCGGTCAGCCCGTCCACCGTGACGAGGCTGATGCCCAGCACCATGTAGCCGATCTGCGCGACGCTGGAATATGCCAGCATGCGTTTCACGTTTTCCTGGAAGATGGCGACGATCGAGGCCGTGAACATGGCCAGCACCGCCAGCACCATCAAAGGTGGACCGGTCGGCAGCACGTTGAACGAGAACTCGGCGCCGAAGACCGTGAAGAGGAAGCGCAGCAGCGCATAGACCGCGACCTTGGTCGCCGTCGCCGCGAGGAAGGCGGTGACCGCCGAGGGCGCGTAGGTATAGGCGTTGGGCAGCCACAGATGCAGCGGGAACAGCGCGAGCTTGAGCGACAGGCCGACGGTCACGAAGGCGAAGGCGACGCGGATGCCGCGCACGTCCTCGAGCGCGGCGAGCCGTTGCGCGAGATCCGCCATGTTGAGCGTGCCGGTCGCCTGGTACAGCAGCCCGACGCCGATCAGGTAGAGGGTGGCGCCGACGGTGCCGAGGATCAGGTACTGATAGGCGGCGTACAGCGCCCGCCGGTCCTGGCCGAGGCTGATCAGGATATAGGACGACAGCGACGAGATCTCGAGAAACACGAACAGGTTGAACGCATCGCCGGTGATCGTCACGCCGAGCAGTCCCGCGAGGCACAGCAGATAGGCGGTGTAGAACAGATAGGCGCGGTCGCGGCCGATCTCGCGCTCGACGCTCGGCGGCGCGAACAGCACGACGACGGCGCCGATCAGCGAGACGATCAGCAACACGAAGGCGTTGAGCGTGTCGACGCGGAACTCGATGCCCCAGGGCGGCGCCCAGCCGCCCAGCGCATACGAGATCGGCCCGCCGACGAGCACCGAGAACAGTAGCGCGACGGCAACGACGAGCGCCGCCCACGAGACGAGCATCGTCGCCAGCCAGGCGAGGCCGGCGCGGCGCAGCAACACGCAGAGCGGCGCCGCGAGCAGCGGCAGGACGACCTGCAGCGCGGGGAAGTGCAAAGCCGCGGTCATACGTCGGCATCCTGCGCGTGAAGATCGTCCTCCTCGATCGTGCCGTAGGCCTCGTTGATGCGGACGACGAGGCTGAGCCCGAGCGCCGTGGTCGCGACGCCGACGACGATCGCCGTCAGGATGAGGACGTGCGGCAGCGGGTTCGAGTAGGTCTCGATGCCTTCGGCGATGATCGGCGCGGAACCGCCCGACACCTTGCCCATCGAGATGTAGAGCACGAACACCGAGGCCTGGAAGATGTTGAGGCCGACGACCTTCTTGACCAGGTTGCCGCGCGCGATGACGACGTAGAAGCCGCTCATCATCAGGAAGATGACGATCCAGTAGTTGTAGAGGCCCGGGAGGTCCATGGCGCTCACCGGCTCCGCCCGGCGAAGGCGAAGAAGATCGCGATCATCACCGAGGCGACGGTGATGCCGACGCCGAGCTCGACGAGCAGGATGCCGAGATGCTGCCCGGCGACCGGATCGGCTTCGAGCACCGAGTAGTCGAGATAGTTGCCGCCCAGCACCATCGAGGCGACTCCCGTCCCGCCGAAGAGCAGCGCGCCCAGGGCGATGCCGGTGCGCACGAACCAGTCCGGCGCGACGCGACGCGCCACCTCGACGCCGAAGACGAGCGCGTAGAGGATGAACGCGGAGGCGAAGATGACGCCGGCCTGGAAGCCGCCGCCGGGCCCGAAATCGCCGTGGAACTGGACGTAGAGCCCGAACAGCATGATGAACGGGATCAGCAGCTTGGCGACGACGCGGACGACGAGATGGTGGGTCATTCGCCGGCCTCCCCGCCCTTGCCGCGGCCGCGCTTGCGCGGCTTCGCCGCCGGCCGCGCCGAGCCGAGCGCCAGCAGCACGCCGATGCCGGCGGTGAAGATGACCATCACCTCGCCGAGCGTGTCGAAGCCCCGGTAGCTCGCCAGCACCGCCGTCACGATGTTGGGCACGCCGGTCCGCTGCTGGCCTTCCTCGAGGTAGCGCGGGGCGACGTGCTGCTGGATCGGCGCCTCGGGGTCGCCGAACGACGGCATGTCGAGGCTGCCGTAGATCAGCGTCGCTCCGGTCAGCGCGACGACGACAAGCGGCAGCAGCGGGGTGTGCGCCGGCTCCTTCTCGCGGCTCGTCGTCAGCGACAGGGCGCCGAGCGCGAGCACCGTCGAGATGCCGGCGCCGACCGCGGCCTCGGTAAAGGCGACGTCGACCGCATCGAGCACGACGAACAGCGCCGCCGCGAGCAGGCTGTAGATACCGCCCAGCATGACGACCGCGAACAGGCTGCGCAGGCGCACGACCATGAACACCGCCGCCGCCATGAACGCGAGCAGGAGACCGTTGATCAGCTGTTCGATGGCTCGGTCCTCCGGTCCTGCACCGGGCAATGCGTGCCGGTCTTCTCGACCGGCTTGGCGCCGCTTGCATAGGCGGCGTTGGCCAGCGCGTAGGTCGCGGTCGGGCTGGTGAAGAGGATGAAGACGAGGATCAGCAAGAGCTTGACCGAGACCAGCGTGAAGCCGCCCTGCAGCATCATGCCGACGAGGAACAGCGCGGCGCCCAGCGTGTCGGTGACGCCCGCGCCGTGCATGCGGGCATAGACGTCGGGCAGCCGGATCAGGCCGATGCCGCCGGTGACGACGAAGAACGACCCGCCCAGCAGCAGCGCCCAGCTCAGCCCGTCGAGCAGCAGGGCGGCCATCAGCGCCCCCCGTCGTCGCCGGTCGCGCCGGCGGCGCCCAGGTCGCCGTAGCGGAAGAACTTGAGCACCGCGATCGTGCCGATGAAGTTGATCAGCGCATAGACCAGCGCGATGTCCAGGAATTCGGGCCGCCCCATGAGGAATCCCAGCACCGCGATCATGAGCACGGTCTTCGTCCCGAAGGTGTTCACCGCGAGGATGCGGTCGTACAGGGTCGGGCCCATGAAGGCCCGGACCAGCGCCAGCGCCATGGTGATCAGCAGCGCGAAGGCGCCGACGGCGAACATCACGGCCCGCGCCCCTCGAGCCACGTCACGCGCCGGTCCATCTCGCCGCCCGCGAGGTCGTTGCCGACCTCCTCGGCGAGCGCATGGACGAGCAGCTCGCCGTCGTCGATCTGGATCGTCACCGTGCCCGGCGTCAGCGTGATCGAGTTGGCGTAGATGACCTGTCCGAGCGCGCTCGTCTGGCTGGCGCGCAGCCGCAGCAGCGTCGGCGTGATGTCGGGCCCGCGCGACCAGATGCGCCGGGCGACGTCGATGTTCGACTTGATGATCTCGTAGGCGAGCCACAGCCAGTACACGGCCAGCGCCGGGGTCATCGATATCGGATGGCCCTCGGGGTCGAGCAGGTCCATGCGCGCCGCGATCAGCACGACGATGAGCGACGAGGCGACACCGAAGCCGAGCAGCAGTGGCGTGAAATATCCGGAGAGAAGAACCCAGGTCAGGAACAGGATCGACCCGAGTGAGAGCGCCCGCATTTCCCCCTGCTCCAATCCCTGTTAGACCGCCCCTTCCGCCTGTTCCCGGCCGGTTGCCCCGACTTATAGTCGAGCGTCGGGGAGCTCGTCAAATACCACATACCACATACCAGATCCCACCATACGGCGCGGTTCCGGCCTCGCTTGCGCGGCAGCGGATAGCCGATTAATGTCCTGCACCGCTTGTAATCGATAGCGACCGCACGGACAAGGAATAGAGCCATGCAGATGACCGGCGAATACCGCATCCCGGCGCCGCGCCAGGCGGTTTGGGACGCGCTCAACGACGCCGAGGTGCTCAAACAGTGCATCCCCGGCTGCGAGGAGCTCAGCAAGTCCGGCGACGACGTCCTCGAGGCCAAGGTGACCGCCAAGGTCGGGCCGGTGCGCGCGAAGTTCGCCGGGACCGTCACCCTGTCCGATATCGATCCGCCCAACGGCTACACGATCTCCGGCCAGGGACAGGGCGGCGCCGCGGGCTTCGCCAGGGGCGGCGCGAAGGTCAGCCTCGCCGAGGACGGCGACGTGACGGTGCTGCGCTACACGGTCGATGCGACCGTCGGCGGCAAGCTTGCGCAGATCGGCAGCCGGCTCATCGATGCCACCGCCAAGAAGATGGCGGACCAGTTCTTCGCCTGCTTCGCCGAAGCGGTCGGCGGCCCGCTGCCCGAGGCGGCGCCGGCCGAGGCGGCCCCGGAGGCGCGCAAGGCCGGATTGCCGGCCTATGTCTGGGTCGGCGGACTGGTCGTCATCGTCGTCATCCTGCTCTACCTGTTCGCCGCCTGAATCGGGCCGGCCCGGCGCGCCGCCGAACGTGATCGGCGGGGCCGAAAGCCCGCTTGACCAGCCCGGTGGCGGTCGCCAAACTGGCATCGGTTCGGCGTCTTGCCGCGGCCGGCCGTGAGTGGACTTCGGCGCGGCGATGGCGGGACGGGCTGGGCGCCCGGCCGAAAAAACCATGAACATCCGCGGCGCTTCCCGGCGCACGCAACAGGGAGGATCGAAAACATGCCTGTCGGCGTTTCCATGACAGTGAACGGCAAGGCGGTCACCGGCTCGGTCGAGCCGCGCACGTTGCTCGTTCAATTCCTGCGCGAGCATCTCGGCCTGACCGGGACGCACGTCGGTTGCGACACCAGCCAGTGCGGCGCCTGCGTCGTCCACGTCGACGGCATCTCGGCGAAGAGCTGCACCCTGCTCGCCGTCCAGGCCGACGGCGCGGAGGTGACGACGATCGAGGGCCTCGCCAAGGGCGACGAACTGCACCCGATGCAGGCGGCGTTCCGTGAGAACCACGGCCTGCAGTGCGGCTTCTGCACCCCCGGCATGGTGATGAGCGCGATCGACCTCGTGCGCATGACCCCGGACCCGAGCGAGCAGGAGATCCGCGAGGGGCTCGAGGGCAACATCTGCCGGTGCACCGGCTATCACAACATCGTCAAGGCCATCAAGGCCGGCGCAGCGGCGATGAGAGGATAGGAAGATGAGCGAGACAGGGATTGGCGCCGCGGTGCGGCGCAAGGAGGACCGGCGGTTCCTGACCGGCCGCGGCACTTACGTCGACGACATCAACCGGCCCAACCAGACCTGGGCGGTGATCGTCCGCAGCCCGCACGCGCACGCGCGCATCAAGTCGATCGACACCTCGGCGGCGACGGCGGCGCCCGGCGTCGTCGCGGTGTTCACCGGCGCCGACATGCAGGTCGGCGGCCTGCCGTGCGGCTGGCAGATCCACAACAAGGACGGTTCGCCGATGCTCGAGCCGCCCCACCCGCCGCTGGTCTCCGACAAGGTACGCCACGTCGGCGACCAGGTCGCCGTGGTCATCGCCGAGACGCGGTCGCAGGCGCGCGACGCCGCCGAGCTGGTCGCGGTCGACTACGAGATGCTGCCGGCGGTCATCGACATGCGCGAGGCGATCAAGGGCGGCTCGCTGGTTCACGATGACGTGCCGAACAACACCTGCTACGACTGGGAGCTCGGCGACAAGGCGGCGACCGACGAGGCCTTCGCCAAGGCGGCCCACGTCACCAAGATCGACATCGTCAACAACCGGCTGATTCCCAACGCGATGGAGCCGCGGGCGGCGCTCGGCGAGTACGACGCGGCGAGCGGCGACTACACGCTCTACACGACGAGCCAGAACCCGCACGTGATCCGCCTGCTGATGGGCGCCTTCGTGCTGCAGATCCCCGAGCACAAGCTCCGGGTCTACGCGCCGGACGTCGGCGGCGGCTTCGGCTCGAAGATCTTCCACTACGCCGAGGAGGCGATCGTCACCTGGTCGGCGGGCAAGCTCGCGCGGCCGGTCAAATGGGTCGCCGACCGCTCGGAATCGTTCCAGGTGGACGCCCACGGGCGCGATCACGTCACCCACGCCGAGCTGGCGCTCGACAAGGACGGCAAGTTCCTCGGCCTCAAGGTCTCGACCCTGGCCAACATGGGCGCCTATCTCTCGACCTTCGCCTCGTCGGTGCCGACGTACCTGTACGCGACACTGCTCGCGGGCGTCTACACGACGCCGGCGGTCTACGCGGAGGTGCGTGCCGTGTTCACCAACACAGGCCCGGTTGACGCCTATCGCGGCGCCGGCCGCCCCGAGGCGAGCTACCTGATCGAGCGACTGGTCGACCGCGCGGCCCGCGAGACGGGCATCAGCCAGATCGACATCCGCCGGCGCAACTTCATCCCGGCGGAGGCGTTCCCCTACCAGACGCCGGTCGCGCTGCAGTACGACAGCGGTGACTACAATGCGACGCTCGACGAGGCGCTCAAGCGGGCCGACTTCGACGGCTTCGCCGCGCGCAAGGCGGAGGCGGCGAAACGCGGCAAGGTGCGCGGCATCGGCTTCTCGACCTATGTCGAGGCGTGCGGCATCGCGCCATCGGCGGTGGCCGGCGCCCTCGGCGCCCGGGCCGGGCTTTACGAGTCCGCCGAGATCCGTGTCCACCCGACCGGCTCGGTCACCGTGTTCACCGGCAGCCACAGCCACGGCCAGGGCCACGAGACGACGTTCGCGCAGATCGTCTCCGAGCAGCTCGGCATTCCGTTCGACAACGTCGACATCAGCCATGGCGACACCTCGAAGGTGCAGTTCGGCATGGGCACGTACGGCTCGCGCTCGCTCGCCGTCGGCGGCGAGGCGATCATCCGCGCCTGCAACAAGATCATCGACAAGGCGAAGAAGATCGCGGCACACGTGCTCGAGGCGTCGGAGGCCGACATCGAGTTCAAGGACGGGCAGTTCACCGTCGCCGGCACCGACAAGAAGATGGCGTTCGGCGACGTCGCGTTGACCGCCTATGTGCCGCACAACTTCCCGCACGAGACGCTCGAGCCGGGGCTCGACGAGACGGCGTTCTTCGATCCTTTGAACTTCACGTTCCCGGCCGGCTGCCACATCTGCGAGGTCGAGGTCGATCCCGACACCGGCGTCGTCGAGGTGGCCAATTTCACAGCCGTCGACGACGTCGGGCGCGTGATCAACCCGCTGATCGTCGAGGGGCAGATCCATGGCGGCGTCGCGCAGGGCGTCGGCCAGGCCCTGCTGGAGGGCTGCGTCTACGATGCGGACGGCCAGCTGCTGACCGGCTCCTACATGGATTACTGCATGCCCCGCGCCGACGACCTGCCGTCGATCAACGCCGGCACGACCACCACGCTGTGCAAGCACAACACGCTGGGCGTCAAGGGCTGCGGCGAGGTCGGCGCGATCGGCTCGCCGCCGGCGGTGATCAACGCCGTCGTCGACGCCCTGTCGGAGCTCGGCGTCACCGACGTACCGATGCCGGCGACGCCGCAGCGCGTGTGGCAGGCGATCCAGGCGGCGAAGACCGCCGCAGCGGCCGAGTAAAGGGAGGACAGGCCATGTATGAGTTCGAGTATCACCGTCCGGGCACGGTCGCCGATGCCTCGGCCGCCGTCAAGTCGGCGGCCGACGGCCGGATCCTGGCCGGCGGCATGACGTTGCTGCCGACCCTCAAGCAGCGCCTCGCGAGCCCGAGCGACCTCGTCGACCTCGCCGACATCGCCGAGCTGAAGGGCATCTCGGTCGCCGGCAACGAGGTGGTGATCGGGGCGATGACGCGCCACGCCGAGGTCGCGGCCTCGGCGGACGTGCAGTCGAAGATCCCGGCGCTGGCGCAGCTGGCGAGCCATATCGGCGATCCGCAGGTGCGCAACCGCGGCACGCTCGGCGGTTCGATCGCCAACAACGACCCGGCGGCCGACTACCCGGCGGCGTGCCTCGCGCTGGCGGCGACGATCCGCACCAACGAGCGCGAGATTTCGGCGGACGACTTCTTCACCGGGCTGTTCGAGACGGCGCTGAGCGACGGCGAGATCGTCACCGCGGTCAGCTTCCCGGTGCCCGACAAGGCGGCCTACATGAAGTTCGCCAACCCGGCGAGCCGCTACGCGCTGGTCGGCGTGTTCGTGGCGAAGACCGGCGGCGACGTGCGCGTCGCCGTCACCGGGGCGGGGTCGGACGGCGTGTTCCGCGTGTCCGAGATGGAATCGGCGCTCGCCGGCAACTTCTCGGCCGACGCCATCGCCGGCATCGCGGTGCCGGCCGACGGGCTCAACGCGGACATCCACGCCAGCGCCGAGTACCGCGCCCACCTGATCGGCGTCATGGCGCGGCGCGCGGTGCAGGCGGCGGGGTAAGAAGGCCGACGCCGACCGACACCGCCGAGGAGCGGGATGGCCACGGGATTGCGGCCGCGGATCTCGGATCCGCGGCCCGTGGCGCTTCGAGGCCTGGCCGCGAGGCCTGAATACGGGGACACGATACCTAATTGGCGAGGGGATTTGGCACTGTGTCGCCAAGATTCCGGTAAATCGACCGGCCCTAGATGCGGCGGAACGGGATCCCGTCGGCCTCCGCCAACTCCTGGAACTTCTCGATTGCACTGTTGGCATCGGCGACGTTCGGGTCTAACCGGATTATCAGTTTGCCCGTGACCCCCAGCGCCGCCTGACCCCGCTGGTTGAACTCGAGCTCCAGCGTGTCCTTGCTGGCAGTCACCGAGACCAGGCCGCCATACAGCGACCGTCCTTGATCGCAGAGCTCGAGATACAGGCAATCCATGCCCAGCGCCCTGTCATGCTCGTCATGCCGGTGCGCCCGCTGAAT
>JBFHDX010000037.1:0-30628 GCA_041584475.1 Alphaproteobacteria bacterium
ATGCATCTCCATCGCCGCGGCGATCTTTTCTTTCGGCGTCGGCTCCGATTCCAGGATACCGTGAGTATCCATCTCGTCCCTGTCATAGAGAGAAATGTTCCGGATCGACTCGACCGCGATCGCACCCTCTGCCGCGCCTCCTCCGCGGCGGCCCGCCGAAGTGCCGCATTGAACAATGTTCGGCGCAGTCTCCCCGACCGTCCGATAATGTCGACTATTCGCGTCTGGTTTCCTCGACATGCTCCTCGCACGGTAGCCTGATCGGGGACGCCATGCGTTGCGCAATCACGCGCGCTTGCCTCGGCACCGGCGATTCTGGCATAACCGCCGCGCATTCCCGCCGCTCATCCGATCGAGAGACGTAGCCATGATTCCGCGTTACAGCCGGCCGGAGATGGTCAGGATCTGGGAACCGGAGAACAAGTTCCGAATCTGGTTCGAGATCGAGGCCCACGCCTGCGATGCCATGGCGGAGCTCGGCGTGATCCCCAAGGAGGCGGCGGCGGCCGTGCGCAAGCGCGGCAAATGGGAGATCGAGCGGATCGACGCGATCGAGCGCGAAACGCACCACGACGTCATCGCCTTCCTGACTAACCTCGCGGAACATGTCGGCCCCGAGGCGCGTTTCGTGCATCAGGGCATGACCTCGTCCGACGTGCTCGACACCTGCCTCGCCGTCCAGCTGACGCAGGCCAGCGACATCCTGCTTGCCGACATCGACGCCGTGCTGGCGGCGCTCGAGAAACGTGCGCGCGAACACAAGCACACGATCTGCATCGGCCGCAGCCACGGCATCCACGCGGAGCCGACGACGTTCGGGCTCAAGCTCGCGGGCCATTACGCCGAGTTCGCGCGCGACCGGGGACGGCTTCTGAATGCGCGCGAGGAGATCGCGACCTGCGCCATCTCCGGCGCCGTCGGCACCTTCGCCAATATCGATCCGGCGGTCGAGGCCCATGTCGCGAGCAAGCTGGGCCTGCGGCCGGAGCCGGTGTCGACGCAGGTGATCCCGCGCGACCGTCACGCCGCGTTCTTCGCGACGCTCGGCGTCATCGCCTCGTCGATCGAGCGGCTCGCGACCGAGATCCGCCACCTGCAGCGCACCGAGGTGCGCGAGGCGGAGGAGTATTTCGCACCGGGGCAGAAGGGCTCGTCGGCGATGCCGCACAAGCGCAATCCGGTGCTGACGGAGAACCTCACCGGACTGGCCCGCATCGTCCGCGCGGCGGTCGTGCCGGCGCTGGAAAACGTGACGCTGTGGCACGAGCGCGATATCTCGCACTCTTCGGTCGAGCGCGTGCTGGCGCCGGACGCGACGATCGCGCTCGACTTCGCGCTGGCGCGTTTGGCCGGCGTCGTCGACCGGCTGGTCGTCTATCCCGAGGCGATGCAGGCCAATCTCGACCGACTCAAGGGGCTGGTCAACTCGCAGCGCGTCCTGCTGGCGCTGACACAGGCCGGCATGAGCCGCGAGGAGGCATACCAGGCCGTGCAGCGCAACGCCATGGAGGTGTGGGCCGGCCGCGCCGCGTTCCCCAACCTCCTGAAGGCGGACAAGGAGATCGGCGGGTATCTCACCAACGAGCAGATCGACGGGCTGTTCGACATCGCGCACCACACCAGGCACGTGGACACGATCTTCGAGCGCGTGTTCGGGTCGGCGTGAGCGGGGCCGCACACCTCGCACAAGGTTTCCGGGCATGTGCGCCGCCGGTCGCCGGCACGATGGTGAATGTTCCGCGCCCGGCGGCCGGCCCAGCGTGCGTAATGCGGTCCGGACGACCGGGCTGTTGACAGGCTATGACGTCACCCGGCGGGTGCGAAGCGAAAAGCCATGAATCTCGTCGACCTGCGTCCGGTGTTTCGCGTCGTCGGCCTGCTACTATGCGGTCTGGCCCTTGCCATGCTCGTACCCGCGGCGGTCGACTACGCGGCGCGCAACCGCGACTGGCAGGCCTTCGTCGAGGCCGCCGCGTCGACCGGCTTCGTCGGCCTGCTGTTCGTCATCGGCACCGGAAGCAGCAAGGCTTTCGCGCTCGGCCTTCGGCAGGCGTTCGTGCTGACGGTATGCAGCTGGCTGTTCATGACGGCCTTTGCGGCGCTGCCACTCCTGGGGCTGGGACTCGACTACACGGACGCGTTCTTCGAGGCGATATCCGGTGTCACGACGACCGGGTCGACGGTTCTCGTCGGCCTCGATGCGCTGCCGCCGGGGATCCTGCTGTGGCGTGCGCTGCTGCAGTGGGTCGGCGGTATCGGCATCATCGTGATGGCGATCGTCGTTCTGCCGTTCCTGAGGGTCGGCGGTATGCAGCTGTTTCGCACCGAGAGTTCGGAGCAGTCGGAAAAGGTCGTCCCCAGCGCCTTTCAGATGGCGGCCTGGATCACGGCCATCTACGCCGCCCTGACCATCGCGTGCGCACTAATCTACGGCCTCAGCGGAATGTCGGTGTTCGATGCGGTGTGCCACGCGTTGACGACCCTTTCAACCGGCGGCTACTCGACCCACGATTCATCGTTCGTCTATTTTCGGAACCCGCTGACGCACTGGGCCGGCACGTTCTTCATGCTCGCGGGCGCCCTGCCCTTCGTCGCCTACATCCGGTTCGTGCGCGGCAGGACCAAGGCGTTGTGGCAGGACACCCAAATCCGCACGTTGATCGCGTTTCTCGCCGGGTCATCCGTTGTAATGGCCCTTTGGCTCGCCGTTGCGGCCGACATGCCGCTCGGCGACGCATTGCGGCTGAGCGCCTTCAATATCACGTCCGTCGTCACCACGACCGGATTTGCCAACGCCGACTACGGGCAATGGGGCCCGCTCGCGGCATCCGCCTTCCTGGTGTTCACGTTTGTCGGCGGCTGCACCGGATCGACCTCGGGTGGCATCAAGATATTCCGGTTCCAGGTCGTCTGGCTCACGATCCGCAGCTCGCTGCTGCGGCTCGCCAGCCCGCATCGCGTCGTCGTCATGCGCTATGGCAGCCGGATCCTCTCCTCGGACATTCCGGCGTCGGTTCTCGCCTTCGTCGCCGTGTTCATGGCGACGGTCGCCGTGTTCACGATCGTGTTGACCGGCATGGGACTGGACCTGATGACCGCGCTCTCGGCCAGCGCGACGGCGATCGCCAATGTCGGTCCGGGCCTCGGGCCGATCATCGGGCCGGCCGGCAATTTCGCGGTGCTGCCCGACGCGGCCAAGTGGATCCTGGCGGCCGCCATGTTGCTCGGCAGGCTCGAGATATTCACGGTGCTCGTCCTGCTCGATCCGCAGTTCTGGCGTTACTGAGTACACGATCCCGTCGCAGGCGGCAGGATGATCGCGCCCGAACCCCGAGCGTCCTTGGCTGCGGGATCGACTGTCGCGGCGGCCACCGGCCAGGGTAGGGCAACCGTGTTGGCGGGGCATGACACGGGCGGTGTGTCGCAGGTATGCTGGCGGCCAACCGCAATATCCGCGAGAGGGGAATTCGATGAGCGAGGACCGGTTCAAGGCGCTGGAAGGGCGCATCGCGAAGCTCGAGCAGGAGATCCAGGCACGGGAATCCGACCTGCAGGCGCTGACCAACGCGCTCATCGAAGCGATCTCCATGGTGCTGGCCAACGATCCGCGGCGCAAGCAGGTCGCGGAACGGCTGCGCACGTTCGGCGACCGGCCGGGCATCGCCTCCAAGGCGGCCCGCCGGCTCTTCGATTCGCTGGCCGACCGCATCGAGACGGCGGGGTAAGCGCACGGAGCACCGGATGCCCGCCGCTGCCCACTTCACACCGGCGTTGTTCGGTTTTCTCGGAGAGCTCGCCGAGAACAACGAGCGCGCCTGGTTCGAGGCCAACCGGAAGCGCTACCTTCGCGACGTGCGCGACCCGATGCTGCGGTTCATCGAAGATTTCGCACCCTATCTGGACGAGATCAGCCCGCATTACGTCGCCGACCCACGGCCGAACGGCGGCTCCCTGTTCCGCATCCACCGCGACATCCGCTTTTCCAAGGACAAGCGGCCGTACAAGACGAACGCCGGCGCCCATTTCCGTCACGCCGCCGGCCGCGATGCCCATGCCCCCGGCTTCTATCTGCATCTGGAGCCGGGCGGCGTGTTCGCCGCCAGCGGCGTCTGGCATCCGGATGGGCCGGCATTGAACAGGATCCGCCAGTCGATCGTCGACCGCCCGAACGAATGGCGGCGCGCCACCCGCGCGGTCGGCCCGCTCGCGGGCGAATCCCTGAAACGGCCGCCGCGCGGCTTCGATGCGGACCATCCGCTGGTCGAGGACCTCAAGCGCAAGGAATACTTCGCGCTTGTCCGCTTCGGGGAGGCCGACGCCTGCGCCGACGACTTCATCGACCGGTTTGCCGGCACCTGCCGGCAATTCGCACCGCTCACCGCGTTCCTGACCGCGTCGCTTGGGCTGCCTTTCTGAGCGTCCTTAATCTTCCGGCAACGGGCCTGTGGGAGAATTTCCCCTGTCTCGCTCATCGCCGATGGGGAGGGGAAAGACCATGCCGGCGATCGGAATCCTGGTGCTGGTAATGGATGTGCTGTGTATCATCCACGCGCTGCGGGCGCGCCAGCCGTACTACTGGTTCTTTATCATCATCGCGCTGCCGACGATCGGCGCGGTGCTCTACTTCTTCATGGAGATGTTGCCCGACATCCAGCACAGCCGGGCCGCCCGCCAGGCCGCTTCCGACATCGGCAAGGTCGTCGATCCGGACCGCGAGATCCGCGAGGCGACGGCGCAGCTCCGCATTTCGGACACCGCGGAGAACCGCAAGCGGCTCGCCGAAGCGCTGATCGCGAAGGAGCGGTACGAGGAAGCGGGATCGTTGTACGAGGCAGCGCTCACCGGCGTGCATGCGGACGATCCTGCATTGCTGATCGGGCTGGCCCGCGCCCAGTTCGGCACGCGGAATTACGCCGGCGTGTGCGAGACGCTCGACCGACTACGCGCGGCGCATTCCGATATCCAGTCGGCCGATCTGCACCTGCTGTATGCGCGGAGCCGCGAAGGCATGGGCGAACTCGACCAGGCGCTCGTCGAGTACGAGGCGCTCGCCGGTTATTTCCCGGGCGAGGAGGCACGCTGTCGCTACGCCCTTCTGCTGCAACGGCTCGGCCGACTCGAGGAGTCGCGCACCCAGTTCGGGCAGGTTGTCGCCTCGGTCGAAACCGCCCCGAAGACGTACTTCCGCGCCCAGCGCGACTGGTATCAGGTGGCGCAGCGCAACCTGGCCGACTAGGTCGCGCCGTCCGACCGGTCAGCCGGCCCCGTCGGCGCCGAGGTCGTTCGGGCATACGAACCGCCGCAGCCAACTCTCGCCGGCCCCGAGCGCGTGCCAGTCGGCGGCGGTCAATTCGAACACGGCGAGGGCACCGGCCGGAAAACTTGCCGCCATGCGGCGGATCGATCCCCGGTTCCCTTCGCGTGCGAGCCGTGCGGCGAGCTGCTCCACGGCCGGGTTGTGACCGACGACCATCACCGTGCCGGTCGCTGTGCCCAGCGTTTTGAGCAGGGCCAGAATCTCGTCCGGTCCCGCACTGTAGAGCGCCTCCTCGAAACGTACGGGCGGCGACGACTCCCACGCGGACTGCACGCATTCCAGCGTCTCGCGCGCGCGCCGCGCCGCCGAGCACAGGACACGGTCCGGCACGAACTCCTGATCCGAGATGTAGGCTCCGACGCGACGCGCCGTCGCCCGGCCGTCCTCGCTGAGCGGCCGTTCGCTGTCGGGACGTGCCGGGTCTCTCGCTTGGGCGCGCGCATGGCGGAGCAGAAGAAGTCGCATCATCTCGGTTGATTTGTACGCTGAATTGGCTCTTGCGGTTTCTATGGGGAAATCAACCTAGCACCGCCGTACCGTCGCACCCAACACTCCGAGACGATGCGGGTTGGCAACTTGCGAGCCGTGTGTTCGGCCAAGACGCCGCCAAGGAACTCGCTGACCGAGCACGCAATAACCGGCCCGCGGAATTTGCGCTGTTCTTCGGTCTAGGAATTCGGTTCTTCGAGAAATTACAGTATGAATGGCCAGTTAGTTTAAGTTATTTGATGATTACGGTTCGTTTTTCTAAATAAAAGACTGATATGTTGACAATATTGCTCAAGGTTTCTATATACCCTGATCATCACGAATCTTGACAAGAAGGGTCGGTTACACCGCTTAAGTGGCACTGGTACAACCAACACATGGGTTGCATCCCGGCTAATACTGATCCCCTTGGCCGGATATTTATCTAGAATCGGAGATTTGCTCGGTATGTGCGGCATAGCCGGAGACATAAGCTTTGACGATTCCGAAGCCTGCACGCTCGCCGTGCAGCGCATGACTTCCGCAATGGCGGCGCGCGGACCGGACGGATCCGGCCTCTTTGCTCAGGCGCGGATCGCGTTCGGACACAGGCGGCTCAAGATCATCGATTTGAGCGATCGCGCGCAGCAACCGATGGTGGACCCTGAACTTGGCCTCGCCATCGCGTTCAACGGTGCGATCTATAATTACCGCGAACTCCGTGCCGAACTGCGGAGGAAAGGGTACCGCTTCTTTTCCGACGGCGATACCGAAGTCATCCTCAAGGCCTTTCATGCCTGGGGCGAAGAGTCCGTCGAGCGGCTGTCCGGCATGTTCGCGTTCGCCATCTGGGAGAGGGAGACCGGGCGAGTCATGCTGGCGCGCGATCGCCTCGGCATCAAGCCGCTGTACCTTGCCGAGAGGTCAGGGGGACTGCGCTTCGCCTCCAGCCTTCCAGCGCTCGTTGCCGGTGGCGACATCGACACCGCAATCGACCCTGTCGCGCTCAACTTCTACATGAATTTTCACGCGGTGGTCCCGGCCCCCTACACGATCCTGAAAGGCGTTCGCAAACTCCCTCCCGCGACCGTGGCGACGATCTCGCCGGACGGCACGCGCACGGACCGGACGTACTGGACTTTGCGCTACGGACCTCGCCGCGAGGACGCGGACTGCGACGAAGTGGAATGGCAGGAACGTATCCTGGCGGCACTGCGCACCTCGGTGCGCCGCCGGCTCATTGCTGACGTCCCCGTCGGTGTTCTGCTTTCTGGTGGAGTCGATTCGAGCCTGATCGTCGGCCTGTTGGCCGAGGCGGGCCAACGCGATCTCAACACGTTCTCGGTGGGTTTCGAGACCGTGAATGGCGAGGCAGGGGACGAATTTCGCTACTCCGATATCGTCGCCGGCGAATTCGGCACGGATCACCACAAGATATCCGTCGACAGCGCGGAGCGGCTCCTTCCATCGCTGCCCGGTTGCGTGCGCGCGATGTCGGAGCCCATGGTCAGCCACGACGCGATTGGCTTCTACCTGCTCTCGGAGGAAGTCTCGAAACACCTCAAGGTGGTCCAGTCCGGTCAGGGTGCCGACGAGGTTTTTGGCGGCTACCACTGGTACCCGCCTATGCTCGAGAGCAACGATGCAGTGGGCGACTACGCGCGCCTGTTCCGCGACCGCGACCATGACGAGTATCTGTCAACCGTCCATCCGCGTTTTCGGGACGGCGATCACGCCGATCGATTTATTCGTGCCCATTTCCGCGAGCCCGGCGCCGAGCGGCCGGTAGACAAGGCGATGCGGCTCGACAGCACGATCATGCTGGTCGACGATCCCGTCAAGCGGGTCGACAACATGACCATGGCTTGGGGTCTCGAGGCACGCGTGCCGTTTCTCGACCATGAGCTGGTGGAACTTGCCGCGCGGGTTCCGGCCGATCTCAAGGTCGCCGGCGACGGCAAGCACATCCTGAAAGAGGCGGCGCGGAAAATCGTGCCGTCCGAAGTGATCGATCGTCCGAAGGGCTACTTCCCGGTGCCGGCGCTGAAATACCTCAAGAACGACGTCCTCGAGATGGTGCGGGACGTGCTCGCCGACCGGCGAGCGCAGGACCGCGAGCTCTTCGATTCCGGTTATGTGGACGTGCTGTTGCAGCAGCCTGAGGCCCACATCACACCGCTCCGTGGCTCCAAGCTGTGGCAGGTGACTCTGCTCGAACTGTGGCTGCAATCGCACGGCATCTGAGCATCGAGGAGACCTCCCTTGAGTACCATCAGACAGCGTAAGATCGTCCAACGCGGGCCGCAGAACCGTCGCCCCGCGAACTGGCGCCCGTTGCCGACGGGTGCCCACGACACCGCGCCCGACGCGAACGCCTATCTGCACTGCGGCTGGGGTCGACTGATCTTCGCGCACACCTTCGAGCGCGTCGAAGACCTGGTGGAGATCCTTCGGCGTGAAGCCCCGGACGAGCGCGATATGGCGTTTTACGTCAAGGACCCGCACGTCGCGCTCGCGCTCGCGCCGCAAGAACTGTTTCTCGACCCGTCTCACGCCTACCGGCTGCCGCTCGCAAATTACCGGCCGCGACGCAGCAGGCCACACGGATTCTTCATTCGCCGGCTGCGCGGCCGCGAGGATGTCACGGCAATGAACCGCATCTATGCGCAGCAGGAAATGGTCCCAGTGCCGCGGAATTTCGTGTTGCACAACAAGGGATCTCGTCGCCTGACCTATCTCGTCGCGGAAGATCAGTCATCGGGCGAGGTTATCGGGACCGTCACCGGCGTCGATCACGTGCGCACCTTCAACGACCCGGAAAGGGCGGCGAGCCTGTGGTGCCTCGCGGTGGACCCGCAGGCGGCGTACCCGGGCGTCGGCGAATTCCTCGTCCGGCATCTAACGGAGCATTATCTCGCGCGCGGACTCGCATGGCTCGATCTCAGCGTCATGCACGACAACGAACAGGCGATCGCCCTGTATGAAAAACTAGGCTTCCAGCGGCTTCCGGCCTTCTGTCTGAAGCACAAGAATCCGATAAACGAGCGTCTGTTCACGGGACCGCAACCGGAGCGGCGACTCAACCCCTATGCCCAGATCATCATCAACGAAGCGCGCCGGCGCGGTATCGGCGTGGATATCGAAGACGAGGACGCGGCCCTCTTCACCCTCAGTCACGGCGGGCGCCGCGTTCATTGCCGCGAGTCGCTCTCCGACCTGACCTCGGCGGTCGCGGTAGCACGCTGCGATGACAAGGCGCTCACGCATCGGCTGCTGTCGGCAGCCGGCCTTCGTGTGCCGGCCCAGATCGAGGCCGGCGACGAAGACGAGGAGCGAGAATTCCTCAGGCGCTACGAGCGCATTGTCGTCAAGCCGGCGCGCGGTGAACAGGGTACCGGAGTAAGCGTTGACGTTCGCGAAGATGAGGCACTGAAGGCGGCGATCAAGCAGGCATCGACAGCCGACACGCGCGTGCTGCTGGAACAATACTGCGACGGGGAGGACCTGCGGATCATCGTGATCGCCGACAAGGTGGTGGCTGCGGCAATTCGCAGACCGGCAGCGGTTACCGGAGACGGCAATTCGACCATTGCCGATCTCATAGCCGTGCAGAGTCGTCGCCGCGCTGCCACGACGGGTGGAGAAAGCCGGATTCCCGTGGACGCCGAAACCCGACGCTGCGTCGACATGGCCGGGTACGACCTCGATTCGGTTCTGCCGGAGGGCGAATATCTCGAAGTTCGCAAGACCGCCAACCTGCACACCGGCGGCACGATTGTCGACACGACCGGCGTGTTGCACCCGGCGTTGGCCAAGGCTGCCCGGACGGCGGCGCGGGTATTGGACATTCCGGTTGTCGGCCTCGACTTCCTGGTGGCGGCGGCGGACCGTCCCGACCATGTGATCGTCGAGGCGAACGAGCGTCCCGGACTCGCCAATCACGAACCGCAACCGACGGCGGAGCGATTTGTCGACTTGCTGTTCCCCCAAACCGCGGAGGCATCTCAATGAACCGACAGCAGCGAGCACGACAAGGTCCGGGACCGCAGCCTTTGCCCATCACACGAGAAGAGATTGCCGACCTCCTCATCGCGTTGCTCGAGATTCCGAGTCCCACCGGCTACACGGATTCCATCGTTCGATTCGTCTGCGACCGGTTGCGCGAAATGGAAGCTGATTACGAGCTGACGCGCCGAGGAGCGATTCGCGTGAACCTCGCCGGCAAACAGTCGAGCCCAGATCGGGCCATTGTCGGCCATCTCGATACGCTCGGCGCCCAGATCAAGATGCTCAAGGACAACGGCCGCCTGGAAATCGTCCCGATCGGTCACTGGTCCGCCCGATTCGCCGAGGGAGCCCGGGTCACGATCTTCACTGAGGCCGGCCCGAGGCGCGGTACCGTGCTTCCGCTCAAAGCGTCGGGCCACACCTACAACACCGAGATCGACAGCCAGCCCGTGGCCTGGACAAATCTCGAGATCAGGGTGGACGAGATCGTCCGGGATCGGGGCGACCTGGAAACATTGGGATTCGATATTGGTGACATCATTGCCATGGATCCGGAACCGGAAATAACGCCGGCCGGCTTCATCGCCTCGCGTCACCTAGACGACAAGGCGGGCGTTGCCGCAATGCTGACTGCGATTCGCGCGATACTTAAGTCCGACATCGTACTGCCGGTCGATTGCCACTTCCTGTTCACCATATCCGAGGAGGTCGGCTCCGGTGCGTCTGCAGTCCTGCATGGTGACGTCTCGGAGCTCGTATCGATCGATAACGGCACCGTGGCGCCGGGACAGAACTCATCGGAATTCGGCGTCACCGTGGGTATGGCCGACATGACTGGGCCGTTCGACTGGCATCTGACGAAATTGCTTTTGCAGCTTGCCCGCGATGGCGGCATCGGCCATCAACGCGAGGTGTTCCGCTATTATCGGACCGACGCCGCATCAGCGGTAGAAGCGGGCAACGACATCCGGACTGCCCTGCTGACTTTTGGTATCGATGCGAGTCATGGCTACGAGCGGACTCATTTCGATTCGCTCGAATCGCTCGCTCGCCTGATCACGGTTTACGTCCAGGCGCCACCGGTTGCGATCCGTGACCGACACGAACTCGGCTCGCTCAAGGGCTTTACGCAGCAGCCCGTTAAATAGGATCGCATGCGTCAAAACCCGGCCGCCGTGCCGTCGCTGCGCGGATCGCTGGCACCCTCGAACAGCCCGTCGGCGTGCCGCACGACGGCGCCGGCGTGGCCCATCAGGTCGCTGAACGGCTCGACCAGCTCGACGGCGTGGCCGGCATCGCGCAGCGCCTCGACGAGCGCCGGCGGGAACCGGTCCTCCAGTTTGAGGTTCGTCGACGTCTCGCCCCAGGTGCGACCGAGCAGCCAGCGCGGCGCATCGATCGCCGCCTGCAGGCCCTGGCCGAACGGGACGTGGCGCGTGAACACCGCCGCCTGGCTCTGCGGCTGCCCCTCGCCGCCCATGTTGCCGTAGACCATCACGCGCCCGTCGCCGAGCCGGGCGAGTGCCGGGTTGAGGGTATGAAAGGGCTTGCGGCCCGGCATCAGGGGATTCGTCGCCGCCTCGTCGAGCGAGAAGCTGATACCGCGGTTCTGCCACAGGATCCCGGTTTGGGGCAGCACGACGCCCGAGCCGAATTCCCAGTACAGGCTCTGGATGAAGCTCACGGCGCAACCCTCGCCGTCGATCGCACCGAGCCACACGGTGTCGCCCGGTGCGGCGTCCTGCGGCCATGGCAGCGCTCGCACACGGTCGATCCGCGCGGCCTCCGCGTCGAGATAGGCGGGGTCCAGGAATTCTCGCGGATCGCGGGCCATGTACGCGGGATCGGTGACGTGCCCGTCGCGCACCAGGAAGGCCCGCTTCGTCGCTTCGACGAGCCCGTGAATATGGTCGAAGCTCTCGGCCTCGCCGACCCCGAGCCGGTCGAACAGGGCGAGGATCATCAGCGACGCCAGGCCCTGCGTTGGTGGCGGCGTGTTGTAGAGCGTGCCGGCGGTAACCGTGGTCGACAGCGGCTCTACGATCTGCGCCCGGTGGCCGGCGAGGTCGGCCGCCGTAAGCGGACTGCCGGCGCTTTGCAGGTCTCGGGCGATCGCGGCCGCGAGGTCGCCACGGTAGAAGTCGTCGAGCCCGGCCAGCGCCAGTCGTTCCAGCGTCGCCGAGAGCGTCGGCGCCCGCAGGCGTGCCGCCTCGGCGGGTACCGCGCCGTCGACGAGAAACGCATCCGCGAAACCGGGCGCGTCACGCAGCCCCGGCAACTTGTCGCGGGTGTTGACGACCTGACCGACGGTCACCGCGATGCCGTCCCGCGCGTGGTGCATCGCGTCCCTGAGCAAGCGGGACAGCGGCACGTTACCGCCGCGGCGCGCCGCGATCTCGAGCGCCGCCTGCCAGCCGGCGACGGTCCCCGCCACGGTCAGCGCCGCCAGCGGACCGCGCTGCGGAATCGAGTCGAACCCCCGGTCACGATAGAAGCGGATGTCCGCCTGCCCGGCCGCCGCTCCGCAGGCGTCGATGCCGACGACGTCACCGTCGGGCTCGGCGATCAGCCAGAAGCCGTCGCCCCCGATGCTGTTCATGTGCGGATAGACGACCGCGATCGTGGCGGCCATCGCCACCATCGCTTCGACGGCGTTGCCGCCGTCCTGCAGGACCGACAACCCGGTGCCGGCAGCCAGATGGTGCGGCGCGGTTACCATCCCGCGCCAGGCGCGTCGTGTCTTGGTCATTCGCCGGAGCGGCGGCCCGGCGGCTCAGCCTCCAGGCTTGCCCAGCTCTTCGTCCAGCTGGCGCGCAGCCTCCTCGAAGAACCTGTTCATCTCGATTTCGATCATGTGCCGCGAGATCTCGATGCCCTTCCCCGTGAGGTCGGCGTGCAGCTTGTCGATGACGTCGTCCGGCCCCGGGCGTTCGAAATCGGAGGCGATCACCTCCTTGGCATAGGCCTCCGCCTCGGCCCCGGCGATCCCCATCTTTTCCGCGGCCCAAAGACCGACCAGCTTGCAGCGGCGGACGTTGACCTTGAACGTCCGCTCCTGATCCATCTTGTACTTGGCTTCGAATGCCTTCTCGCGTTCTTCGAACTTGCTCATCCAAACGGCCTCCCTTGCCGATGATCCTGTGTCCGCGGGCGCGAAGCGCTGGCGCGCCTTGCATAGCGGACTGTGCGCGCTCCTGGCAAGCGGGGCAAGCGCGAGGCCGGGGACACGCGGGGCACAACACTCGCTAAGAAAGTGGGGCCCGTGTCACCGGGCCGCAAGTCCACCACCCGAACACTCCCCCGAACGCTGCCGTCCATGCTAAGCAATGCGCGCGATGTGCACACTCGTGATCCTGCGGCGGCCGGACACCGACTGGCCGCTGATCCTCGCCGCCAACCGCGACGAGATGGCGGACCGACCCTGGCGGGGACCGGGCCGGCACTGGCCCGACCGACCCGAGGTGGTCGGCGGCATCGATCTCGAGTCGGGGGGCAGCTGGCTCGCGCGCAACGATCACGGCGTCGTCGCCGCGGTGCTGAACCGGATCGGCACGCTGGGCCCGCTGCCCGGCAAACGCAGCCGCGGCGAACTGGTTCTCGAGGCCGTCGACCATGCCGACGCCGGCGCAGCCGCGCTGGCGCTCGCCGATCTCGACCCGACGACGTGGCGGACGTTCAATCTCGTCGTGGCTGACAATTCCAGCGCCTGGTGGCTGGCGGGCCGCGAAGGCGCCGACGCGGTCCTCGTCGAACGCATTCCGGCCGGCCTTCACATGCTCACCGCACGCGACCTGGACGACGCGACGAGCCCACGCATCGCCTTGTACCGGCCGCGCTTCGAGGCGGCGTCGCCGCCGGATCCCGGCGCCGGCAGCTGGGAGACCTGGAAAGCTCTGCTCGCCAGCCGCGAGACCGCAAGCGATCAGTTCGGTGCCATGTGCATCGTCAGCGACAGCGGGTTCGGCACCCTGTCGAGCTCGCTGCTGGCGCTGCCGGCGGCCGGTGCCCCGGACCCGCGCGGCCGCTGGCTTTTCGCCGACGGCCGGCCGGACGTGGCGGCATTCGAGCCTGTCGACGGATAGGCCTCCGGCGGTTATGCGACCTTTTTCGCGTTGCGGGCGCGGCCCCTGCGTCGCCGGCTCCGGCTAAAGTGCGGTTTGAGTGGCCGTTGTTCACCCGCTGTCGTGTTGCGCTTGGACGTGTTCCGCCGCGAGCGGGTCGGCGTCGACGAGCGCCGCTGTTCACCGTCGGCGTTGCCGGGCTCGCAGGACATGGCCAGACCGTCGGGCGCCTCTGCCATTTCGAGCGGTCGCTTCACCAGCCGCTCGATCTCGCGCAGATACTTGCGCTCGGAAGAGTCGCAGAACGAATATGCGATACCGGATGCGCCGGCCCGCGCAGTCCGACCGATCCGGTGCACATAGCTCTCTGCCTCCACCGGCAGATCGTAGTTGACGACGTGGCTAATGCCGTCGACGTCGAGGCCGCGCGCCGCGATATCCGTGGCGACCAGGACACGCGCAGCGTTGTCGCGGAAATTCTCCAGCGCACGCTGGCGGGCCGCCTGCGATTTGTTGCCGTGGATCGCATCGGCGTTGATACCGCTGCGCACGAGCTGGCCGGCAAGTCGGTTGGCGCCGTGTTTGGTGCGTGTGAATACGATGACTCGTGCCATCGACGGATCTTCCAACAAAGTCTCGAGCAGGGCTCGCTTCGCGCTTGTCGGCACGTGGAATAGGCGCTGCTCGATCCGATCGACGGTGACATTTTCCGGTGTGACCGCGACCTTAACCGGATCGACCAGAATGGCGCGCGCAAGCTCCTCGATTTCGGCCGGCATGGTGGCCGAAAATAGCATGGTCTGGCGCTGTTTCGGCAGCCAGGCCACGATCTTGCGGATGTCGCGGATGAAACCCATGTCCAACATGCGATCGGCCTCGTCGAGCACCAGGGTGCGCACCGAATGCAGCGCGACGTGGCCCTGCCCGATCAGATCGAGCAAGCGACCGGGGGTAGCGACGAGAATGTCTACGCCGCGTGCCATGGCCTGGACCTGGCGGCCCTGACTGACACCGCCGGTGATTACCGTATGGCGAACGGAGACGTAGCGCGAATAGACGCGTATCGACTCACCGATCTGAATCGCAAGTTCGCGGGTCGGCGCCAGAATCAGGGCGCGGCACGCGCGCGGCCCAGCGTGTCTGCGATCGACCGTGAGCCGTTGGAGCAACGGGCAGGTGAACGCGGCGGTCTTCCCGGTGCCAGTCTGGGCGAGGCCAAGAAAGTCGCGGCCGTCGATCAGTGACGGGATCGCCTGCGTCTGAATCGGCGTCGGAGTGGTATAATTCTCCGCCGTCAGGGCACGCTCGATGGGCTCGGCGATGCCGAGCCCCGAGAAGGAAACTTCGGTCAAAACAATCAATCTTTCTGCGCACGGCGGCGGCTTGCCAAGGACAAGCGGGCCAGGCGCGTTGCCGTCATCCACGCGCAATCGGAAACAACGGTTGGTTTTCTGGGATGTGTCTCGGGACTGGCGCCTCCAGTCTCGTTAATAGACGAGAGGCGCATCGCGCGTTCGCGAGATATGTACGCTTGCATATGAGGGTCGGCGACAGCGATGTCAACCGTTTCCGATCGTGCCACTTCGCCGCATAGGGAGACCGTGCGGGTAGCCACCCGACACGTTCGGCTTCCCATGACCGGTCGCCCGGTGCCGAGAGCCAGCGACCATTCCGGGATGCGATGCTGCTTGCGCGGGCAATCAATTTCAGTTGATGTGGACGAATTGTCGCGCCGAATTCGCTAGTGTCGGTGTGGCGCGCACAGCGGGCGCAAACGACGAAAGGCTGCACGCAATGTTCCTACCTCGCGGGAAGACCCCTGCCCTGCAGGTCGAGACGCTGTCGTACGGACGTTTCGACCTGGCCGCGGACGGGGCGGAACGGTTCACGCTGGTCTGCTTCTACCGCGGCCTGCACTGCCCGATCTGCGGCGGCTATCTGAAAGAGTTCGAGCGGCTTGCGCCTGAATTCGCCAAGCGCGGCGTCAAGACCATCGCCATCAGCAGCGACGGCCGGGAGCGCGCGCAGCAAATGGCGGAAAAGATCGGCGCAGAGAACCTGCGCTTCGGCTATGGCCTGCCGCTGAGCGTTGCCCGCGACTGGGGCCTTTACATCTCGACCTCGCGCGGCAAGACGTCGCTGGGCATAGAGGAACCGGCGCTGTTCTCGGAGCCCGGCATCTTTCTGGTGCGGCCCGATGCCACCCTCTACTGGGCCTCGGTGCAGTCGATGCCGTTCGTCCGCCCGCATTTCGCCGAAATGGTGCAGGCGATCGATTTCGTGATCGACAAAGACTATCCGGCACGCGGCGAATACGCCGGCGAGGTCTAGGCGGACCTGCAGCTCAATTGTCCTCGAAGGCGCGCATGCGCCGCTCGCCGATATCGCACGGCGGGGGAATCCTCTCGGCCGTCACCTGAGCCCGCAGCAGCATCGGATTCGCGGCCGAGCGCCCGCCGGCGAGGTTCCCGCCGGGCACGTCCCCGGCGATTTCCAGGATGAGCTTGCGCCGTACCGCCTCGGCGAATTCGCCGAAACCGTTGGCGACGACGAGGAAGGCGCCGGGTCCGCCGATCACGCAGTGCTCGTAGTAAAGGTCGAGGTCGGGGATCGGCGGCCAGCCGAAGGGCCCGATGCGCCCGTTCATGATCGGCAGGCCGTTGATCGTGACGCCGGCCGCGATCGCCCTGTCGCGGGCGTCGGTGACGAGGTCGCCGGAGTTGTTGGCGCCGTCGCCCGAGACGTCGACGACGTGCCGGGCGCCGTCGAAATCGTTGCGCTCGAAGAAGGGCAGGGCGAAATCGATGGCGCTCGAGATCGACGTACGGCGCACGGTGCGCGGCGGCTCGAGCGAAAGTCGCGCCGCGAACGCGTGGGCCGACTTCTCATCCTCGATCAGCGTCCAGCCGACGATCACCCGAATCTGGCCATAACCCGCCCACTCGTAATAGGCGACGGCGATGCCGCCGAGCATGCCCTGCTCGATCGCGCGGATGACCTCGGGATCGCGAAACGCGGCCACGTAGCCGTCGCGTTGGAGCTGCGCCTCCTCGTCGTCGATCGACCCCGATACGTCGACCGCAAGCGCCAGCTCGAGATCCACCGCCTGCTGCGCGCGGAGAGCCTGCCCGGGCAAGAGCATCGCCACGATCGCCAACAGTCCGCTGCTCCACGCCGATATGCGCATCGCCGCCTCGCCTGCTCCGATTGCCGCCGCCGACAGTGTAGCGCAAATCCGGGGAGGCAATCGCTGCTGTTGTCGAAGCGTCCCCCTATAGTAACATCCGCCGCGCCCGGCACGTCGTTCGTCCGGGGCGGCGACGACGACCTATCGCGAGACCTGAAGGGGGGTCCGTGCCCGATATCATCCGCACCGCCGACATCTGCGACGACCATGGCAGCGAAGCCAGGGCTTGCGAGCTGCAGTTCCGCGATTTCGCGGTGCGCGAGCACTTTCACGGCGAGGTCGCGACGTTCGCCACCTTCGAGGACAACAAGGGTATTCGAGACGTGCTGAGCGAGGGTGGCGCCGGGAAGGTGCTCGTCGTCGACGGCCGGGGTTCGATGCGGCGGGCGCTCTGCGGTGGGAACATCGCTGCCGAAGCACACCGTCACGGCTGGGCAGGGCTCGTGTTCAACGGCGCGATCCGTGACAGCCACGAATTCGCGGCGCTCGACTTCGGCGTAAAAGCGATCGGCGCCGCGGCGATGCCGCCGCGTCAGAACGGCATCGGTCGCGCGGGCGAGACCGTATGCTTCGGCGGTATAACGATCACACCGGGCGACTACCTTTACGCGGACCGCGACGCGGTGATCGTGTTGCCCCGGCCGGTGCACGGGTGAGCGCGTCGGGCGCCGCGCGGCGCAATGGACGGCCGCACCGGTCCGGCTGATCCCGCAACCGCGCCATGGCCGAACATCCTGACTTCCAGACGCTGCACGAAATCGTCCGCGCGGCGCGCGCCAAGTTACCACGGCAGCATTGGGACTATCTCATCGGCGGCGCCGACAGCGAAACGACGCTGAAACGCAACCGTGCGGCGCTGGACTCGCTGGCTTTCCGACCGCGGGTGCTGCGCGACGTAAGCGGCGTCGACTGTGGTGTGACGGTGCTCGGTCACCGGCTGCGGCTTCCGGTCCTGCTCGCGCCGATCGGCTCGATTCAGGATCTCGTGCCCCACGGCGCGCTCGCGTCGGCGCGCGCGGCCGCCTCGTTCGGGACCATCCCGGTCATCAGTTCCGTCTGCGAGCCCGGCCTCGAAGCGGTGGCGGCAGAGACCGCTCTGCCCAAGATATACCAGCTCTATGTGCGCGGCGACCAAGGCTGGGTCGATGACTACCTCTACCGGGCCATCGAGGCGGGATACGTCGCCTTCTGTTTTACGGTCGATCTCGATTTCTACAGTCGGCGCGAGCGCGACATCGCCAAGCGGCACGTGACGACGGCCCGCCAGGCCGTGACCGGCAACGAGTTCCAGATGCGGTTCGCCTGGAAGGACATCGAGCGCATCCGCCGACGATTCGATATCCCGTTGATCCTGAAAGGCATCGCCACGGCCGAAGATGCGGCGCTGGCGGTCGAGCACGGCAGCGCGGCGATCTGGGTGTCGAACCATGGCGGCCGCCAGCTCGATCACGGACGCGGTGCCATCGAGGTGCTGCCGGAAATCGTCGAGACGGTCGCCGGCCGGGCGGAGATCATTTTCGACGGCGGGGTCATGCGCGGCACGGATATCGTCAAGGCCGCGGCGCTGGGCGCCGGCTCGGTGGCGATCGGCCGCCTGCACGCGCTTGCCGCGGCGGCGGCCGGAGAGGCCGGGATCGTGCGGGCCCTGGAACTGCTCGAACGCGAGGTCGAGATCTGCCTCGGACTGCTCGGCGTCACCGGGTACGCGACGCTCGATCGCAGCTTCCTTCATCCCGCTGCGCCCGTCGCTGCGCCGCATGCGTTGAGCGCCTTGCCGCTGCTCGACGAGGATTATTGAGGTCGGAGGGCAGTGCAGAATGGCCCGCGGCGACGGCAAACCCGAGTTCCTCAGACTGTGGCCGACGCACTTCATGCGCCACCGGCTGCCCGGCGCGGATAAGGCCAACCCGGTTCTCGCCGAGGAAATCGCCGCGCTCGAACGATCGCACGCCGACCTGACGACGGACTATCTCGGCAGCGACCTGCTCGAGCGCGACCACCCCGCCTTCTCGTGGCTGCGTGCCTGCATCGACCGGGGGGTGGCCGATTACGCGCAAGATGCAGGAATCGACGCCGACCTCGACTGGACGGTCCAGGCCTGGGCGAACGTCAACCGGTTCGGCGACTACCACAATCTGCACAATCATCCGCACAGCTGGCTGAGCGGCACCTACTACGTCCGGGTACCGGCGCGCGCCAAGCCGCTGCCGGGCCGCAGCGACCGCAACCCCGGCGCCATCTCGTTCTTCGACCCGCGCCCGCAGGCGAACATGCTGGCGATCCGCGGCGACCCGCAGGTCGACCCCGAGTTCCGCATCCTGCCCGAGGCCGGCGAGATCCTGTTGTGGCCGGCCTTCCTGCACCATTTCGTGCATCCGAACCTGTCGGACGAGCCGCGCATCTCTATCTCGTTCAACATCATCCTGCGCTGGAAGGCGTCCTATCTGCCCTGAGCGGGGCGCGCGGACCCTGCGCATTCTGCACGATTCGGCGAAACGCGCCGGCGCCGGCGAGAACCAAGGGAGGCACGAATGGAGCAGCGGGTGAGCCTGGTGACGCTCGGCGTCGCCGATCTCGAGCGGGCGCGGCGGTTCTACGAGGAGGGGCTGGGCTGGCGGCGCGGCAGCGACCTGCCCGGTGTCGTCTTCTTCCAGACCGGCGGCTCGATCTTCGCGCTCTACCCCCGCGACGACCTGGCCCGCGATGCCGGCCTGCCGGCGGATGCGGGCGCGGAGTCCGGCGCCATCGCGCTCGCCTACAACGCGCGCAGCCGCGACGAGGTCGACGCCGTGCTGGGCGAGGCGGAGAGCGCCGGGGCGACGATCCTCAAACCCGCCGAGGACGCGTTCTGGGGCGGCTATTCGGGCTATTTCGCGGACCCCGACGGCCATCTCTGGGAGGTCGCCTGGAACCCGCACTGGACGATCGCGTCCGACGGCAGCGTCAGCCTCGAGAAACCGGCATGATGCGACGGCCCGATACGGCGGGCTAGAGCATTGTCTAAGTAGTTCGGTCCAGCCCGCTGCCGATTCCACACAAGTGGACGATGTACTAGCGTTCGAGCGGCGGCTCGTGCACGGCCATGCCGGCGAATGACGGCCAGGCGGCGAACGCGCGCTCCAGCTCCGCGACCGTGCGCCACAGCGATTCGGCCCGGCCCTGGAACGTCGTCCGCGCCGCGGGCACCGGCCAGCGGCCGACGAGGCGATAGCTCGCGCCGCCGGGATTGGCCGCCGCGTCGGCGTGCAGCGACAGGTCCGGTCCGGCCGGCGTCGCATCAAGCCACAGCCGCCCGCTTTCCGCCCGCTCGAACATCAGCATCTCCTGGTCGGGCAGCGGCCCGTACTCGACCGCGATGCGCACGGGTGTTCCGCGCATCGCCCCCCAGGCCAGGAACGGCTCCGCCGACTGCTGCAGGAGCGCCGGATCGGTGCGGTAGTTCATCACCGTGACGCCGTCGACGTCGAGCGCGTCCATGAGCCGCCCCGATCGCGTCGCGGCCCCGGCGAACCAGAACGGCACCGCGACCTCCAGCGCAATGCCGCCGACGCCGCGCAGGGCGGCGATGGTCTCGACATAGCGCGCGTGCATCGCCGCGCGGTCGCGCACATATTGCGGCAGCAGGTACGGCTCGATGTCGAGCTGCAGGCCGGCGAGGCGCTCGGCGGGCGCGGCGGTCCGGTTGTAGGCGGCGAACGCCCGCACGCGGCCGACCCAGCGCGCGCGCTCGGCCGGCAGCACGGCGCGGGGATCGCCCTCCACGGCCCACACCTCGATGCCCCGTTCGCGGGCCGCACGGACGAAGCGGCCGAGCGCGCGCGGCCGGGCGACTGACGTGCCGTCGGCGACGAGCGGCACGGTCACGAACGCCACCGCAAATCTCGCGCGCGAAAGCCGGTCCAGCAGGGCCGCCCCGTCGCCCTGCCAGCGCTCGGCCTGCCAGACCCAGGTGGCGCGCCGCCCGTCGACCGGCGCTGCGCCGGACTCCAGAATGAGGCGAGCGATCGCGAGCTGCCCGCCGGCGCGCGGGCAGAGAATGGCGAAGGACCGCCACGAGGCCCGGTCGAGGCCGCTGTCCGGCAGGGGCAGCCGCACCGGCGGCGACCCGAGCGCGCCGAGGATGAGGGGATCCTCGGCCGCGGCGCGGCGCGCATCGGAGACGGCGAGGCGGAACTCGCCCCGGGCGCGGCCCTCGACCGCGACCCGCAGGTTCGCCCGCAGCGGCAGATGGTGGCCCGGCCGCCCGAGCAGCATTCCGGCCGCTTTCGTTCCGGGCCCGCACGAGAGCGTCATCGCGTTGCCGTCGGTCGCCAGCGTCGCGCGGCCCTCGCTGCCGAACGGCGCGGCCTCGAGACCCAAATCCATCCCGATCGGCAAGGCGACGGAGCCCGGCCCGGCCGCGGCCGCCGACTCGGGGATGATCTCGGAGACGACGAAGCGTCCGTCCGTCCAGTGACCGAGCAGCTTCAGGGTCCGCGACTCCGCGGCTTCGGCCGGCGCCGGCCCCCGCCACTGGACGCGGCCGTCATCGGCGCCGGCCGGCGTGGCCAGGCCTGCAGCCAGGAAAGCGGCAAACGCCGCCTTGCGATTTTCCATTCCTCTGTTCGGGCCTCCGTTCGCCGGCGCCAGCGCCGCTCGCGCGGCCCAGCCCATATGCGCGAAATTTAACGGAGACACAACCATTGCGCGGCTAGGCTCGGGACCTCGTCCGCCACAACAGGGGCCGCCGAGGCGGAGGTTTCGCAGTGGGTCGCAAAGTCCTGGCACTTCTCGTTCTGGCCGCAGCCGTCGCCGGCTTAGGCGGGTACAAGCTTGCGACCCGCGAGCCCGCGGCGTTCATCTATCCGGGCGTCGCCGGACCGGAGCAACGCACCGTCGTGCCTGCCGCCGAGCCGGCGCAATGGACCGCCTACGCAGGCGGCGGGGACAGCCGGCTCTCGGTGTTGCTGACCGATCCGGAGTCGTCGTGGCTCGGTCTCGCGCACGGGCTCAAGGCCGCGGGCATTCCCTTCACGATCACCACGGATTACCGGGACTCGCTGCGCCACCGGGCGATCCTCGTCTACCCCAGGATATCCGGGGCGGTTTTGGCGTCGGATGCGCTGCAGGCGCTGGCGGCGGTGCCGCGCGAGGGCGGGACGCTGATCGGCGTCAACGTGCTCGGCGGCGGGCTGCAGGAGGTCTTCGGGTTTCGCGAGGCGGTCGCCGCGCGCGACCGTTCCCGCCTGATCTGGCAGAACGGCGACGAGGCGCCCGGCAACGACCGGGAAACGGTGCTGCCGCTGGGCTCTGCGGACGGCACGCTGGATCCGGTCGGCACGTACGCGTACGAGGGGTCGAGGCACACGCCGCTCGCGCGCTACGACGACGGCAGCGCCGCGATCGTCGGCCGGGCGATCGGCTCGGGCCACGCCTACGCGATCGGGATCGACCCGGGCGAGCTGCTGCTGAAGGGCCAGAATTTCCGCGCCGCCGCCCTCGCCCGCAGCTACGTCAACGATTACGAGCCCGCGCTCGATGTCCTGATGCGGTTCATTGCGCGCCTCTATCGCCAGGCGGAGCCGCGCGCCGTCCTCTTGCGGCCGGTGCCCGACGGCAGGGACCTGGCGGTCGTCATCGGTCACGACGTCGACTACACGGACTCGCTCGCCAATTCGCTCGAATACGCGCGCATCGAGCGCGAGGCCGGAATCAGCGCCACCTATTTCATCCAGACGAAGTACATGAGGGACTGGAACGACAGGGTGATCCTCGACGAGGCCGGCCCCGGCATCCTCAGCGACCTCTCGGCGATGGGCATGGAGCTGGCCAGCCACGGCGTCTCGCACTCGCTTGTGTTCGCCGATTTCCCGTTGGGCAGCGGCGACGAGGCCTATCCCGCCTACCGCCCGTTCGTCCGCAGCGCCGCCACGACGCTCGGCGGCACGATCCTCGGCGAGCTTCGGGTCAGCCGTTTCCTCATCGAGGAGCTGTCCGGCGCGGCGCCCGTGGTGAGCTTTCGTCCCGGTCACCTCGCCAATCCCGAAGCGCTGCCGCAGGCCCTCGCGGCGACCGGCTATCGCTACAGCTCGGCCGTGACGGCCAACGCCTCGCTGACGCACCTGCCGTTCCGGCTCAAGCATCACCGGGGTTCGACCGCCGAGGTGCCGGTCTACGAGTTCCCGGTGACGATCGAGGACGAGCACGCGCCGCCTCTCGGCGAGCGGCTGCCCGAGGCGATCGCCCTGGCGCGGCGGATCGCGCGGCACGGCGGCCTGTGCATGGTGCTCATCCACCCGGACGTGCTCGGCCACAAGCTCGACTTCGAGCGCCGCTTCATCGAGGCAGTCCGCGACTTCTCGTGGTTCGGCACGCTCGCCGATTACGGCGCCTGGTGGGCGGCGCGCGACGCCGTCGAGATCGACGTCTCGGCGCACGGCGGCGAGCTGGCGGTCAGCGTCACCGCGCCCGCCCCCGTACGCGACCTGACGCTCGACCTGCCGCCGGGAGCACGGCTCGCGGACGTAAGCGGCGAGCGTGCCCGGGGTCTGCGCACTGCCGGCAATCGCCTGATCATCGACCGCCTCGACGGGACGCGCGAAATCGCCCTCGTCGTGGACGAGCCGAAGGCCGCGTCGGCGATCCGCTGACGCAGCGGGAACCGCCGGCCGCGGCGGATGCTCAGTAGTCGTCGATATCGAGCCAGCGGCGCTCGCCGATGTCGCAGGGCGGCACCACGCGGTCGCCGCCCGACTGCGCGGCGCGGACGAGCCGCGGTTCGGGCGATTGCGGGGCGGCCGCGTGTTCCCGCGCTTTCGCGGGCGGCGCGATGCCGGCGATCTCGGTGATCAGCTTCTGGCGGATCGCCGTCGCGAATTCCTGGAACGAATGCGCGACGACGATGAAGGCGCCGGGCCCGCCGATCACGCAGTTCTCGTAATAGAGGTCGAGATTGGGAACCTGCGGCCAGCCGCCGGGTCCGCTGCGCCCGTTGATGATCGGCAGGCCGTTGATCGTAACCCCGGCGGCGACCGCGCGATCGCGCGCGTCGGTCACGAGCCCGCCCCAGTTGTTGGCGCCGTCGCCGGAGATGTCGATGACGCGGCGCGTTCCCTCGAAGCTGTTGCTCTCGAAATAGGGTACGGCATAGTTGATCGCCGAGGTTATCGCCGTGCGCCGCGCGGTCTGCGGCGGGCTGATCGTCAGCCATTTGGCGAACGCGTACGCGCTGGCCGTGTCCTCGACGAGCGTCCAGCCGACGATCTCGCGGATGTGGCCGAAGCCGGCCCATTCGTAGTAGGCGACGGCGATGCGGCCGAGCATGCCGCCCTCGATGGCGCGGATGACGTCCTTGTCCTGGAAGGCGGCGATGTAGCCCTCGCGCTGCAGGGCCGCCTCGCCGGGGTCGACCGAGCCCGACACGTCGACCGCCAGGATCAGCTCCAGATCGACGTAGGTCTGCGCCGTCGCCGGCCGCGGCGCTGCCAACGCCAGCGCCGCAGCGAACGCCGCGAAAGTCGTTGCACCCGCCCATTTCATCTTACGTATTCCTCCCGTCAAGCGCCTGCGGCGCCTTGCTTTTCACCGCGCCGGCCGGCGACGGTTTTGCGTCATTTTAGCGCAAATTGTCGCAAAGCATGAGTCGCGAGTGCGCTCCGCGCGATCAGCGCAGCGCGTCGAGGTTGAGCGGCAGCATCGCACCCATCCACATGGCGTGATCGGTGTGGTCGGGGATGTCGTCGCCGGTGTTTGGATGGATGAAGACCGTCAGCCCGCCGCGGTTGAGGGCGAGCCAGGGGATGACCTCGCCGAAGCGCTCGGGCGCGAAGGCGAGCTGGCAGCTCCACATGGGATGCGGGCCGACCGGCCGTTCGTGCACCCGGCCCATCGTCACGCCGAGTTCGTCGCGCGCCGACTCGCACAGCGCGCGCGCCCGCTCGATGGACTGCGCGTCGAAATAGACGTGCGCGTGGAATTCTCGAATATCGGTCGGGGCAGCCATCGGCGCTTCAGGCATCGCAGGGGTGCGGACGGTCACGGTTCCGCGACGCAGCGTAGCAGGCGACGGCCCTCGCCGGAAGACGGGACGCCGGTGGTGCCGGCGTTCCGCCCCGGTGCCCCGTTTCGGCCACCGTTGCGTCATTGTTTCGGGCGGGAACAGTTGCTATATCTGCCGCGTCGACACCGGGCCGTTTCCCGGTCCCACGGGCCCGCTGCCGGGCGCAGCGGTCGTCCTTCTGGATAAATCGATTTCATGGCACGTCGCAGACGCATTTACGAGGGCAAGGCCAAGGTGATGTTCGAGGGGCCGGAGCCCGGCACCCTGGTACAGTACTTCAAGGACGACGCCACGGCATTCAACAACCAGAAGAAGGGCACGATCACCGGCAAGGGCGTCCTCAACAACCGCATCTCGGAGTACCTGATGCTGCGGCTCGCCGAGATCGGCATCCCGACGCATTTCGTGCGCCGGCTCAACATGCGCGAGCAGCTCGTGCGCGAGGTCGAGATCATCCCCATCGAGGTGGTGGTCCGCAACGTCGTCGCCGGCTCGCTGTCGAAGCGGTTCGCGATCGCGGAGGGCACGCCGCTGCCGCGTTCCGTCGTCGAGTGCTACTACAAGTCGGACGAGCTCGGAGACCCGCTGGTCTCGGAGGAGCACATCACGGCCTTCGGCTGGGCGACGCCGCAGGACATCGACGACATGCTGGCGCTGGCGTTGCGCGTCAACGACTTCCTTGGCGGCCTGTTCCTCGGGGTTGGGCTGAAGCTCGTCGACTTCAAGCTCGAGTTCGGCCGGCTGTACGAGGAAAACGGCGAGATGCGCATCGTGCTCGCGGACGAGATCAGTCCGGACAATTGCCGGCTCTGGGACGTCAAGACCAACGAGAAGCTCGACAAGGACCGTTTCCGGCGTGATCTCGGAGGCGTCGAGGAAGCGTACCAGGAGGTCGCGCGGCGGCTGGGCATCCTGCCGGAGGGCGGACCGCACGACCTCAAGGGGTCGGAGACGATCCAGTAGCGCCCGGCACGCGCATCGCATCGCCAGATCCGCCCCTCGCGGGGCGCCGGCATTCGCAGGGTCGAACGCGACAGGGGGTATCGCAGCGGTGAAGGCCAGGGTTCACATCACGCTCAAGCAGGGCGTCCTCGACCCGCAAGGCAAAGCAATCGGGCACGCGCTGGAATCGCTCGGCTTCGAGGGCGTCGGCGACGTCCGGCAGGGCAAGTACATCGAGCTCGACCTCGGCGAGACCGACGCCGACGAGGCGCGTCGGCAGGTCACCGCGATGTGCGAGAAGCTGCTCGCGAACACGGTCATCGAGAACTACGCCATCGACCTCGACGGATGACCGGGCAGGACACGATCTGGACCGATCCGCAGGGCGCCGGGCTGGAGCATCTGCATCTGGGCAAGGAGGACGAGGGTTTCCTGGCCGACGCGATGTTCGTCGGTCGCAGCGACGACCTGCCGCCCTTCCGGCTGCACCTGCTGCTGCGCCTCTCGGCCGAGTGGCGGATGGAGGCGGCGACGGTTCGCCTGCTGTCGGGCTCCAGCGAGGGGCCGCGCGAACTCTCCTTCACGGTGAACGGGGGCGCCGACTGGCGCGACGCCGAGGGCCGGTCGATCAGCGAGCTCAACGGCTGTTACGAGATCGACCTGGCGACCAGCGCCTTCACCAAGAGTCTGCCGATTCGCCGCCTGGGGCTGGCGGCGGGCGAATCGGCCGAAATCTCGGTCGCCTATCTCGACGTGCCGCTGATGCGCGTCAGGCCGGTCCGCCAGCGTTACAGCTGCATAGCGCCGCTGGGGCCGGACGGGGGCCTGTACCGGTACGAACCGCTGTTTCGCGGCAACGCGCACGAGCTGCAGGTGGACTCCGACGGCCTCGTGACCGATTATCCGGGCGCGTTCAGGCGCGTCTACGCCGGCTGACCGGGACCGTCGGCGGCCGCGTAACGCAAAGGGCAAAGGGGCAGCGGCAAGGGACAGCAATGAGAACCGCGGTCATCGTCTTTCCGGGCTCGAACTGCGACCGTGACGCGGCGGTGGCGCTGGAAGCGGCGTTCGGCCGGGCGCCGCACATGATCTGGCACCGCGAGAGCGATCTGCCGGCGCTCGACCTCATCGTGCTGCCGGGCGGGTTTTCGTACGGCGACTATTTGCGCTCGGGTGCCATGGCGGCACAGTCGCCGGTGCTGCGCGCCGTGCGCGAACAGGCCGGGCGCGGCGTGCTGGTGATCGGCATCTGCAACGGCTTCCAGGTGCTGACGGAGACCGGTCTGCTGCCCGGCGTGCTGATGCGGAATGCCGGGCTCAAATTCGTCTGCCGCGATGTCGACCTGATCGTCGGCACGGGCGACTCGCCGTTCACGCGCGCCTACGTGCAGGGCCAGCGCGTGACCATGCCGGTCGCCCACCACGACGGTAACTACTACGCCGACGAGACCACGCTCGACCGGCTCGAGGGCGAGGACCGGGTGGCGTTCCGCTACGCCGGGCGCGAGGCCAACCCGAACGGCTCGGCGCGGGATATCGCCGGCATCCTGAACGAGCGACGCAACGTCCTCGGCATGATGCCGCACCCGGAGCGCGCCGTGGACCCGTTGCATGGCGGAATTGGCGGGCGCGCCCTGTTCGAGGGGCTGGTGGAGGCCGTCGCCGCATGACCGCCACCGCAGCCGCCGTCGAGATCACCCCGGAACTCGCCTCCGAGCACGGTCTGACCGGCGAGGAATACGCGAAGATCCTGGACATCCTCGGCCGCGCGCCGAACATCACCGAGCTCGGGGTGTTCTCGGCGATGTGGTCGGAGCACTGCTCGTACAAATCCTCCAAGGTCTGGCTGAAGACGCTGCCGACCGAAGGGCCGCGGGTGATCTGCGGGCCCGGCGAGAATGCCGGCGTCGTCGACATCGGCGACGGCAAGGCGGCCGTGTTCAAGATCGAGAGCCACAATCACCCGAGCTTCATCGAGCCATACCAGGGCGCGGCCACCGGCGTCGGCGGCATCCTGCGCGACGTCTTCACCATGGGCGCGCGACCCGTCGCCAGCATGAACGCGCTGCGCTTCGGTTCCCCCGACCATCCCAAGACGCGGCATCTGGTGTCGGGCGTCGTCGCCGGCATCGGCGGCTACGGCAACTGCATCGGCGTGCCTACCGTCGGCGGCGAGTGCGTATTCCACCGCGCCTACAACGGCAACATTCTGGTCAACGCGATGACGGTAGGCATCGCCGACGCCGACCGCATCTTCTATTCGGCGGCGGCCGGTCCGGGCAATCCGATGGTCTATGTGGGCTCGAAGACCGGGCGCGACGGCATCCACGGCGCGACCATGGCGTCGGCCGAGTTCGCCGAGGATTCAGAGGAGAAACGCCCCACCGTGCAGGTCGGCGACCCGTTCACGGAAAAGCTGCTGCTGGAGGCCTGCCTCGAGCTGATGGCGACCGACGCGATCGTCGCGATCCAGGACATGGGCGCGGCCGGCCTCACCTCCTCGTCGGTCGAAATGGCCTCGAAGGGCGGCGTCGGCGTCGAGCTCGAGCTCGACCGCGTGCCGATGCGCGAGACCGGCATGACGCCGTACGAGCTGATGCTGTCGGAGAGCCAGGAGCGCATGCTGATGGTGCTCAAGCCCGGCCGCGAGGACGAGGCGCGCCGCATCTTCGACAAGTGGGAGCTCGACTTCGCGGTGATCGGGCGCGTCACCGACAGCGGCCGGCTGGTCCTGAAATTCCATGGCGAGACGGTCGGCGACATCCCGGTCGCACCGCTCGTCGCCGCCGCCCCGGAATACGAGCGGCCGTACGAGGAAACGCCGAAGGCCGAGGCGATCGCGGCATCCGCGGTACCGGCCCCGGCCGATCCGGTCGAGGCGCTGGCGCGGCTGCTCGGCGGGCCGCACCTCTCGAGCCGCCGCTGGATCTGGGAGCAGTACGACCACATGGTCATGGCGGACACGGTGCAGCCCCCGGGCGGCGATGCCGCCGTCGTGCGCATCCACGGCAGCGGCCGCGGCCTCGCGATCACCACGGACGCGACGCCGCGCTATTGCCTCGCCGACCCGGTCGAGGGCGGCCGGCAGGCGGTCGCCGAGGCATGGCGCAACCTGACCGCCGTCGGCGCGCTGCCGCTCGCGCTCACCAACAATCTCAACTTCGGCAACCCCGAGAAGCCCCGCATCATGGGCCAGCTGGCCGGCTGCGTCACCGGCATGGCCGAGGCCTGTCGGGCGCTCGACTTCCCGGTCGTCTCGGGCAACGTGTCGCTGTACAACGAGACGAGCGGCGAGGCGATCCTCCCCACCCCGGTGATCGGCGGGCTGGGGCTGATCGAGGACCTCGCGAAGACGGCGCGCATCGAAATTCCGCGCGAGGGGCTGGAGCTGGTGCTGATCGGCGCCACCGCGGGCTGGCTCGGCGCGTCGCTCTATCTGCGCGAGATCGCCGGCCGCGAGGAAGGCGCGCCGCCGCCGGTCGACCTCGAAGCCGAGCGCCGCAACGGGGATCTCGTGCGCGGCCTGATCGCGGCGGGCCGGGTCGCCGCCTGTCACGATCTCGCCGACGGCGGGCTGCTCGTCGCCGCGGCGGAGATGGCGCTGGCCGGGGACATCGGCGCCACGCTCGATGGCGCGCCCGGCGATCTGCCGCTGCACGCCTGGCTGTTCGGCGAGGACCAGGCGCGCTATCTGCTGGCCGTCGAGGACGGGCGCGCGATCGTCGCCGACGCGAGGGCCCAGGATGTGCCGGCGGTCGCCGTCGGCCGCAGCGGCGGGGATGCGTTGACAGTGGCGGGCGGCCATACCATATCCATCGGCGAGTTGAGGCGGCGCCACGAGGACTGGCTGCCGTCGTTCATGGCGCGCCCGTGAACGGCGCGCCAGGCGCCGGAAAGAGACGCGATCAAGGGGAGCGGCCGGCATGGCGATGGAACTGAGCGAGATCGAGCGGCTGATCAAGGAAGCCATACCCGACGCCGAGGTCCGCATCGAGGATCTGCGCGGCGATGGCGACCATTACGCCGCCTACGTCAGTTCCCCCGCGTTCAAGGGCAAGAGCCGCGTGCAACAGCACCAGATGGTCTACGCGGCGCTGAAGGGCCGCATGGGCGCCGAGCTGCACGCGCTGGCGCTGCAGACGTCGGCGCCGGAATAGGGCTTCCCGCACAAGGGCCCACACAAGGGTTAGAGAGGATTTGACCGCCATGGAGAATGTTGTCTTCGACCGCATCCGCGAGGAGATCACGGAAAACGACGTCGTGCTGTTCATGAAGGGCTCGCCGGTGTTCCCGCAGTGCGGCTTCTCGGCCGCCGTGGCCCAGGCGCTGACCGTGATGGGCGTCAAGTTCAAGGGCGTCGACGTGCTGCAGGATCCCGGCATCCGCCAGGGCATCAAGGATTTCAGCAACTGGCCGACGATCCCCCAGCTCTACGTCAAGGGCGAGTTCATCGGCGGCTGCGACATCGTGCGCGAGATGTACGAGACCGGCGAGCTGCAGGCGCTGTTCAACGAAAAGGGCATCGAGAGCCAGCCGGCATCGGCCTGACGACCCTCGCCCAGCCGAATTCGAAGCCGAAGGGCCGCCCCGCCGGGCGGCCTTTTTGC